>CAZSNA010000180.1:0-1544 GCA_964607825.1 uncultured Fibrobacteraceae bacterium | reverse complement strand
CTGGGCGCCCGGGCGCCGGCCGGCACCTACCTGGTGCGTTTCGAGCAGGGAGGACGGGTCGTCGCGGAGCGGCTGCAGATCGTGAAATAGGGGATCGCGCCCACGATCCGGCAAGAATCCGGAAGGCGGTTCGGGAATTCATGGTCCGATCCGGTCCGTCTTTGCGCGTATCCTTATGACCATGCGAACGGTCGCCGGAGACACGGCGGCGCGGGCCGTCACCCAGACGCAGCCGGACAGATCACTCCTCCGCACCGCTCGCAGCCCTCAACGCAGGAGCTTGCACCATGCGTACCCCAGCCGTATCGATCCGAACGACGATCCTCGTCCTGGCCCTCGGGGCGTTCGCGGGCCCCGCCGCCGCCGGGACCTTCGTGCCCGACCACGTGGCCAGCTCGAGCGGCCTGACGACGACCCAGTACACGGACCTCGTCGTCGACGCCGCCGGCACGCCGCATCTGGCCTACACGCGCGAGTTCGTCGGCACCAACGCCAACCTGTACTACGCGTGGCTGGAGGACGGCGAGTGGGAGAGGGAGCAGAATCACGTCGGCGATTACATCAACCAGTGCGCCATCGACCTCGACGGGAGCGGCGTAGCGCATTTCGCCGTCCAGGCCGGCAATATCCTCGGCTGGAGCCTGTTCCACATCACGTACGACGGCGCCTCGTGGTCGAGCGATCTGCCGGAGGGCGTGTACGACGAGTGTTCCGGCGGCTGGTCGGACATCGTGATCGACTCGAGCGACACGCCCTGGATCAGCTACTACTGGAAGGCGGACGACGCCTCGCCGGAGGGCGACCTGCGCCTGGCGTACAAGAGCGGCGGCACGTGGTATGTGGAGACCGTCGACGGCGGCCCCGACGACGTGGGCGAGTACACGTCCATCGCCCTGAGCGCCCTGGAGCGCCCGCGCATCTCCTACTACGACCGCACCAACGGCAATCTCATGTACGCCCGCCGCTCCGGCGCGGGCGTCTGGACGCTGGAGCTGGTGGACGACCTGCCGGACGTCGGCACCTGGTCCAGCATCGCCGTGGGGCCCGACGGCGACATCCACATCTGCTATCGCAACGAGGTCACCGAGGCCCTGCGCTACGCCCGCCGCACCGCCGGCGTCTGGACCCCCGAGGCGATCCCCGACAACCACAGCACCGGCGACGGCCTGTCCATCGCCGTCGACGCCGCCGGCGACCCCCACATCTCCTACTATCACGTCGGCCTCGGGCGCCTGCGCCACATCTGGAAGACCGGCGGCACCTGGTATGCGGAGATCGTGGACGACATCGACGGCCGCGGCCTGCGCTCGGCCATCGACCTGGAACCGGACGGCACGCCCCACGTGGCGTACATGGCGGAGCCGGGCCAGGAGGTCTGGTACGCCACCTACGAGCAGGACGTGGCCGTGTCCGAGGGCCCGCCGCCGGCCCACGCGTTGCGGATCTACCCCAACCCCGCCTCCGGCGGCGCGCCGGTGTGCATAGAGTACGCGGCCGCGGGCGGCGACAAGGCGGAGGCGTACGGGCCGGGCTCGCTGGGCGTC
>CAZSNA010000179.1:0-1647 GCA_964607825.1 uncultured Fibrobacteraceae bacterium | reverse complement strand
GTCAGCGCGCCGGCGGGGTAGCGGCCCAGCAGCAGCTCCAGACCGCGCCGCGTCGCCGCCAGCTCCTGCTCGCGCAGGGCGACCAGCGCCTCGGCCGAACTCAGGGTCTGGCGCGCCAGGTGCAGGTCGACCGCACCGGCCACGCCGGCCAGGTAGCGGTCCTCCACCATGTCGCGGCTGCGCGCGTAGGCGGCGGCGGTGCCACGGGCCAGCTCGAGCTGGGCCTGCGCCTCGTGCACGGCCAGCCAGCCGCGGGTCACGTCGGCGATCAGGGCCTGCTGCACGGTGCGCCGGTCGGCCTCGCTCGCCAGGGCCGCGGCCCAGGCCGCGCGGCGCGTGCGCGAGAGGCGGCCCCAGAGGTCGAGCTCGTAGGCGGCGTTCGCGGTGGCGGTGAAGAAGTCCTGGGTGAAGGAGCCCACGCCCCCGAAGCGCGCGAGGGTGGACTGGGCGCGGCTCGCCGTGCCGCCGACCTCCACCGAGGGCAGACGGCTCGCGTCGGCGCTCTCGAGGCGGCCGCGGGCGGCCATCACCCGCGCGGCGGCCGCCGCCATGTCGGGGCTGGCGGCGAGGGCCTCCCCGACCAGGGCGTCGAGCTCCGGCGAACCGAAGTCCGACCACCAGGCGTGGTCCGGCGCCGCCACGGGGCCGGCCGCGGCCGGGGCCTCGACGAAGTCGTCGGGCAGGTCGGTCACGCGGGGTCTCTCGTAGTCGGGCCCCACGGCGCAGCCGGTCGCGAGGACCAGCAGGGCCGTCAGGGCTGTCGAGATGCGGATCACGATTCCCCTCCTTCGACGATCTCGCGGATTCCGCCCAGGGTGAAGCGGGTCACGTGGTCGATGACGGTCTGCATGTAGGTCTCCACGTCGTCCCCCATGGGCAGGAACGGCGGGCCCGCGTCCTGCGCCCGATCGGACAGGTGCCGGTGGTTGTGCCAGAACATGGCGTAGTAGATGAACTGCCCCACCAGGCTCATGACGACCATCTGGATCTGGACGTCGCTCGCCTCGGGCACGTACACGCGGAACATCACCAGCAGGCGCGTGCGGACGGGCCCGATGAGTTCCCGGAACAGCACCTGCCCCCCCTGTCGCGGCTCCGACATCTCGCGGGCCATCAGGTGCAGGCCCAGGATGCCCCGCAGCTCGCGCAGGGCGTCCTCGAGGTGGGTGCCGATGAAGGCGCGGATCATCATCTCGAGCCGCGGCGCGTCGTCGGGTGCGGCCTCGACGGCGTCGAGGGCCGCCAGCAGCTTGTCCCGCTTGGGGACGATCCGACGCCGCAGCACCTCCTGGTACAGGTTCAGCTTGCCCTGGAAGTGGTAGTTGACCGCGGCCACGTTCACGTCGGCCGTGCCGGCGATCTCGCGGATGGAGACGGCGTCGTAGCCGCGCTCGGCGAAGAGGCGCTCGGCGGCGTCGAGAAGGCGGTCCTGTGTGCTGGGCTCGGTCATCGGGGGCCTCGCTGGGGTGAAACAATCGATTCAAACAACCATTTTAATCGACTGTTCGCATCGAGTCAAGACGAAAAAGGGGAAGGCCCCGGCTCATTGCCGGGGCCTCCTCGCTTATCGACGCTAGATGCTTGTCCAGTCCCTAGACAAGATGGAACGGCTGGGCACATCGGCTATCGTGGGTTAGTCCGCGAAGA
>CAZSNA010000178.1:0-1759 GCA_964607825.1 uncultured Fibrobacteraceae bacterium | reverse complement strand
GTCGTCCCGGCGACCGAGCACCGCGATGTCGGCCGCCGGATCCTCCAGCACCAGCCGGTAGCGCGCGGCGATCCCCGGTTCCTCGAGCCACCGCGCGATGTGGATCCAGTCGACGATGTACGACAGCGGCGCCGGCGGGTCGCCGACCTCGACGGTGGCCGCATAGTCGGCGGCGCTCCCCGTGCGCCGGGCCGCGAGGGCGTGGGGGTTCACCTTCCCGTCCAGGTTGACGGTGCGGTCGTGGAAGAAGCCGATGGTGCCGGACTGCATGGAGCCCACCCAGTCCTCCGGCGCGACGTGGGTCTCGATCCACTCCACCAGGTGCCAGTAGCGGTTCGAGGGACCGTTGACGTAGATCCGCACGTTCAGGGCCGTCGCCAGCAGCAGGACGATCCCCATAGACACGAGCACGGGCCGCAGCCGCACCGTCGCAGCCGGCAGACGCCGGACGGCGTCCGCGCACAGGATCACCGCCAGGGCCGTCGCGAAGGGCGAGATCGGGAACAGGTAGCGGCCGACGAACCAGGGCGCTCCGAAGAACAGGCCGTAGTAGCCCGCGAGCAGGGCGCCGTAGATGAGCGCCGCGATCCCGACCGCCCGCGCGCGCGGCGCCGCCCGCCGGCAGATCCGCACCGCCGCCGCCAGGCCGGCCAGGCACACGGCGGCCGTGAAGAGCACGACCGGAAGGCGGGTCTCGACGGTCTCGGGCACGGGCGCCACCACGGCCAGGTACTCGAAGAGCTTGGTCGGGATCTCGACCAGGTTGCCGGAGAAGGCGGCGTCGAGCTCCTGGGAGCTCCCGCTCGAGGGGATCGGGTGCCCGAAGGCCAGGAAGTTGTGGAGCGGCCAGGGCGCCGCCGTGGCGAGGGCCGTCGCCGCCATGAGACCGAGCCGACGGAGCGCGAGGGAGGCATCACGGCCGCGGACCCCGAACGTCATCAGCTCGGCCAGGCCCACGGCCGCCATCAGGAACACGGCGTCGTTGCGGGCCCAGAAGGCGACGCCCAGCAGGGCCCCCGTCGCGGCCGCCCGGCCGTGCGTGCGGCCGCCCTCAAACCAGGCCAGCAGGGCCGCCAGGACGCACAGGGCGTATAGCCCCGTCTCCAGGCCGTTCATGGTGTGGTAGACCGACAGGGGGCTCGCGAACCAGAGCGCCGCGGCCAGGGCGGCGAGCGCGCGGCCATCGGGGCGACCGGCCAGCAGGCCGGCCAGCAGCCGTCGCAGCACGAGGGCGGCGACCCCCGCCAGCACCGCGCTGATCACGAGGATCAGGAGCACGCCGTCGCGCCGATCGCCGCCGACCGCCGCGAAGGCCAGGGCCTCGACGAAGGTGAACAGGGGCTGCACGCCGTTGGTCGGGATCCAGCCCTCGGCGATGGACAGACCGCGGCCGGCGGCGAGGTTGCGGGCCGCGGTCATCATCAGGAATCCGTCCTCGGTGGGGAACTGCCGCAGCAGGCGCCCCCCCTGGTCGAACAGGGGCGCGATCCTGGCGACCAGGCCGACGACGATCAACCAGCCGGTGGCGAAGCGCACCGCGACTCACTTCCGCCGAGAGATCCTCGCCGTCCGCGCCGGGCGGCGGACGGCCGAGACGTCATTGAACCCGACGCCGCCCCGCCGCACAAGTCCGTTGCGCGAGGGGCACGGAAAAGGGCCCCGGGGAGATCCCCGGGGCCCTGCGAGACTGCCTGCGGCGAAGGCGCTAGAGATTATGGAACGGCTGGACCCCTGGTGTACCGTGGACGTGTTCACGTTC
>CAZSNA010000177.1:0-1810 GCA_964607825.1 uncultured Fibrobacteraceae bacterium | reverse complement strand
AAGTGTCCACTAATTTAGGGCTTGAAACTGTCCCACTTCAGCTGGCAGGGCACACACATCGCGGACACGCGCGGCCTGCGCTACGAGACCGAGCTGCCCGACGCGCCCGTGCGGGGCTGGTTCGACCGGGAAGTGCTGGAGACCGTGGTCGCGAACCTGCTGTCGAACGCGCTGAAGTACACCCCGGACGGCGAGACGGTCCGGCTCCGGTTGACGGCGGGCGAGGACCGCCCCCTCCCCGAGGCCGACCGGGACCGCATGGGGCTCCACGGCTCCGTCACCTGCCGCGATCTCACGATCCGGGTCGACAACACCGGCACCTACATCCCGAACGAGCAGCGGGAGCGCCTGTTCGACCGCTTCATCATGGCGGCGTCGGCGAGCATGGACGGCAACGTGGGCAGCGGCGTGGGCCTGGCCCTGGTCAAGGAGCTGATGGACTTCATGGGCGGCGAGGTGGCCGTGGACAGCGATCGCGTGCGCGGCACCCGCTTCGCCGTGACCCTGCCGCTGATCTCGACGCCCGTGGCGGACGAGACGGGCGACGCGCCCGACCACGACGCGCCGGACCTGAGCCGCAGCCGGGCCATCGCCGAGGGCGCCCACGCCCCGGCCGACGTCGAGGACGCGACCGAGGAGACGGACGAGCGGGAGCGCCCCCTGGTGCTCATCGTCGAGGACCACCCCGACCTGCGCGCCTTCCTGGCGGGCGAGCTCGGCGACGCCTACGAGGTCGTCGTCGCCGGCGACGGCGCCGAGGGTCTCGAGACCGCCCGCCGCCGCGTGCCCGACCTCGTCGTCAGCGACGTCATGATGCCCAACATGGACGGTTTCGAGCTGCTGACGCGGCTGAAGAACGACGACGTCACCGACCACGTGCCGGTGATCCTGCTCACGGCCAAGGCCGAGGCCGAGAGCCGCCGCGAGGGCCTGCGGATCGGGGCCGACGACTACCTGTCCAAGCCCCTGGACCCCGAGGAGCTGCGCATCCGCGCCGCCAACCTGATCCGGCAGCGGGCGCTGCTCCGACGCAAGTACAGCAGCAACATCGACCTGATCCCCGTGCGCGACCTGCCCCTGGTCACCCGCGAGGACCGCTTCCTCGCCCAGGCCCTGAAGGTCGTGGACGAGCACCTCGGCGACGACGACTTCAACGTGGAGCGCTTCGCCCGGGAGGTGGGTCTCAGCCGTACGCAGCTGCACCGCAAGCTCAAGGCGATCACGGGCCGCTCGGCCAGCCTGGTCATCCGCCGCCAGCGCCTGCGGCGGGCGGCGGAACTGCTGGCCAGCGGCTACGGCAACGTGGCCGAGGTGGCCTTCGCCTCGGGCTTCAAGAGCCTGTCCCACTTCTCGAAGAACTTCAAAGAGGAGTTCGGAGTGGCGCCGTCGAGGTACGGCAAGGACGCGGACCCGCCCGAGGGGGACTGACGCCCCCCGGACGCCTTCACTTCACCAGCGTGACGGTGCGGACCGAGGACCCGGCCGGCGTGACCAGGCGCACGAGGTAGACGCCCGCCGCCCGGCTGCGGCCGGCCGCGTCGCGTCCGTCCCAGCTCCGGACATGGCGCCCGTCGGGCAGCTCGCCGTCGTGCAGTCGCGCCACCTCGCGACCCGCCGCGTCGTGGACCGTCAGCGCCGCCCGTCCCGGCGCCGCCAGCTCGAAGGCCAGGTTGACCGCGGGGTTGAACGGATTGGGCCATGGCGGCTCGAACCGTGCCGCGGCGAGGATCGGCGGCGCATCGGACAGGCTGTTCGGATATCCCAGGTACAGACGCACGTACCCGTCCCCGGCCCCGACCAGCAGATCGGG
>CAZSNA010000176.1:0-1950 GCA_964607825.1 uncultured Fibrobacteraceae bacterium | reverse complement strand
GGACTCCTGCAGATGTAGCCGCACCCGTAACGGAGCAGGTAGCGACAGTCGAGGCAGGTCGAGGGTTCGACGAAGATCACCTCTTCGTCCACGGCATACAGGACTTCACAGCGCTGATGCGGATCGTTGTCGCAATCCCATCCATCTTCTTCGCGGTCGGCCCGGTTCGGCCCGTCTGCCTTCGGATCCTTCTCCAAGAACGGATCTCCTTGCTCAACGGACCAGCGTCAACGGCCGGACGACGGATGCGCCGCAGGCCTCCAGCCGCGCGTAGAACACGCCCGAGGCCACGGCGCGGCCGCGACGGTCGGTGCCGCTCCAGCGCAGCTCGTGAGCCCCGGCGGACAGCTCGCCCTCGAACAGGACGTCCACCAGCCGGCCGGCCACGTCGTAGATCTTCAGGGTCGCCTCCCCCGCGTGCGGCAGGGAGAAGCTCAGCCGCGTGACGGGATTGAAGGGGTTGGGCGCGGCGCCCGCGAAGGCGAGCCGCGAGGGCGTGTCCGGATCCGCGTCGGAGAGGATCGACACCTCCAGGCTGACGGGGATCGCGGTCCGCGGGCCGAAGGGATCTCCTGTCAGCACGGCCAGCTCGCCGAGATAGACGCCGTCCGGCAGCGCGCCCGCGTCGAAGTCCACCGAGACGACCGCGTTCCCGCCCGCCGGGATCGTGCCGGCGGCGGGCGTCGCCACGGCCCAGTCCACCGGCTCCGGGTACTCGACCCGGATGGCGAGGCCGTCGTGGAGGTAGTCGGGTCGGTTCAGGGAGAACAGGAGGCCCTCGTCGCCGGCCGCGTTCTCGAGACCCACGGTGGCGGACTGGGGCTCGGGCACCGCGGCGTAGCGGTACTCGACGTCGCCGTTCTCGTACAGGACCGCCTGGAAGGTGTGGGGCGTGGCCGTGTAGTAGCGGGCCACGTCCTGGAACTGGACGATGAAGCGCCCCTCGATCGCGTCGGCGCGGTAGTAGATGGTGCCGCCCTGGGTGGGGTCGAGGTTGTCCCACAGCAGGGCCAGCAGGCCGTCGGGGTCGGCCGCGTCGGGCAGGGGGGTGTTGCGGTAGTCGTGATCGTCGCCGAGGAACGAGACGAAGCCGTTGGTGCTGATCCACACCTCGGTGTAGTCGACGCCGTAGTAGGGCATGGTGAAGCCGAGGGCGAAGGGGCCGGACAGGGCGTTGTCGGCCGTGGCGATCGCGGTCCCGTCCCCGGAGATGTCTGTCCAGGCGTAGGCCGGGCCGTCCGGCTCGTCGCTGTCCCTCCAGACGTAGCCGAAACCGTCCAGCCCGGCGTCCTTGGACCCGTCGACGGCCAGCACGGAGGCGGTGTAGTCCATCGGGGCGGAGCCGGTGTTGGTGAAGGTGACCGGCACCGACGCCGTGCCCGCGGGCGGCACGGTCGCGGCGATCGTCGTCACGTCCAGCGACAGTTCGGGCCCGGCGGGCAGCGGGAAGGTCACGTAGTCCAGGAAGGCCGCGTCCTCGTGGGCCCCATATGAGCCGTCCTTGGTGTACAGCCACTCGAAGGTGTGCGGCCCCGCCGCGACATGGTACCGGAACTCCTGCCACGGCTGCTCGCCGGACCACCGGGCGATCAGGTCGCCGTCGATCCTGAACTCGAGGAAATCGCCGTCCTCCTCCGAGGAGACGCGGTGCCGGAAGCTGACGTACCCGGCCGCCGCGCAGTCGTAGTCCACCGCCAGCCCCGACGCGAAGTAGTTGGGCAGGATGGGCGAACGGACGGCGTAGCTGCCCTCCCAGGCGTTGTTCGTCGTCAGCCAGGATCCGACCACCGGGTGGTCGTCACCGGTCTTGTACCAGGGATATTCCAGCAGGGTGTTGCTCTCGAAGTCCTCCGTCGTGTAGGGCGGCAGCTGGATGTCGAGGGTCAGGTCGGCGGCCACCAGCGCCCCGACGAGATCCCAGCCCACGCCCTCGCCGGAGACACGGAAGGT
>CAZSNA010000175.1:0-2039 GCA_964607825.1 uncultured Fibrobacteraceae bacterium | reverse complement strand
CTGCCCGCCCTGCGCCGAGAGGTGGGCCCCGGCATCCTGGCGGTCACCCCGGGCGTGCGCCCGGCCGGAGCCGCCGGCGACGACCAGCGCCGGGTCGCCACCCCCGCCGCCGCCATGGCGGACGGGGCCGACTTCCTGGTGGTCGGACGCCCCATCACCCGCGCCGACGATCCCGCCGACGCCATCGCCGCCATAACCCGGGAGCTGGACCCCTCATGACCAAGAGCGAGATCCTGAAGCTGATGAACGAGCTGGGCGCCCACAAGCAGGGCCACTTCCTGCTGAGCAGCGGCCGTCACAGCGACACCTACTTCCAGTGCGCCCAGGTGCTGCAGTTCCCGGAGCTGGCCACCGAGCTGGGCCGCCTCATCGCGGCGGACGTCGATCCCGACGGCGTGGACCTGGTGGTCTCCCCCGCCCTGGGCGCGGTGCTGCTGGGCCACGAGGTGGCCCGGGCCCTCGGCCGGCGCTTCGTCTTCACCGAGCGCAAGGACGGGGTCATGACCCTGCGCCGCGGCTTCGGCATCGAGACCGGCGAGCGGGTGCTGATCGTCGAGGACGTGGTGACCCGCGGCACATCCACCCGCGAGGTGGCGGACATCGTGACCGAGCACGGCGGCACCGTCTGCGGCCTGGCCTCGCTGGTCGACCGCACCGACGCCACAGTCGAGCTGCCGGCCCCCCTGGAATCGCTGATGAAGATCGAGGTGGTGAGCTGGGAGGCCGACGCCTGCCCCCTCTGCGCCGAGGGCGTCCCGGTGGTCAAGCCCGGCAGCCGCAAGCAGGCGGGTTGACCGTGGCCGCGCCCGGCCTGCGCCGACGCCGGGTCGATGCGCGGATCCTGGCCGTGCTCGTCGGCGCCGCGCTGGCCGGAGCCTGGTGGCTCGCCCACGACCCGCCTCTACACCACGCGGGCAGCGACCTCTACGGACATCTCGGCGTCGCCCGGCACCTGGTGCGGGGCGACGGCTTCGTCAACGACGCGGTCTATCCCCTGTCGCTGGCCTTCCCCTTCGCCGCCCGCGTGCCCCAGCCCCTGGTGCACCGCCCGCCCGGCTATCCCCTGCTGCTGACCGCTCCGGTCGCGCTGTCCGGCGGCGACCCGGCCCGGGCCGAGCGCCTGGTCGCCGCCCTGACGGTGCTGCTGCTGGCGGGGATCGCCGGTTTCGGCGCCCGCGGCGCCCTGGCGGCTGGACGCGAAGACGTGATCCTGCCCTGGCTGCTGCTCCTGCTGGTCAATCCCCTGCTGCACATGACCGTCGGCTGGTCGCAGGTGGAGATCCCCACCGCCCTGCTGCTGATCTGGCTCTGGACGCGCCTGCGTGCACGGGACGACCGCGACGCCGTCGGCGCCGGCCCCGCCCTGCTCGACGGCACGCTGGCCGCCGGCGTCGCGCTGCTGCGGCCCGAGCTGGCCTGGCTGCCCTGGCTGTGGCTGCTCTGGCTCGGCCGGCGACGGGGACGGGCCCTCGCCGCGTCCGCCGGCGCCTGGGCCGCGCTGCTGGCCCCCTGGTGGATCCGCAACCTCCTGGTGACCGGCAATCCGGTCTTCACCCTGCAGGCCTACGCCGAGCACCTCAAGCAGACGCCGGACTGGCCCGGCTACGCCATCTACGGCTCCCTGCAGCCCGAGACGATCTGGCAGACCCTGGCCCGGACCCCGGCGACGATGCTGGACAAGACGCTGGCCGGCCTTCGCTACTATCTCGCCCGCCTGGACGACTGGCTGCCGACGACCCTCTGGCTCCTCGGAGGCCTGGGAGGCGTGTCCCGACTCGTCGCCAAGCGGGATCGACGCGATCCGCTGCTGGTGCTCGGCGCGAGCCTGGCGCTGATGACGCTCCTCTACGCGCCCCTGTCGCATACCCTGCGCTACATGGCCGTGATCCTGCCGGTGCTGTCGCTGGAGCTGTGGCGGGCCTTCGCCGAAGGGCTGGCGGCGCGCGGGGGCGGTCGACCGGCGACGGCTCTCGCGCTGGCGCTGGCGACGGCGGCCGTCCTGTGGCTGACGCCGGCCGGTATGCCCGGCTGGCTGCGGG
>CAZSNA010000174.1:0-2053 GCA_964607825.1 uncultured Fibrobacteraceae bacterium | reverse complement strand
GGAGGTCGTGGGTGATGACCCGCGACCGCAGGGTGTAGCGATCAAGCGAACCGGCCGCCCTGAAGGCGGCCGGCTCGCGTCCCTGCGGTCGCGGGTCATCACCCACGACCTCCTTGCCGTAGGTTCGTTACTTCGTCAGAACCATCTTGTGGGTCAGCATCGTCCCCTCGGCCAGCAACCGCGCGAAGTACACGCCGGAGGCCATCGTGCGGCCGGCGTCGTCCGCGCCGTCCCACGAGACCCGGTGCTGCCCGGACGCCATCGTCTCGCTGCGCAGCGTGCGCACGAGGTGACCGCGCACGTCGACGATCTCCAGCGTCGCGTGCCCGCTCTGCGGCAGGGAGAAGACGATCTCCGTGGCCGGGTTGAACGGGTTCGGGTAGTTGCCGGAGAGGGTCAGGACGCGCGGCGCGCCGGCGTCGGTGCCCGACTCCACGATCATCGTGACGGTCACGATCTCCGGACCGCCGCCGCAGTTGTGGTCGATCAGGACGTAGGCCGTGTAGGTGCCGTCCTCCATGCCGGTGGCGTCGTAGGTCAGGTCCACGTCCGCGTAGGCGTTCTGGGGCAGGGCGCCCGTGACGGGCGCGACGGTCAGCCAGGTCACGGTCTCGAACAGGAAGAAGGCCGTGTCGCTGGTGTCGGTCACCGTGTCGTCCAGGCTGGAGACGCGGATCAGCGCGTCCTCGGTGCTCGGACCGTCGATGAACACGGTCTCGCTGCCGTCGTTGGCGGTCGAGGCGACCAGGGTCTCCCAGGCGCCGCCGCCGTTGCGGCTCAGCTCGATCTTCACGGTGCTCAGGTCGCCGCCGTAATCCCAGGTGACGGTGTGATCCTCGCCCCAGGCCAGCGACTCGCCGCCGTTCGGGTAGGTCACGGCCACGCTGGGGCCGAGGACGGTCATGGAGAACGAACCGCTCAGGCTGTGCGGATCGGAGCCCCAGATGTCGCCCTGGACGAACCAGGGGAAGTCCTGGGTGCCCGTCAGGGAGCCGCCGAAGGTCACGTTGACCGTGGCGGTGGCCGTTTCGCCGCCGTAGATGTTGCCGTAGCCGCCGTCGGGATCGTTCCAGGCCACCGTGACGCCGTCGCCGGTGGTGCCGTCCCAGTTCAGGGGGGCGTTGCCGCCGGTCATGTGGGTGGCCGAGTTGACCGTGGCGCCGGCCGGGAAGTCGACCGTCACGTCGGTCAGCCACTCGGTGTCGGTGCTGCCGTTGTAGACGGTGATGACCAGGTCCATGGTGGTGCCGGGCAGGAAGCCGGACTCCGAGCAGGTCACCGTGGAGCCGGCCACGCTCTTGGCGGCCTTCTCGAACGGGTTCTCGGCCTGGTACGTGATGTCGAAGTTCAGCTGCGAGTCGGGCTCGCCCAGGTTGCTGATGCGCAGCACGTCCACGTCGGTCTCGCCGGCTTCCAGGGTGGTCGAGCAGGTGGTGAAGCTGAGGTCGATGGCCGGGGCGGCCATGAGCACGTCCTCCACGTGGGGCTCGCGATCCTGGGCGGTGACGACCATGTGCAGGGCCTGGCCGGCGTCGGGGGTGACGATGAAGTCGACCTCGGCGGTGCCCGTGGCGCCCACGTAGGCGGCGCCGATCAGGGTGCTGCCCTGGCTCAGGCCGATGTAGCTGCCGGGGACCGCGCTGACGGTCAGGGAGGTCGCGCCCATGGCGTCGACGCTCACGACGTTCGGATCGGGCACGCCCATGTAGGTGCTCAGGCTGGGGTCGCCCATCAGGTTGTAGATGTTCCAGTAGTACTGGATGAGGCTGGAGCCGGCCTCCTGGACGGCGAGGTTGCCGGAGTAGATCAGGGCGTCGTTGGTCACGTACCACAGGTCCATGCCCTCGCCGTGGTCGTGGAACAGGCCGTCGTAGGCGCCCAGGCCGGTCTCGGCGAAGGCGGTGTTGCCGTCGATGGCGCTGGAGGGGCAGGAGCCGGCGCCCCACCAGAAGTCCTCGTCCCAGTAGGTGCTGTTGCTGCCGCCGATGTAGCCGATGGCGCCCTTGTCGGCCGCCCGCAGCCACGTCTCGGCGAAGCACTCGCTGTAGTCGTA
>CAZSNA010000173.1:0-2173 GCA_964607825.1 uncultured Fibrobacteraceae bacterium | reverse complement strand
CTGCGTTTTCACCCCTCGGTCAACCTTGGCATCCTGAAGTTCCTGGCCTTTGAACAGGTCTTTAAAAACAGCCTCACGACCCTGCCCATGGGCGGCGGCAAGGGCGGTTCGGACTTCGATCCCAAGGGCAAGAGCGACAATGAAGTGATGCGCTTCTGCCAGAGCTTCATGACCGAGCTGTGCCGTCACATCGGCCAGTTCACCGACGTGCCCGCCGGCGACATCGGCGTGGGCGGCCGCGAGATCGGCTACCTGTTCGGCCAGTACAAGCGCGTCAAGAACGAGTTCGTCGGCGTGCTGACGGGCAAGGGCCTGCACTGGGGCGGCAGCCTCATCCGTCCCGAGGCCACGGGCTACGGCACCGTGTACTTCGCGGCCAACATGCTCGAGACCCGCGGCGAGACCCTCGAGGGCAAGAAGTGCCTGATCTCGGGCTCCGGCAACGTGTTCCAGTACGCCGCCGAGAAGACCCTCGACATGGGCGGCAAGGTCCTCACGGCCTCCGACTCCTCGGGCTACATCTTCGACGAGGAAGGCATCGACCGCGACAAGCTCGCCTTCATCATGGAGCTCAAGAACGTCAAGCGCGGCCGCATCAAGGAGTACGCGGACAAGTACGGCGTGCCCTTCACGCCCGTGGACCCGAACGCGGACCACAACCCGCTGTGGGACCACAAGGCCGACTGCGCCTTCCCGAGCGCCACGCAGAACGAGATCAACGAGGTCGACGCCGCCAACCTGCTGAAGAACGGCGTGTACGTGGTCTCCGAGGGCGCCAACATGCCTTCGGTCCCGGGCGCCATCTCGCAGTACATCGACGCGGGCATCCTCTACGGTCCGGGCAAGGCCGCCAACGCCGGTGGCGTGGCCGTCTCCGGTCTCGAGATGAGCCAGAACAGCCTGCGGCTGAGCTGGACCCGCGAGGAAGTGGACAACCGTCTGCAGGGCATCATGAAGTCGATCCACACGGCCTCCTACGAGACCGCCAAGGAATTCGGCACGCCCGGCAACTACGTGAACGGCGCCAACATCGCCGGCTTCCTGAAGGTCGCCGACACGATGATGGACATGGGTGTCGTGTAAGCGCACGCACTCGGTCAGTGAGGACGGGGCGGCCTGGGCCGCCCCGTTTTCTTATGCACAGAGAGTGTGAGAGGGGCGATATGAAGCGAGTTCTAGGATCACTCTTGTTGCTCGTCGTCGTCGGTGGGTGTACCACGTCCCGTCAGCTCGCCGGACCCGAGTCGCAGCCGGTCACGCACGACGGATTGGCCGAGACGTTGCTTGTCGGCGACTGGGCCGAGGTGGTGTGCCGGGACCAGACCGTCATGGGCGTGGTGACGGCGATCGAGCGCGAGGGACTGACGCTGAAAGGCGATCGAGGGAAGCTGGATGGCCAGTCGGTGCATCTGCCCTACGAAGAGATCATCGAAATCCAGGAAGTGTCGTTCAGCCCGAAGCGCAGCCTGTTCGCATCCCTGCTCGTCTCCCTCGCCATCATCATCTACGGCCTGACAACGATAGATCTGAGTGGTATGTCATGACACCCGAACTCCTCCCGTTCGCGTGCTATCTCAGCTGCTCGAATTGACGAGCCCCCACGAAGTCTCGATCACCGGATACACGAAGAACGAGAGGTATCGAAGCAGGGTAGGGCCATGCACAGGGACCGTCCAACCGACTCGCGGAGCCACGGAGGGCGGACGGTCCCTGTGCATGGCCCTACCCGGCCCTTTGACACCTCCTCGTTTTTCGTGTAACTTGCGAGAGATCCGAGACTTCGTGGGGGCGACCTGGCTTCGACGGGGTCGGGGGACCATCGACTGCATGCCGAGATTCCAGAGTCTCGTAAAACGCTGGAAAAACAAACAAACGACAACGAGCAATACGCTCTCGCTGCCTAAATAAGAGGTAGCGCGTTCCACGGGGAGCGGGACACCAGGAACCCCGCTGGAGCGCCGTCGTCTGGTGTCTGGTCCGGAGCCTGGTCTCTTGGCGAAGGACGAGATTTTAACAGAGACTGGTCTCGCGCTCAGCCGGTCGTCGAGCTAGGCGCGGGACGAGATTGATCGACGACTAAGCATGTAGACGCCGGTGGGGTACCGGCTTCGGACGCGGGTTCGATTCCCGCCGCCTCCACCATTTCTCCGCGCGCGGCGGCCGCTCCCGGTCC
>CAZSNA010000172.1:0-2178 GCA_964607825.1 uncultured Fibrobacteraceae bacterium | reverse complement strand
AACTCCTCCCGGGCGCGCCATCCCGACACCCCATCCGCCCGCCAGCCCGGAGGGACCGCCTTGTTCCCGGACGCCGCCGATTTCGCCACTCACGAGCGCTGGATGCGGCTCGCACTCGACGAGGCCCGTACGGCCGGCGAAGCGGGCGACGTCCCCGTCGGCGCGGTGGTGGTGCGTGACGGCGTGGTGATCGGCAAGGGGCACAACCGGGTCGAGGCCCTCAAGGATCCGACCGCCCACGCCGAGATCCTGGCCCTGGGCGCCGCCGCGGACGCGGTGGGCGACTGGCGCCTGGACGATTGCGTCCTCTACTCCACCCTGGAGCCCTGCACCATGTGCGCCGGCGCCGTACTGCTCGGACGTCCGCGGCGCATCGTCTACGCGGCGCCGGATCCGCGGGCCGGCGCGGTGGCCTCGACGGCTCGTCTGCTCGACGGCAACCCCTACAATCTGGAGTTCGAGGTGGTGTCCGGGATCCTGGAGACGGAGTCGGCGGAACTGATCCGCGACTTCTTCCGCAGGTTGCGCAACGCCTGAGACTTGAGCCTCGCCCCGTGTTGATTTCGGTGGGGGACCGTGTTATATTGCCCCCCGCGACGAACCAGGCGGAGAGTTGCGAGAGCGGTCGAATCGGCACGACTGGAAATCGTGTGTACCGCAAGGTACCCAGGGTTCGAATCCCTGACTCTCCGCCAGTTCGCCCTTTTCAGTGGGGAGAGGTGCCGGAGTGGTTGAACGGGGCGGTCTCGAAAACCGTTGAGCACTTAGGTGTTCCCAGGGTTCGAATCCCTGCCTCTCCGCCACGGTCCCTCCCGGGACGTGCGGGCGGACGGATCGAAAACGAAATACGGGTGGGGATGTAGCTCAGCTGGGAGAGCACCACGTTCGCAACGTGGGGGTCGGCGGTTCGAGCCCGCTCATCTCCACCACCTCCTTAGAGATGGGTCAGGCCCGGTGCGACGCCGGCGAGCTAACTCCGTCAGGACTGGAAAGTAGCAGCGGTACGCGGTAGTCGACGTGTGCATCGCCAGCCTGGCCCACCTTCTCCACATTCAGCGCCACAGGGAGCCATGTCCTACCACGCCCTGGCCCGTAAATACCGTCCCGCGACCTTCGACGAAGTGGTGGGCCAGGAGCATGTGACCCAGACCCTCCGCGCCGCCCTGCGCAAGGACCAGCTCTCGCACGCCTATCTCTTCTCCGGTTCGCGCGGCTGCGGCAAGACCACCGTGGCCCGTCTGCTGGCCAAGGCGCTGAACTGCCGCGAGGGCGCGGCCGACGCCCCCTGCGGGACCTGCGAGATCTGCGCCGGCATCGCCGCCGGCACCTACCTGGACGTCCTCGAGATCGACGCCGCCTCCCACACGGGCGTCGACAACATCCGCGAGCTGCGCGACATGGCCCAGTACACGCCGAGCCAGGGCGCCAGCCGGGTGTTCATCATCGACGAGGTCCACATGCTCTCCAAGGGCGCCTTCAACGCCCTGCTGAAGATCCTGGAGGAGCCGCCCGCGCGGGTCTTCTTCTTCTTCGCGACCACCGAGCCCAACCGGATCCCGCGCACGATCCTCTCTCGCTGCCAGCGCTTCGATTTCCGGCTGCTGACCCGCGAGGAGCTGTCGGACCGGGTGACCGAGATCGTCGGCGCCGAGGGCAAGGCCCTCGACCCGGGGGCCCTGCGCCTGGTCGTGGCCCAGGCCGAGGGCTCCATGCGCGACGCCCTGAGCATCCTGGACCAGGTGCTCGCCGCCTGCGACGGCGACGTGGACGAGCAGGCCGTGATCGACCTCTTCGGCCTGGTGCGGGCCGACGTCTTCACCGAGCTGAACGAGGCCCTGCTGGCCCATGATCCCGCCCGCGCCCTGAAGATCGCCGAGGGCGCCGCGACGGCCGGTCGCAACATCGACGATTTCGCCCGGGCCCTGGTGGACGACCTGCGCCATCTGCTGCTGCTGCGCATCGATCCCGAGAGCGCCGGGGGCATCCTGCTGCCCGAGGACCAGCTGCAGACCCTGCTCGAGCAGAGCGGGCGCTTCGCCGTGCAGGACCTGCTCGCCCTGCTGGACAAGGCCAGCCGCGGCTTCGAACGCATCCACCGCAGCACCCAGCCGCGGGTGCTGCTGGAGGCCCTGCTGGTGGAGCTGGCCCTGATGGAATCCCGCGTGCTGCTCTCCGATC
>CAZSNA010000171.1:0-2282 GCA_964607825.1 uncultured Fibrobacteraceae bacterium | reverse complement strand
GATCGCGCTGAGCCAGTTGTCGCGGGCCGTCGAGGCGCGCGGGGATCACAAGCCGTTGCTCAGCGACCTCCGCGAGTCGGGATCGATCGAGCAGGACGCGGATGTGGTGCTGTTCCTGTATCGCGAGGAGTATTACAAGCCGGATGATGACTCTGTGCGGAATCGCGCCACCGTGATTATCGGCAAGCAGCGTAACGGCCCGATCGGGCAGTTCGACCTGCACTTCCACAAGGCGTTCACGCGCTTCGGCAATCTGCAGCGCTGACGGCCGTCGACTCACTCGCAAGAGGTGTGGAGGGCACCCCTGAAGAGGACGAGGTCGCTCAGGTCGTTCACCCCATCGAAGTAGTAGTCGACGGCGTAGTGATAACCCGCCGTGGACGGGTACATGCGCGTGAACAGGTACACGTCGCTGAGTCCCGCGTAGAGGTCGCCGTCGAGGTCGGGACTGTTGAAACGGATGTCGAATCCGGGGTGATTGACCATGACGAAGCTGCAGCGGATCTCGAGCTTCTCGCCGCCGTCGCGGTCGGAGAAGCCGCCACCGCTGAGGGGGCCGCTGAAGGTCATCACTCCGTTGGCGTCGGAGGGGCCGTCGGCGATGGCGCCTCCGGCGCAGGTCACCAAGCCGTAGGCGGACGATTCCAGCCAGAGGTCCTCAGCGGGCAGACCGACGAACGGCTCCTGACTCCAGTTGATCAAGGTCACCGTGATGGTGGCGTCTTCCCATTGTCCGAACGGCGTGAACTCGGCGCGGCAGGACGTCAGCGGATCACCGCCGCCGTCCGGGCGGACGAACACGGACACTTCCTGGTCGGGGCCATCGAAGATCCAATAGGTGGAATCCTGCCCGACGTCGCTCAGCGACATCGAGGCCGTCAACATGATCAGGGGAATCACGAGGCAGATCGAATACGGTCGTTTCATGTCAGGCATCCAAACGCATCGGCACCGAGCGGGGGATCCTGTTCCGTAACCATACCCCACCCGCCACCGAAAGGAAACCCCCGGCCTCCCCGGTCCGGAGAGGTTTCGGTATGCCCGGACCTCGCCGGGCCATGGTTGCCGTGCGGGAAGTGGGTTATCATGTCGTTGGACCCGCCGTCCAGAACGGCGTATGATCAATAGAGGAGGACCGCCATGAGCCTTTCGGGCGTGACCCGCATGACCGGCGTCCCCATGATGCCCCTGCCGGACTACTACCTGTTCCCGGGGGCCCTGGTGCCGCTGCACATCTTCGAGACCCGCTACCGGGAGCTGATCGGCGATCTGCTCGACACGTCCGGCCGCTTGGTCATGGGCACCATCCGGCCCCAGGACGTGGCCACCGAGTTCGGGCCGCCCGTGTTCGTCATCGCCGGGCTGGGCGAGATCGCCAGCCACCGGCGTCTCGACGACGGGCGCTACCTGATCTGGCTGCTGGGCCTCGAGCGGGTGCGCATCACCGAGATCAACAGCGACAGGTCCTACCGGCGCGTGGACGCCGTCGTGCTGCCCGACGAGGACGGCGACGAGGCGCGCAACGCCGAGCTGGCGCCCCAGCTGCGGGCCGCGGTGGAGAAGCGTCTGCTGCCCGGCATGGAGCTGTCCCCGGAACTCGACACGGGACTGCTCGCCGACATCCTCTTCCAGCACATGCCCCTGCCCGCCGAGCGCAAGGAATGGGCCCTGGCCCAGCGCAACGTGACCCGCCGGGCCGAGACGGCCCTGGCCTGGCTCGACGAGTTCGCCAAGTCGGACGAGGCCGAGGCGTGACCGACCCTTCCGCCGGACCCTTCCGCGTTCTGATCACCAACGGCAGCCCCATGTGGGGCGGCACCGAGCATTGCGCGCTGCGCCTGGCCGTGGGGCTGATGCGGCGCGGCTGCGAGGTCCGCTTCCTCTGGGGACACGAGGTCGTCGGCGAGCGGGTCCGGGCGGCCGGCGTGCCCGGCGAAAGGCTGCGTCTGCGGGCCGACGGCGACCTGCCCGGCCTGTGGCGTCTGGCCCGCGCCCTGCGCGCGCATCGGGCCGACGTCCTGCTCGCCACGCGCTGGCGCGAGTACCTGCTGGGCGGTCTCGCCGCGCGACTGGCCCGCGTGCCGCGCACGGTCATCCGGCTGGGCCTGAAGGTCGCGCCCAAGCAGGATCTCAAGCGTCGGCTGATCTTCGGCCTGGCCGACCACGTGATCGTCAACGCGGACGAGATCCGCGGCACCCTGCTCCAGCGGCCCTGGATCGATCCGGCCAAGGTGTCGGTCGTGCACAACGGGGTGGACCTGGCGCGCTATCGCGAACTCGGG
>CAZSNA010000170.1:0-2339 GCA_964607825.1 uncultured Fibrobacteraceae bacterium | reverse complement strand
CGCCCTTGTCGGCCGCCCGCAGCCACGTCTCGGCGAAGCACTCGCTGTAGTCGTAGGTGCTGGTCAGGCAGCAGTTGCCGATGGCCAGGCAGTACTTCTCGCTGTTGCCCAGGTTGTTGATGTTGGTCTGGGTGAAGCTCGGGTCGGACCAGCTCGTCTGGCTGCCGTGGGCGGTGTAGTTGATGAACGCCACGCCGTCGCTGACGGTCTGGACGATGGCGGCGTCCACCGCGCCGCTCGACGCCGGGTAGAGCCAGACGTTCGCGGTCAGCCCGTGGGCCGCGTTGAAGTAGTTGTCGGTGCCGTAGTTGATCTGGCCGTTGCCGTGGGTCGACGCGTAGCCCGAGTCGACGCCGGCCACCAGGGTCACCTCGTCGAGGTAGCTGGGGTCGGACATGGTGTACTGGTCGTACATCAGGCTCTTGTCGATCATCGCCTGCAGCTGGCTGGCGTTGGTGGCGGAGAAGCGGCCGTAGTAGATGTCGGGCACGTAGTCGCCGTCCATGGTGCAGTAGGGACGGTCGGTGGCGTCGCCGCTCACGGTGTAGGTGGGGCACTCGGCCACGTCGCCCACGAAGAGCACGAAGGTGGGCGCCGGCTGCGCGGGCGTCGCGTTGTCGTACAGGTCCTGGATGTAGGCCTGGATCGTCGAGGTGGTCGAGCCGACCTCGGGGGTGCCGATCACGGCGAGGTCCACGTTGAAGCCGCGCTCGGTCTTCCACTGCACGAAGTCGGCGAGCTGGTACTGGAACTGCGACGGCGTGACGATGACCATGGTCACCGGGCCGTCCATGTGGTCGGGATAGCTGTCGTGCAGGCCGCGGGAGCCGTCGAGCTGGGCGTAGAGGTGGTCGAAGAAGGGGCTGTACGTGGCCTTGGCCAGCGCATCGCCGGCGAGGCGGTCGCCGCCCTCGTAGATCACCTCGAACTCGGCGCTCTCGACGATCTCCAGCTCGCCGGCCACCGGCCGGTAGCTCACGGGCGCGAACTCGACCCGGGCGAAGTCCAGGGCGCGCATGCGGCCCTGGTGCACGACGGTGGCCAGGGGCTGGGCGGCCTTGTCGGCGGCGTACGCCGTGCGGTCCCAGACGAAGGGCCACTCGTCGCGGTCGGCGTCCTTGGGCATGGTCGGCTGCGCCGGCATGATCAGGTCGTCGATGCCCACGTCGCTCAGCCGCACGGTGCGGGTCTGCACGTCGCGCACCTCGACCCGGGCGGTGGCGCCGAGGGGCAGGGCGATCAGGGTGTTCATCAGGGGCAGCTCGGGCGCGCCCTCGACCTTGGTCGCGTGGAAGCCCGGCAACACCAGGCGCGTGAAGACGCCCTCGTCGGTGTTGATGTCCAGGGTCTTGATGTCGCCCACCTGCAGCCTGTAGGTCAGGCCGCGGTCGGACTGCTCGACGAGGTCCAGCTTGGTCTCGTCGCCGACGGGGATTTGTCCGGCGGAGGCGAGACCCGCGGACAGGATCATGACGACGGCCAGCAGGCCGAACATCGCACGCTTGGACATAGGAGTGACTCCTCGGTTCAGGTCGGGGTGCGGGATTCTTGCGCCCAAACTTATCAGGTAGAATTCACGAATTGGTCACATATGAAATTATATCATAAAAACATATCACAAATAAACAATCAAATTCACACTCCGGCCTACCCGTGGGCCCCGCCCGCCTTTGACACCAGTTAGTCGTGTGTTACCATGCGGTTTCGGGGATCCGACCACATCTCAGACCCGGGGGAATCCGCACATGCCCGTGCGCAACTATCACAAGCCCGCTTCGCTGACGGAGGCGGCCGAGCTGCTGGCCGCCGATCCGAAGGCGGCGATCATCGGCGGCGGCGCCTTCCTGCGCCTGGGCGGTCGCGACTACGAGACGGCCATCGACCTGTTCGACGCCGGCCTCGACCACGTCCGCGAGACCGACGACGGCCTGGAGCTCGGCGCCATGGCCACCTACCGCCGGCTCGAGACCGACCCGCTGGTCGCGGGCTACGCCGACGGCCTGCTCGTCCGCGCCGTGGAGCGCATCGTCGGCGTGCAGATGCGCAACCTCGTCACCGTGGGCGGTACCGTCTTCGGGCGCTACGCCTTCTCCAACCTGATCACCGCCCTGCTGGCCCTCGACGCCGACGTGGTGCTGCACCACGGCGGCCGCCGTCCCCTGGCCGACTTCCTGGCGGACCGGCCG
Source organism: uncultured Fibrobacteraceae bacterium (assembly GCA_964607825.1). Taxonomy (GTDB): domain Bacteria; phylum Krumholzibacteriota; class Krumholzibacteriia; order LZORAL124-64-63; family LZORAL124-64-63; genus JAHIYU01. The sequence continues at coordinate 153 of CAZSNA010000170.1, read as the reverse complement.
GACCGCGGCGACCTGCTGGCGGCGGTCGTCCTGCCCCGCGATCCGGGGCGCGCCGCCTGGCGCGATCTCACCCGCGTGCGCAACGACTACGCCGTGCTCAACGCGGCCGTGGTCCGCGGCGTGCCGGCCTTGTGTGGGGCGCCGGTCATGGCG
>CAZSNA010000169.1:0-2354 GCA_964607825.1 uncultured Fibrobacteraceae bacterium | reverse complement strand
CCTTCAGGTGCACGTAGAAGTTCTCCCACCAGGCGTGTCCGGGCAGGGTGAAGGTATCCACCAGCTCGTACCCGCAGTCGGCCACGGTCTGCTTCACCGCGTCGGCGTGGGGCATGTCCGGGCAGATGCCCGCGAAGAAGTCGCGGCACGCGGCGGGTGCCTCGTCCTTCAGCCAGACCAGGTCGGTGAAGCCCAGGGCGCCACCGGGGACCAGCTGCGTCCGCCAGGCGCGCAGAGCCTGGGAAATGCCCATGACGAAGGCCGAGCCCTCGGCCCAGACCAGGTCGTACTCACCCTCGCCGTCGCCCAAGGTGTTCATGTCGGCGCAGAGGGGCTGAATCAGGTGACTGAGCTCCTCAGCCTGGGCGCGTCGTTGCAGTTCGTCCAGATAGGGTTGGTGGTTGTCCAGCGCCGTCACCCGGCAACCCAGTTCCCGCGCCAGGCACAGGGTCTGGGAGCCGTTGCTGCAGCCCACGTCCAGCACGCGGAAGTCGCCGGACGAGCGCCCCAGGCCGCCGTCGAAGAGCAGGTCCAGGGCACGGCGGGTGACGGCGTCATCGCCGGGGGCCAGGCGCGGCAGCGCGGGGTCGAAGATCTCGTGAATGGCGTTCATCATCTTATCGTGGTTCATGGTGGGTTCTCTCCCGTTGAACAAGTAGGCCGGCATGGAGACACGGAGAGTCACCATGCTCGCGGCACGTTTCTCGAATCGATTTCATGTCACGGGGATGAGCAACGGCACGGGGAAGGGCGCTCCCTGGAGAGCGCAAACCCGATCAAGGTCGGGACGTGCGGTTGCCTAGAATACAGTCGTCATGCGCGGACAAGGATACGCGGTCAGGAAGCCCAGGGCAAGTGGGGGCCTTTCCAACACAGGGCAAACCAACGCGTTGCCCGGCTATTTCGGGCCGCTTCCTGTTAACTGGATCAGCTTGGGATTTCGAGGGGAATAGAAGTGGCTCCCCGGGTGGGACGCACAGCGAACTCGGGGCTGAGACGGCCCTTTACCAACACCACTCACTAAGAAAGATCTCTTTACTACCGGCACGCGATATGCAAGGATCCTTTCCCAGGGAGAGGAGCCATCATGCCCCGAACCACCGGAACCTACGAATCCACAAGCGTCGCCGGCGAAACCGTCCAGGCCTTCGTCCCTCACGCCCTGCCCCCGGCGAACCCCGACCTGGACCTGTCCGGCAACCTCGCCGATCAGCTCGGAACCGCCGATGCCGCCCTTTCCCGTCTCGAGGCCGCCGGCCGTATGGTCCCGTCGCTCGACTGGTTCGTCTACTCGTTCGTCCGCAAGGAGGCCGTGGTCAGCTCCCAGATCGAGGGCACCCAGGCCTCTTTGACCGACCTGCTGACCGCCGAAGCCGAGGCTCCGACCGCCGCGCCGCCCGAAGACGTCGAGGAGATCTGCAACTACCTCGAAGCCCTGACCTACGCGCGCGAGCAACTACGGCGCCCGAAGGGCCTCCCCCTGTCGATTCGCCTGCTCAACGGTGCCCACAAGCGACTGATGACGGGCGTCCGCGGCCAGCACAAGGACCCGGGCAAGATCCGCCGCTCGCAGAACTGGATCGGCGGCACCCGCCCCGGCACCGCGCGGTTCGTCCCGCCGCCGCCGCATCGCGTACCGGATCTGTTGACCGACCTGGAGCGGTTCCTCCACGAGGACGCCGGCCTGCCGCCGTTGATCCGCACCGGCCTGGCCCACGTCCAGTTCGAGACGATCCATCCCTACCTGGACGGCAACGGCCGCGTCGGCCGCCTGCTGATCGCGCTCTGCCTGGAGGAGTGGGGGCTGCTGAGCGAGCCGCTGCTCTATCTGAGCCACTTCTTCAAGATGCACCGCGCCGAGTACTACGACCGGCTCGAGGCCGTTCGGACCAAGGGGGACTGGGAGGGGTGGCTGGGCTACTTCCTCGAAGGCGTGGCCGTCGTGGCGGACGAAGCGGTCCAGTTGATCGGGTCGCTGTTCGAGCTGGTGGAGACCGATCGTAAACGGTACCTGGAGTCAGACCGGGCGACTGTCGCGGGAGTGAGGCTGTTCGAGTTGCTTCCCCGGCATCCGATCGTGACGGTGAATACGGCGGTCCGAATGTGCGAGACGACGAGGCCGACGGCGGCCAAGGCGATCGAATCGCTAATCGAGGCGGGAGTCCTCGCGGAGACGAGCGGAAAGAAGCGGGATCGGACCTACGCCTATGGCCGATATCTCGATCTGCTGCGCGTCGGGACGGATATCTGAGCGGTTTACACGTGTAAACCCGCCCCCGCCCTGTCATAGAAGTTAGCAACAAATAAGTCTATGCCTTCTTCCCCGTCTGCATCGCCCCACTCTGCATCAACTG
>CAZSNA010000168.1:0-2403 GCA_964607825.1 uncultured Fibrobacteraceae bacterium | reverse complement strand
GTCTCCCTCGCCCGTGACCGCCTGAACCGTCAGGCCGCCTGACGTCAACGCCAGGACCACCCCGCGCAGGCTTCCGGCCGAGGGTTCGCCGCGCACGGTCCGCCAGCCCGCCGAACCGCCGCGCAGGCTCTGTCCCGCCGACGGCGCCGAGCTCCGTCCCGCGCCGCCGAGCAGCAGCCCGGCCCCGCCGCGCAGGGCGAGCCGCCCGATCCCGGTCCCGATCCGATCGCCTTCACGGACCAGATACAGGTCGGTGCGTTCGCCGCCCGCGCTCAGCCGCCGTCCCGCCTCCAGTCGCCAGCACCCGCCGACGAGCCCGACGCGCGTCCAGCCCGTGGTCGGCGTGACGCCCGCGTCGAAACGGGCCCGCGGCCCGGTCCACGGTGTCGCGACCACCGGCGGGAGCACCTCCACGTCGGGCGCCAGCCCCGTTTCCTCGTAGTGAATCAGCAGGCTGTCCGCCGCGACCTCGCCCGCGTCGGCGCGGGCGTCGGCCTGCAGTCCGAACAGGAGCAGCACGACGAACCATCCCTGCACCGACCGGCAGCGACCGCTCGTCACGACGCGCCTCCCGTCAGCAGGATCATCCAGCGATGGGTCGTGCCCAGGGCCGGGTGCACCAGATGCGAGGTGCGCACGGCCAGCCGGCCGCGCCGCCAGAGCGTCGTCAGGCCGAGCGTGCCGGTGTCCGCCTCCCCCAGCACGCCCAGGACCACCCCGCGGCCCGCGCGACCCGCCACGCCGCAGCGCCAGCGGGGCGCGCCGTGACGACGTCGGTCGGCCTGGAGCGCCCAGGCGAGTCCGCCCGAGGTTCCCCGCAGCCGGATCCAGGGCGCGAGAGGCGACGTCTCTCGCGCCGGCGTCAAGGTCAGGGGATCGGACCACGCCACGACCTCCCAACCCTCGGCGGGCCGCAGTCGCAAGACGATGGACGCCTCGGCCCGCGACCAGGGCGATGCAGCGGGCGTCTCCACCCGGCGATACGCCGCGGCCACGCCGAACGCGGTCGTGCGGCCGCCCGCCGCCTCCAGGCGCCAGGTCTGCTCCCGCCAGGCCGCCCCTCCGAGCACCTGCCAGTCGGCGCGCAGGCGCAGGCCGGCCGCGGCGAATCGCAGGCCGAGCGCATGCTGGGTCAGCTCGGGCATCCCGAAGAGACGACCCGTTCCGCAGACCAGGCCCGGCGAAGAGACGGGCGGCGGCGCCCCGACGGCCAGGGCCGCCTCCCAGGTCGCCGGCAGGATCCAGCCGTCGGACAGGTCGCGGGCCGACGCGATCGCCGCCCACAGGAGCAGGCCCATCACCAGGCCGGACGAACGGACGGAACCGCGGCGCCCCTTCATCTCCCCGCCGCGTCGGCGGTGACCACCAGGAGGCGCTCGGTGCGGGCGCGGGCGCCGTCGGCGCCGTAGACGGTCAGCAGGGCCACCAGGGGTTCGGGGGGCGGAGCGCCGCCGACCTCGTCGCGGCCGTCCCACACGACACGGCGGGGCCCAGAGCCGAGAGCGTCGCCGCCCAGGTTCCTCAGCACGAAGCCCGCAAGGTCATATATGACAACGGACCACGCGCGCTCGTTATCGTGGAGATCGAAGGAGAAGCCAACACCCTCGCCCAGTTCGGGCGGTTGGACCTGTGCCGTGAACGCGCCGACCGCAGCGGGTTCGGCCTCCCGACTGTTGACGCAGCCCGGCGTGGCGCCGGCGGTCGCGGTGCTCGGCCCCCACAGGGCCGATGGATGCCCCGCCGGCCTCGGTCCCCCGCGCTCCAGACTGCGTCCGATGCTCACCGGCGCGCCCGCGTCGCCGACGGTGACATGGTCGGCCACGGTGCCGCCGGGATCGAGCAGATGCACGCGATCGGCATAGTCACGCCCCTCCGGGGGCGTGTTGTTGAGGGTGGGCCAGGCGCCGTCGAGCTCAACGGCGTTGAAGTGGGGCTCCACGTCCGGACAGGCCAGCGGGGCCCCGATCCGGTGCTGCTCGAGCCACCAGCTCTCGTAGTCGGCGGCGTCCTGGACCAGCAGCAGTCGCTCCCCGGCCGCCAGGATCCGGGCCGGCAGCGGCGACGGTGCGCCGCCCGCGTCGACCAGGGCGTAGCCGTCCAGGTCGACGGACATCGCGCCGGCCGCGGCGATCTCCACCCACTCGCAGGCCCCGCTCGCGGGCGCGGCCATGACCTCCGTCAGGATCAGGGGCGCCGGACCGCAGCGGTAGCCGCCGAACGGCACCTCCAGGGTGTCGGCGGGCGACGCGGGGCGGCGCAGACGCAACGCGTGACGGGCCTCGCCGACGGGGGTCCAGTCGAAGACGAGATCCTGTTCCGCGGCCGGCGGCAGGGCCGCGGCGTCGAGCGCCGCCAGCTCGCGTCCCGTCCCGTCGCACAGGACGACCCGCGCCGCGGGCAGGG
>CAZSNA010000167.1:0-2501 GCA_964607825.1 uncultured Fibrobacteraceae bacterium | reverse complement strand
GGTGACGGCCGCCGCGACGCTGACCGACCTGGCGCGCCCGGGCGACCGGGTGCTGTTCAAGGGCTCGCGCTCGACGGGCATGGAACGGGTCCTGACGGCCTTCCTGGATCGGCTCGATCCCGATATGGGCCAACTCGAGAGGCGATAGGATGTTCTATCATCTGCTTTATCCGTTGCACGAGCAGTGGTCGGCGCTGAACGTCTTCCAGTACATCACGTTCCGAGCCGCCTACGCCACCGTCACGGCCCTGCTGATCAGTTTCATCTTCGGCGGCTGGGTCATCCGCAAGCTGCACGAGATGCAGATCGGCGAGACCATCCGCGCCGACGGTCCCGAACATCACCAGGCCAAGGCCGGCACCCCCACCATGGGCGGCGTGATGATCATCGCCGCGGTGGTGCTGCCCACCCTGCTGTGGGCCGACCTGTCCAACCGCTACATTCAGCTCTGCCTGCTGGCGACGGTCTGGATGGGCGCCCTGGGCTTCGTCGACGACTGGCTCAAGGTGGTCAAGAAGCAGCCCAAGGGGATGATCGGCCGCGTCAAGCTCGCCGGGCAGGTCGGCTTCAGCCTGGTGCTCTTCGCCATCCTGCAGACCGAGGCCCCCGGCGGCGAGCTGACCAGCCGGCTGGCGGTGCCCTTCCTCAAGGACGTCTTCCTGGACGTGGGCTGGCTCTACCTGCCCCTGGTGGTCTGCGTGGTGACCGGCACCAGCAACGCCGTCAACCTCACCGACGGGCTGGACGGCCTGGCCATCGGGCTGAGCGCCTTCGTCTTCCTGGGCTTCGGCGGCCTGAGCTACCTGACGGGCAACGTGATCTTCGCCGACTACCTGAACATCCCCTACCTGGCCGGCACGGGGGAGCTGAGCATCTATTGCGGCTCGGTGGTCGGGGCGGCCCTGGGCTTCCTGTGGTTCAACGCCCATCCGGCGCGGATCTTCATGGGCGACACCGGCAGCCTGGCCCTGGGCGGCGCCCTGGGCACGGTCGCCATCCTGGTCAAGCGCGAGCTGCTGCTGGTGGTCCTCGGCGGCATGTTCGTGCTGGAGGCGCTGAGCGTGATGCTGCAGGTGGCGTCCTACCGCTGGCGCGGCGGCCGGCGCATCTTCCGCATGGCGCCGCTGCATCATCATTTCGAATTGCTGGGCTGGTCGGAGACGCAGGTGGTGGTCCGCTTCTGGATCGTGGGCATCCTGCTGCTGCTGCTGAGCCTCAGTACCCTGAAGCTGCAATGATCGTCGGGAGCGTCCGGTGCGGGTTCGTGAACAGACTTGGCTGATCCTGGGGCTGGCGCGCAGCGGTTGCGCGGCCGGCGCCCTGCTGCGCCGTCACGGCGCCCGCACGGTGGGCGTGGACGACGCGCCCCTGTCCGACCTGGAGGCGCGCTGGGCCGCATCCGGCCTGGACGACGCGGCGCGCGACGCCTTCGACGAGATCCTGGCCGGCCCCGACTGGCCCGCCCGGGCGCCCGCGCCCGACGGCGTCGTCCTCAGTCCCGGCGTGCCGGGCGAGCATCCCGGCCTGCGGGCGCTGGCCGACGTGCCGGTGCTGGGCGAGCTCGAACTGGCGTCGCGCTTCTGCGCCGCCCGCGCCGTGGCGATCACCGGCACCAACGGCAAGACCACGACCACCGAACTGACCGCCCATCTGCTGCGCGTCGCCGGCCTGGACGCCCGCGCCCTGGGCAACGTGGGGCGCCCCTTCGCCGACGTGGCCGACGCCCTCGCCCCCGAGGCCGTCGCCGTCCTGGAGACCAGCAGCTTCCAGCTCGAGACCGTGACGACCTTCGCCCCGGAGGCGGGCGCCGTGCTGAACCTGGCGCCCGACCATCTCGACCGCTATCCCGACCTGGAGGCCTACTTCGCCGCCAAGCGCATCCTGGCCGAGCGCCTGCGCGCGGACGGCCTCTTCGTCACCTGGACCGGCTGCGCCCCCGCGCTGGCCTGGCCCCACGGACGCCGCACCCTCTTCGGCGCGGCCGCCGACGGCGCCGACGTGTTCGTGCGCGACGGCGAGATCCGCCGTCGGCGCGACGGTCGCGAGGAGTCGATCCTGCCGGCCGACGCGCTCGGCCTGCGCGGCGGTCCCAACCGGCTGAACGCCCTGGCGGCGACGGCCCTGGTCGAGACCTTCGACCTGCCGGCCGACGTCCTGGCCGAGGGCCTGCGGAGCTTCACGGGCCTGCCGCATCGCCAGCAGGAAGTGGCCCGCCGGGGCGAGCTGGTCTTCGTCGACGACTCCAAGGCCACCAACGTCCACGCGGTCTGCGCCGGGCTGGCCGGCTACGAAGGCGGCGTCCACCTGATCCTGGGCGGCAGCGGCAAGGGGGAGGACTACGCCCCCCTGCGCGACGCCCTCGGGCCGGTCGAGCGGGTGGTGCTGATCGGCGCCGAGGCCGAGCGCATCGCGGCGGCCCTGGCGGGCGCCGTGCCGCTGGACCACGCGCCCGCCCTCTTGATCATTGCGGTCCTGGGCTCCATTTTTGCCGGCATCACGAC
>CAZSNA010000166.1:0-2601 GCA_964607825.1 uncultured Fibrobacteraceae bacterium | reverse complement strand
CCTGGCGGGCGCCGTGCCGCTGGACCACGCGCCCGACCTGCCCGCGGCCGTGCGCCTCAGCGCCGTGGCCGCCGGCGCGCGCGGCACGGTGCTGCTCAGCCCAGCCTGCGCCAGCTTCGACATGTTCCGCGACTACGGCCATCGCGGCGAGGTCTTCGCCGCGGCGGCGCCCGCGGTCGCGCCGGGCGAGGCGCACTGCGCCGGCGCGCGGGCGACTGGCGGGGCTGGTTCGAGCAGTTCGGCTGCTGGCTGCTGCTGTCGGTGGGCGTGCTGCTGGTCCTGGGCGTGGTGATGGTCTACAACGCCGGCGCCTTCCGCACCGCCTCGAGCACCTACTACCTCTTCCATCACGTGGTGCGTCTGCTGATCGGCCTGGCGGTCATGGTCGTCCTGGCCGGGCTGGACTACCGCCGGCTGCGCCAGCGCCGCGTCGTGCTCCCCTTGCTGGGCGTGGGGCTGGTGCTGGTCTCGTTGACCATCCTGCTGCGCGGCACCCCCCTGGTCATCACCCGCGCCGGAGCCAGCCGCTGGCTCGACCTGCCCCTGATTCCCGTCCAGCCGGTGGAGCTGCTCAAGGTGGTGCTGGTGATCTTCCTGGCCCAGCGCTGCGCCGGCGGCTTCGCGCGGGTGGCCCGCGACCGCAACCGTCTGCTGGCGACCCTGAGCGCGCCCCTGCTGGCGGTGATCATGCTGGTGCTGCAGCCCAACTACGGCAACGCGGCGGTGATGATCCTGATCACGATCCTGGTCCTGTTCCTGGCCGGTCTGCCAGGACGCTGGCTGGCGACCCTCGGCGGCGTAACGGCGCTCGCGGCGATCCCCGGCTACTTCCTCAGCGACAAGATCGGCAACCGCATCGACGTCTGGTGGCGCGTGCTGCACGGCGGCCCGGCCGAGTACCAGGTCCAGCAGTCGCTGATCGGCCTGGGCGCCGGGGGCTGGCACGGCGCCGGCTTCGGCGGCAGCCACCAGCGCTTCTCGTTCCTGCCGGATCCGCACACGGACTTCATCTTCTCGGTCATGGGCGAGGAGCTCGGCCTGATCGGCTGCCTGGTCATGCTGTTTCTCTTCGTGCTTTTCGCCTGGCGGGGGTTTAACATCGCGCGGACCGCGGGCGATGATTTCGGGAGCCTCCTGGCCGCGGGCCTGACCACCATGATCGCCGTCTACGCGGCCATCAACCTGGGCATGGTCACCGCCCTGCTGCCGGTCATGGGACTGCCGCTGCCCTTCGTCAGCTACGGCGGCTCGGCCATGATCACCAACCTGGCCGCCGTGGGCATCCTCCTGAGCATCGATCGGCAGGGACGCGAGCTGCGGGCCCTGCGCGAACGCGTCACGCGAATCACCGGGTAGGGGAGGTAAAGCATGTCGAGGGGACCGCAGCCGCGCTCCGCTCAGACGGACCCGCCCCTGCGTCTGCTGATCACGGGCGGCGGGACGGGAGGACACGTCTATCCCGGTCTGGCCGTCGCCGAGGCGGTGCGACGGCTCGAGCCCGACGCGTCGATCCTCTTCGTCGGCACCCGGCGCGGAATCGAGGCGAAGCTGGTGCCCGCGGCCGGTTTCGAGCTGGCCTTCGTGTCGGCCTCGGGGTTCCGGGGCCTGGGCCTGGCCGCCCGCGTGCGCTTCCTGGTCAACCTCGCGCGCGGCGGGCTGGGCAGCCTGGGACTGCTGCACCGATTTCGCCCCGACCTGGTCCTGGGCACCGGCGGCTACGTCAGCCTGCCGGTGGCGGCGGCGGCCCGCCTGCGGGGCGTGCCGCTGGCGCTGCAGGAGCAGAACGCGATCCCGGGCAGCACCAACCGGCTGCTGGGACGCTGGGCGCGGCGGGTGTACCTGGGCTTCGACGCGGCCGCGGCGCATTTTCCGGCCGGATGCGGCCTCGATACCGGCAATCCCGTGCGGGCCGCCTTCCTGGACGCCCTGGACGCGGGCATGTCCGCGCCCCGGGACGGCCGACCGTTCCGCCTGCTGGTCTTCGGCGGCAGCCGCGGCGCCCGCACCCTGAACACGGCCGTGCGCGACGCGGCGCACCGCTGGCGGGATCGGGACGATCTCGAGCTGCGTCTGCAGACGGGCGAGGACGATCACGCGGAGGTCGCGGCCGCCTATGCGGGCGCCGGACGCGTCCGCGTGGAGGCCTACATCGACGATATGCCCGCGGCCCTGCGCTGGGCCGATCTGGTGGTGTGCCGTGCGGGGGCCATGACCCTGGCCGAGCTGGCCGCGGCGGGCAAGCCGGCGGTGCTGGTGCCCTTTCCGTACGCGACCGACGATCATCAGACCCGCAACGCCCGCGCGCGCGAGGTCGCCGGCGCCGCCCGACTGCTCTCCGACGCGGACTGCGACGCCGCGGCCCTGGACGCTCTGGTGAGCGCGCTGGCCGCCGACGCCGGACGGCTGGAGACCATGGCCGCGGCCAGCGCCGCGGCGGCCCGGCCCGACGCGGCCATGACCATCGCCGCCGACCTGATGCGGCTCACCGGGCGCCTGCCCGAACCGGGAGAGACCCTTGTTCCGTAACACGCGACACGTGCACCTGGTGGCCATCGGCGGCATCGGCATGAGCGGCATCGCCGAGATCCTGCTCAACCTGGG
>CAZSNA010000165.1:0-2781 GCA_964607825.1 uncultured Fibrobacteraceae bacterium | reverse complement strand
GAAGTGTCCATAGATTTTAGGCTTGAAACTGTCTCACTTCAGCTGGCAGGGAACACGGAGTTCTAAAGGACAATCTAAAGACGAGGCCATGTAATTGCTCTTAATAGAATTTGCTGTCTTATAATAGGTTACAGGCGTATTAAGACAATTCCCCGCGGCAGATTGCTTTTTATGTCCTTTATCTTCCGCAAGGTGGCGCAATGGCCAGAGCCAACATTCTACTTGCAAATATTAGCGATAAATGTACAGATTTGCTTCTGGTCTGCACTTCAATCGAGCGCGAAGGGGTCAGCCGGCATGCCTAGAAAACCCACCATGTTGGATTGGGTGGAGCAACTCCAGTCAACCGGCCGCTACACCTTCATCGCGTCCCGGGTGGAATCTGAGACCGAACGCTCGCCGGTCGCCGTCCAGACCGCCCTGCGCAGGCTGAAGGAGCAATGCAGGATCGTCTCCCCCCGGCGCGGCTTCTACGTCGTCGTGCCCCCAGAATATCGCGCGACGGGATCGCTCCCGGCCAGCTGGTTCATCGACGACCTCATGCGCCACCTCGATCAGCCCTACTACGTGGGCCTGCTCAGCGCCGCGGCGATCCACGGTGCGGCCCATCAGCAGCCCATGGTCTTCCAGGTCGTGACCGACAGGCCCACCCGCGAGATGCGCGCGGGAATGGTCATCATCCGGTTCTCGATGAACAGCAAGGTCGAACAGATGCCGACGACCGGAATCCAGACCGAAACGGGCACGATGCGGGTGGCCACGCCCGAGACCACCGCGTTCGACCTGGTCCGCTACCTGGCCGCGGCCGGGCACCTGGGCAATGTCGTCACCGTTCTTGGCGAGGTGGCGGAACGCATCGACGGCCAGGCCCTGGTGAAGATGGCGCACCTGGTGAAACTTCCGGACGGCCAGCGCCTCGGCTACCTGCTCGATGCGGTCGGAGAAAGGGAGCTCGCCGCTCCGCTGGCGGAGTGGCTCAAGGCCCGGCACCCTCGGGTGGTCCCGCTACTCCCCGGAGAGCCGGCGGCAGCGGAGATCGAGGACCGCTGGCGCGTCAAGCCCCCTACTCCTCGGACCATGGACCCGGCGCTTCCCAGCGACCTCTGAACTCCCGCCCCGCATGGAGCGCTTCGGCGACCGGCCCGAGGAACAGGGCCAGGGCCTGGATCACCTCGCTCAGTTCGTTCGGGGCGCCCCGCAGCAGGCCTTTGCGTAGGAACCCCCGCCACTGGGTCACCTTCCCGGCGTCCGTCGCGAACTCGTCCGTCAGGGCCACGGGATGTGGGATGAAGGCCTCGCCCCGCCGGGTGAATGTCTCCCGTATAGCCGCCGCCAGCACGCTCCCGTCGAAGTCGAACTGGCGCGACAGGGACCAGGTATCGAAGAAGTCCCTCATGCGGCTGTTCAGAAGCCCCCGGCGGACCATCGTGTGGAACTTCTCGGCGATCACGCTCTCGCGCGTGTAGGCGCGAACCCGAGGAGCGGGCAGATCCAGCAGCGTCGGATAGTCGACCACCACCGGAGCCGGGACGACGGCGTCCCCGAAGCCCACGTCGATCTGCATCGACAGCTGCGCGTTGTCGAGGTTGCCCCGGAATCGCACGCGCACGCCTTCGTACTCGGCCTCTTCGGTGATCCGTTCTCCCACCACGGTGTCCGCATCGAATTCCAGGCCGTCAGGCTCGACCTCCTGGCCGCACACATCCCGGACGACGGCCACGATGCGGTCCACGTCGTTCTTCACGTTGCCCAGGAGGTCGATGTCACGGGTGGCGCGGGTCGGTGCGGCGTACCAGGTCGCCAGCAGGAGCCCGCCCTTCAGGACGAATCTCTCGCCATGCGGTGAGGCGGACAGCCGGAACAGGAAGCGCTCCATGGCGAAGTACTGGAGAAGCTCGTCGAACGGACGGCCGGATTCGCGGGCGGCGTTGAGCAGGCGCTGCCGCACCGAGGCGGCGACGTTCTTCAGATCCCGGCGCTTCAAAGCAGGGCCTCCACGTAGGGACGGATCACTTTCTCGACCCGGCAGACGCGGGCGAAACGCACCAGTTCGTCGACGGACCCGGCCCGCCGCTGCAGATAGAGCTTCAGCGCCTCGAGGGCGACCTCGAGCCCCAGCTTGTTCCGGTACTTGAAGCAGTCGGCCACGGTCTTGGCCGCGCCGTACACGCGGACGCCGACGCCGTCCAGTTCGCGGGTTTCGATCCCCTCGTCGAAGGCCCTCCCGGTGAACCAGAACGCCCGGACCGGCGGGTGCTCCAGCCGTGGGGTTTCGGCGCCACGCCGGAGGGCGATGTGGACCTCGTGAGGGATCTGGGTCGTGATCTCGTGGACCGCCAGGGCCGAGACCAGGCAGATGACGCCCTCGGGCACGCGGAGAGCGACCGCGACCAGGTCGGGATTCCCGAGCGGCGGGAGGTCCGCGAGCCGAAAGAGCCCGCGCCCGAGCTGCTCCAGCAGCCCGGCATCGCGCATGGCGTAAAGGGTGCGCGGGTGCACCCCCAGCTTGAGCGCCTCCATCGTCCGCAGCACCCCGCCGTGGCCCCGGAAGATGGCCGCCGCCTTGGCGTAGGCGCTTTCTCGCCTCGATTCGATTTTGACCGTCATGGATAGAACCCCCAGCGTTTAGTCACATCTGCTGGTAATTCTATCCACAAACCCTGGGCTCGTCAAGTCTGGATTTCTACCCCACCCCCACCAAAACCAACCCCGTCCCCTCCCGCGAAAACCGCAGCGGAATCACCTCGATCTCCCGCGCCCGGTCCGGCTGTTGGACTTCAC
>CAZSNA010000164.1:0-2781 GCA_964607825.1 uncultured Fibrobacteraceae bacterium | reverse complement strand
ATCTTTTTCATTGTCGTGCGGGATCAAAACCGTCTTGATGCCACCGCGAAGTGCCAGCGTTCGAGGCGGGTCAGGTCGGTCAGGGGCTCGGCCAGGCGTCGCTCCAGCAGGCGTCGGCCCAGGGGCGTCACGGTGGCGTCCAGGTGGTGGACCAGGGTCCCCTCCCCCCGCTCGCCGCGGAAGGTGCGGAAGACCTCCAGGTTGCGCAGGGTCTCCTCGTCCAGGAGCAGGCGGTCGGCGCGGGCGGTGAAGAGCAGGCCGGTCACCTGGTCGGGGCGGCGCAGGGTCAGGGCGGTCAGGTAGCGCAGCAGGCAGCCCGCCGCGCACATGGCCATGGCGCGGTCCTCGGACTCGAGTCCGAAGGGGTCCAGGTCCAGCACGCCGAAGTGGTCCAGCAGGGTCTCGCGGGCGAAGCCGGGGTGCGACCAGGCGGCGCTGACCGTGTTGAGCACGGTCGAGGGCAGGGTCTGGCGCCAGTCGCGGAGGCGCTCGGCGTCCAGGGCCTCGGACACCACCACTTCCCGGGCGTGATAGCGCTCGCAGAGGGCGGCGAGCCCCACGTCTTCCTGGCCGCAGCGGAATTCGCCGGTGCTGGCGTCCAGGACGGCCCAGCCAGAGGCCTCGCCGTCGCCCGGCACGAAGGCCAGGCAGTAGAGGCCGCCGGCCCCCTCCACCAGTTCGGGCGCCGTGGCGGTGCCCGGGCTGACCACCTCCACCACCGCGCGCTTGACCAGTCCCTTGGCCTGGGCCGGATCCTCCACCTGGTCGCAGATGGCCACGGTCAGGCCGGCCGCCAGCAGGCGGGCCAGGTAGGTGTCCAGGGCGTGGTGGGGCACGCCGGCCAGGGGCACCGGGTGGGCGCTGTTCTTGTCGCGGGTGGTCAGGGTGACGCTGCAGGTGTCGGCCAGGACCTTGGCGTCGTCGAAGAAGGTCTCGTAGAAGTCGCCCATGCGGAACAGGAGCAGGGCGTCGGGATGCTCGCGCTTGATGTCCAGGTACTGGACGAGCATGGGTGTGAGCTTGGCCCCGGAGGATGACTTGGACTTGCGCGCGCTCATGGACCGTCCGTGGGCTGGACCGGCATGGGACGCAGGCCGTGGCGGTCGGCGAAGTCCTCGGCGGCGTCGCCGGCCTGGGCGCGGCCCGGATAGGCGCCGGCGCGGAGCTTGTAGAGGGTGCCGCCGCGGTCGTCGACGACCGTCACGATGGCCAGTCCCGGCACGTGCGGGGCCCAGACGTCCAGGAAGGCCAGGGCGCGGGCGCGGTCAGAGAAGGCGGCATACTGGAGGGTGTAGCGGCCGGGGGGCTCGACGTCGGGCGGCGGCGCGGCGACGGTCGAGTCGCTCGGCGCCGCCAGGCCGTGCTGCAGGTCCTCGAGATCCTGCTCCAGCTCGGCGACCAGGGCCGCGGGCAGGGAGTCGGGGAAACGGTGGCTCAGCTCGCGGGCCGTGCGCACCGCCCGTTGGGGATCGTTCTCGCGGGCCAGCCGCCACTCGGCCAGCAGGACCTCGGCCCGGCAGGGCGAGTCGGGGGCCGTCGCGGCCATCTCCAGGTAGCGGGCGGCCAGGGCGGGGTCTCCGTCGGCGTGGGCCAGCAGGCCGAGCCGGTAGCGGGCCCAGGGGTAGTCGGGGTCGTCGGGCGGCACGGCGGCCAGGGCGTCGCGGCTCGCGGCTCCGGCGCCCCGGGCGGCATGAGTCAGCCCCGCGAGCAGGCCGGAGCTGGCGGCCGTCTCCGTCTCGTCCAGCTCGACGCCGCTCAGCAGGTCCAGGGCCGCGTCGAAGTCGCCGTCGGCGTAGGCGATCCAGGCCGCGTCCCGCAGCAGCAGGGCGCGGGCGGAGGCCGCCAGGGTCTCGCGGTCCAGGAGCGCTCGGCGGAGGGTGCGGGCGGCGTCCGGGGTTTCGGCCAGGCGATAGCGCCAGTACAGGGACTGGTCGGATTCGGCGTCGAAGGCCGCGAGCCGTCCGGTCAGGTCGCGCGCCGCGACGAAATCGCCCACGGCGAAGGCGGCGCGGACGTCGTCCCAGTCGGCGTCGGGCGCATCCTGGGCGAGCCCGGGCGAGACCAGGACGAGCAGCAACGGGACGACGGCCAGCCTCACGCCTCGACCTCGCAGAGGCTCGGCGGGGCGAAGCTGCCGAAACGGCCGCAGGACGGGCAGTGCCAGCGGATCCCCTCGGGGGTCTCGCCGCAGGCGCTGCAGCGCCAGTTGACGCTCGCCTCGGGCAGGGCCAGGGCCGACCACACGCGCGTGAAGTCGCTGTCGGGCAGGTCGTTCACCAGCACGCGCAGGTAGGATGCGGCGGCGGCCGGGGTCAGACGCGCGTCCCCGCGCTTGCCGGCGAGCAGGGCCACGGCGCGGGCCCGGTCCCCCACCTTCTCCAGGAGCATGGCCAGGGCTACCCACAGGCTGGGCGGCGCGTCCTGCTGCTGGCAGGCGGATTCGAGGATGGGGATGGAGCGCTCGAAGTGGCCGACCGCCAGCAGGGCCTTCTGTAGGACGGGCAGCAGCAGGCCCGCGTCGGCCGGCGAGAGCAGCAGGCCCTCGGTGGCCAGCTCGGCGGCGCGTTCGGGGTTGTCCTCCCCCAGCTGGGAATAGGCGAGCACGTAGAGCGCCAGGTGTCCGCGCGGTCCGTCGCGCTCGATCTTGTCGGCGATGCGGCGGGCCTCGCCGTGCCGGCCGGATCGGGCGGCCCGAACGGCGCGGTCGAGCTGGTAGTACTCGTAGGCCCTGGCGAACTCGGCGGCGGCGGCGGCGGGGGCGCGGCGGGCGCCTTCGCGCAG
>CAZSNA010000163.1:0-2807 GCA_964607825.1 uncultured Fibrobacteraceae bacterium | reverse complement strand
GATACGACCGTGTGAAGTGGAGGTCCCTGGGTGGTGTGAGGGGGGCTCGGCCGGGGCGTGTGAAGGGCCGCGAAGCCAGGAGGGCGTAGCGGCCCGGAACTCGAGCGAAGCCCGCACAGGAAGTGCGGGCGAGCGCCCCCGGCCGAGCCCCCCTCACACCACCCAGGGACCGGCCCACATCACATGGTCACATCAGGGCAGGTCCGTGCGCATGGGCAGGAAGAGCTTGCTCACGGTCTCTTCGAGATGGATCCGGCGGATCGCGTCGGCCAGCAGCCCGGACATGTCCATCACCTTGACCTTCGGGCATTCCTGGAAGCGGTCGAAGGGGATGGTGTTGCTGACCACGATCTCGCGGATGGGCGAGCTATCCAGCCGCGCCAGGGCCTGGCCCGAGAAGAGCGGGTGGGTACAGCAGACGGTCACGTTGTCGGCGCCGGCCTCGATGCAGGCCTCGCCGGCCTGGGTGATGGTGCCCGCGGTGTCTATCATGTCGTCGAAGATCACCACGTCCTTGTCCTGCACGTCGCCGATGAAGTTCATCACCTCGGCCTCGTTCTCACGCGGGCGGCGCTTGTCGATGATGGCCAGCGGGGCGCCGAGCCGCTTGGCGAAGGCGCGGGCCATCTTGATGCTGCCCACGTCCGGCGCCACGACCGCCATGTTCTCGCGCGGCACGTCGCGGAAGTGCTTCAGCAGCACAGGGGCCGAGTAGAGGTGGTCCAGGGGGATGTCGAAGAAGCCCTGGATCTGCGGTGCGTGCAGATCGATGGTCAGCACCCGGTTGGCGCCGGCCTTGGTGATCAGGTTGGCCATCAGGCGCGCGCCGATGGGCACCCGGGGCTGGTCCTTGCGGTCCTGGCGGGCATAGCCGAAGTAAGGGATCACGGCGGTGACCCGACGGCACGACGCCCGGCGCACGGCGTCGATCATCAGCAGCAGCTCCAGGATGTTCTCGGCCGGCGGGAAGGTGGGTTGTATGACAAAGACGTCGGTGCCGCGTATGTTCTCGAGGATCTTGATGTTGATCTCGCCGTCGGAGAAGCGGCTCACCTCGACTTCGAGCAGGGGCCGCTCGAGGTGTTCGGCGATCTTCCGACTCATCTCCCTGTGCGCGTTTCCCGTGATCAGAACGAGGTCGTTCACCATGGGCGGGTGTCCTCCGGACGGGACGAGGGCCACAGTTCATGGGGGTGTTGAACCGGTAATCTAGACCATGGAAGGGGCGGGGTAAACACGAAACTGGGGTGGGCGGGAGACTGGCTGGGGCGGCAGGATTCGAACCTGCGAATGCAAGGACCAAAACCTTGTGACTTACCACTTGTCGACGCCCCAGCGGGCCGTCCCCTAGAAGCCTTCCTCCAGGGCGGATCCGCCCTGCTCGTCGTCCGGGATGCGGACCTCGCCGCGCTCGGCGCGCTGGAGCTCCTGCTTGTAGGCCGCGATGATCTGGTTTTCCATCCACTCACGCGTCGACTTGTTGATGGGATGGGCGATGTCCTGGAAGGTGCCGTCCTTGCGACGGCGGTTGGGCATCGCGACGAACATCCCGTTGGCGCCCTCGATGATCTTGAGACCCCGCACCACGAAGCAGTTGTCGAGGGTGATGCTGGCGAAGCCCCGCAACTTGTCGTCGTCCCTCAGGGTGATCCTGATCTCCGTGATTTCCAAGACAGCACCTCTCCGTAGTCGCCGATGGAACGGGAACAGGAAACAGATCAGCCGTCTTCCTTGACGACCACGCCTGCGGGGTGGGGCCACACCGTCCGGACGAACCATCCGGGTCGGCTCGATTCCCGCCGCGCCTGTTCCTGCCGGTCGTGGTCGCCGAACACGGCGAACACGGCCGCTCCGCTGCCCGTCATCATGGCCACGGTCGCCTCTTCGCGTAAGTCCGTGACCAACCGTTGCAACACCGGGTAACCTGGAAGGACAACCTCTTCGAGCCTGTTGTCCCCGAACCAGGAACCCGTTGGAAAACGGGCGATTAAAGCTTCTATATTACGGATGTTAACCTTGGGGCTGCGCGATGTCAATCCAATATTCGAATGTTCATATACGGATGACGTCCGTAAAGCCATGTCCGGTTTGACGATGAGGAATTCGGTCTTCGGCAGGGCCCGCAGTCGGGTCAATTCGGTACCGCGACCGCGACCGAGCTGGGTGCCGCCCCGCACGAAGAACGGGATATCCGAACCCAGGCGGGCGCCCAGTTCCTCGAGCGCGTCATCCGACAAGCCGGTGCCCATCAAAAGGTTGCAGGCCACCAGCGCGGCCGCCGCGTCGCTGCTGCCGCCGCCCAGTCCGGCGCCCACGGGGATCACCTTGCGCAACGCGATCCGGAAGCGGCCGGACACGCCGGTCTCGGCGCAGAAGAGCGCCACCGCCCGGTGGACCAGGTTCTCCTCCCCCTCGGGCGCGGCCCCGAAGGGCTCCACGCTCAGATCGATCCGCGGCGGCCGGCCGTGCCAGCGCTCGCGAAGCTCCACGTCGAGACGGTCGAAGAGATCCACCGCCTGCAGGATGGTCTCGATCTCGTGGTAGCCGTCCTCGCGACGTCGCAGGACTTCCAGGTGCAGGTTCAGCTTGGCGGGCGCGGCCAGCCGCACGCGGGGACGGTCCCCGCCGTGCGCGCCGCCGGCGGCCACGGGATCAGACATGGCGGGACGCCTCCGGGTCGACGGGATCGGCTTGGGAGCGGCGCAGGGCGAACCAGGGCGAATCCCCGCCCTGCGCGGTGGCGGGGCGGTCGGAGCGGCCGCGGAGGCGGCCGATCAATCGCGCCAGGGGACCGTCGCCGCCCGGAC
>CAZSNA010000162.1:0-2890 GCA_964607825.1 uncultured Fibrobacteraceae bacterium | reverse complement strand
GGTCCAGGGAGCGGTCTGTCGTTACTTGACTAGCCGTTCCATATCACTTCACCAGCATCAGCTTGATCGAGTCCACCGCGTCGGCGCCCGCGACCCGGGCGAAGTACACGCCGCTGGCGGCGCGCAGGCCGGTGTCGGTGCGGCCGTCCCAGTGGGCCGCGTGCTCGCCCGCGACCACGTGGCCGTCGACCAGGATGCGGACCCGGCGGCCGGTCACGTCGTAGATCGACAGGGTCACGTGCCCGTCGCGCGGCGTGGCGTAGGCGATCTTCGTGCTGGGGTTGAACGGGTTCGGGTGCGCCCCCGCCACGCGGGTCGCCGCCATGGGCGTCTGCGCGCCGGTGCCGGGATCGGACTCGCGGATGCCTTCGACGAGGAAGTCGTCGAAGCGGAAGCCGTCGTACTCCACCGAGCTGTCGCTGACCAGGTGGAAGCGGAACCGCACGTCCGACTCGCCCAGCCAGGGGGCCAGGTCGTAGTAGACCCGCACCCAGGAGGACTGCGTGCCGTCGTAATAGGGCTCGCCCGAGGCCTGGGCGCCCTGGCCGCTGCCGTTGTCGGTGTAGGTGGAGGCCAGCGGGGTCCACGCGGAGCCGCCGTCGATCGACACCAGGAATTGCACGCCGTCCCACATGTTCTCGATCTGCCAGTTGCACCAGAAGCTCAGCTCGCCCTCGACGATGTCGCTCAGGTCGAGGCCCTCGGCCAGGGTGCAGGGGTTGTCCTCGTAGTTGTCGTAGCTGCCCGTGGGCGAGTCGGTCATGCCCTGGGCGCCGCCGTGGCCGGGGGACGCGGCCTGCCAGGTGCCCAGCCAGCCGTCCGAGCCGGACTCGAAGTCCGAGGCGAAGAGCACGACCTCCTCGGCGATGGCCAGGGTCATGTCCGGCGCCGCGACCGAGGCGGCGTCGAGGGTGACGAGCTGCTCGTCGGAAATGTGGCCGACGGCGGTGTAGACCAGGCGGTACTCGCCGTAGACCAGGCCGGGCACCGTGAAGGCGCCGGCGGCGGCGGCGCTGGACTGCACCACGGCGATGGGCGTGCCGAGCGGGTGGGTGTAGACGTTGATCTGGGCGTCGATGGGCGCGCCGCCGGTCTCGTAGACGTAGCCGGTGATGTCGCCGTGGGCCACCGGCTGCATCACGACGTCCAGCACCGTGGGCGTGCCCCAGGTGGTGGAGACGCCGTAGACGGTCTGGTCGATGTAGCCGTCGGCGGTGAAGGTAAGGTCGTAGGTGCCGGTGTCCAGCAGCTTGTAGTAGTCGCCGCTGTTCGGATCGGTATGGACCTCGATGGAATTGCCGACGACCGTGACCTCGGCGTCCAGGGGCAGGCCGGTATCGGACGCGGAGACCACGCCGTTCACGCCGTAACGGGCCGAGCGGATGAAGTGCATCATGCTGGCGCGGTTCTGCCCCCAGAAGGTCGTGAGCGTGCTGGCCGAGGGCCACTTGGTGTTCGACACCTCCAGCGTGATGTTGATGGCGTCGGTCTGGTCGTAGACCCAGTCCTGGAGGCTGCCGGTGATCACGTACCACTCGGCGCCGTTGGTGATGCCCTGGGGGAAGGAGCCGTTGTACATGGGCAGGTTCCAGGTCGAGTACTCCAGGCTGTGCTGGATCAGGGCGTCGTTGTCGGGCGACAGCGTGTAGGTCCAGTCCCAGGGGTAGTTGACCACCAGTGCGCCGCCGTGGTAGTTCAGGCCGGTCACGAAGTGGTTCGAGTTGCAGTAGTTCTCGTAGTGGACGTTCTCGATCTCCCGGACGGTGTGCGTGCCGGCCGGCAGGCCGAAGTTCCGGTTCAGGTCCACGCCGTTGGCGTTGTAGCGCTGGGTGAGCACGGTGCCGTCGGGATTGTGCATGGGCAGCAGGTGGATCTCGTAGTTGTCCATCAGGTAGGTGATGCTGTCCTGGCCGGCCAGGCCGTAGTTCTCGGTCAGCTCATGGGCCAGGTTCAGGCACAGGACGATGCCGACGACCTCGTCGCCGTGCATGCTCGAGGAGATGCAGACCTCGGGCTCGGCCTCGCTGCTCTGCACGTTGTTGGACAGCACGATGCCCCACAGCTCGCGGCCCTGCACCGAACTGCCCCACTGGAAGGTACGGGCCAGGTTCGGGTAGTTGGTCTCGATGTCGGCCAGGATGGTGCCGACCTGGGCGTGGGTGGGATAGTAGTCGTAGGGATCGTACTTGACCGGCGAGATGCCCTTGGCGGCCATCTCGGCCCAGGTGCGCTCCGCCTCCTCGCGGCCGGCGCGGTCCAGGTCGGGCAGGCGCAAGGGCCGGTATCCGGCCGCGGCCAGGGCCTCGATCTCGTCCTCGGTCGCACGCAGCTCCAGCACCACGTGGTAGGACTTGGGCGTGTCCCAGACGACGCCCACCGCCTCGCGGCTGAAGTCGGCCAGGGGCACCGCGTCCAGCAGGGCGTCGAGGCTCCCGCGGTCGGGCAGCTCGAGCCGGATCGGCGCGTCGATCCATTCCTTCACGACCCACTGCGGCAGGCCGTTGCGATCCAGCGGGATGGCGTCGTCACCCGAGACGGCGGCGGCGGAGAGGGAAACGAACGTGCAGAGCAGCACCAACGGGAGACAGAAACGGCGCAGAGGGGTACGCATGGAAAGCCGTCCTTGGAACTGATTGTGGCCGGAAACGACGCGTCCGAGCGGGGATTGGAACGCGGGCGATTTCTACAACCTCATAATTATACATCATTTTCACCCCGAAAGACAGTTCTATGCGGGGACCGGAAGGTGGTGTTGGTGTGATAGGTGTAACGAAGAGGGAGAGGGGGTCGGACCCCTCTCCCTCGACGGTCTCGCGCAGCGCGAGCGAGCGAAGCGAGCGTGCCTCGAGGGAAAGGGGTCCGACCCCCTCTCCCTCTTCGTGGCACTCTA
>CAZSNA010000161.1:0-2895 GCA_964607825.1 uncultured Fibrobacteraceae bacterium | reverse complement strand
CTTCGCGGACTAACCCACGATAGCCGATGTGCCCAGCCGTTCCATCTTGTCTAGCGGCGGAGTCGGTGCCCGGGATTCCGGGCGGGGATGAACCCTCGGACCAGAACAGGGGGCCCGTTGAAAGGGCCCCCTCTCTCAGTCCTGGTTGAGTCTGTCCTCGTACGAGATCTCGTCCGGCAGCTCGTTCACGTCGTCGCTCTGATACGGGAAGTGCTCCCGCAGCTTCTCGCCGATCATCCTGATCCCTGCATCGAGTCCCTCGACGAAGCGTCCGTCGGCGAAGGCGGCGCCCATGGCCGCGACCACGTCCGACCAGAACCCGTCGCCGACCCGGGCGTGCAGTTCCTCGTCGCCCACGACGGCGAACAGCCGGGAGCGGACGGCCATGTAGACGAGCACGCCGTTGCGGGCCTCGGTGCGGTGCATGCCCAGCTTGTCGAAGACCTGGCGGGCGCGCTGGTAGGCGTCGCCGTTCGCGGGCGCCTTGCCGGGCACGTCGCGCTCGAGGTGGAAGCGGATCTCGCCGCTGGTCCGCAGCTCGGCGGCCGCGATGGCGGCCACGATGCGGTCCTGCTCGTCCTTCGTGAAGAAGTGCCGGGGGACGTCGCTGCGTGTCGTGTCCATCTCACCAACCTCCACTCGCGCCGCCGCCGCCCGAGAAGCCGCCGCCGCCGCTGAAGCCGCCGCCGCCCCCGAAACCGCCGCCGCCGCCGCGCCGTCCGCCGCCGCTCAGGGACGAGGCGATGATCAGGGGGCCGAGCCAGCGGTTGCGTCCGGCGCGTCCGCCGAAGACCGATATCAGGATGATCAGCCAGATCAGGTTGCCCAGGGAGAAGCCGCGGCCGCGCTTGCGGTCGGCGTAGCGGCGACCGCCCTCGAAGACGCCCTCGGCCAGGGGGTCGTCGGGCGCGACCTGCTGGGCCACGCGCACCATGACCAGGGCGAAGCGGCGGGCCGCCTCGTTGGAGGGCACCTCCATCATCTCCTGCAGGATGCGGCCGGATTCCAGGTCGGTCAGATCGCCTTCGAGCCCGTAGCCCACCTCGATGCGCGTGCGGCGGTCGTTCGGAAAGACCGCGAAGAGCACGCCCCGCTCCAGCTTCCGGTCGCCGATCCGCCAGGCCTCGTAGATGCGGTTGACCGTGTCCTCGAGGTTGCCCTCGAGCTCGGGCAGGATCGTCACCACGAACTGGATGCCGGTGCGTCGCTCGAAGGCCTCGAGGGTGCTCACGAGCGCGGCGGACTCCTCCCGCGAGACCAATCCCACGCGGTCGTCGAAATGGTATCGCGGCGACGACGGCAGCTCGGCCAGGGCCGTCGCAGCCGACAGGGCGACCGTCGCCGCGAGCAGCGGCAGGAGGATCAGCGGCGCGCGTCGCACGTCAGGACCCGAAGTCCACGGTCGGCGCGTCCTGGGCCGTCTCGGCGGCCTCGAAGTAGTTGCGCTTCTCGAAGCCGAACATGCCGGCGACCACGTTGGTGGGGAAGCGCCGCAGGGTCGTGTTGTACTGCTTGGCCGTCTCGTTGAAGCGCCGCCGCTCGACGTTGATGCGGTTCTCGGTGCCCTCGAGCTCGTTCTGCAGATCCAGGAAGTTCTGGTTGGCCTTGAGGTCCGGGTAGCGCTCGACCACCACCATCAGCCGGGCCAGCGCCGACGAGAGCCCGGTCTGGGCCGCGTCGAACTTCTGCAGCATCTGGGGATCGTTCAGGGTCTCGGGCGTGATCTCGGCGTTCATCTGGGTGGCCTCGGCGCGGGCCTTGATCACCGCTTCGAGGGTCTCGCTCTCGTGGGCGGCGTAGCCCTTGACGGTCGCCACCAGGTTGGGGATCAGGTCCGCGCGGCGCTGGTGGACGCTCTGCACGTTGCCCCACTGGCCCTCCACGTCCTCCTGGAGACCCACCAGCGAGTTGTAGCGGCCGACCAGGCCCATCACGGCCACGGCGATCAGGCCCAGCACGACGATCGTTATCAGGATACCCTTGGACATGTCGACCTCTCTCGGGATTAGGGTTCTATCACCAATCGGAAAGTGTCGTCCGGTTGCACCGAATCCGCAACCTCCATCCCGTCCACCACCCGGCCGAACACGGTGTAGCGGCCGTCCAGATGCGGCTGGGGCGAGAGGGCCACGAAGAACTGGCAGCCGCCGGTGTCCTTGCCCGAGTGGGCGATGCCGACGGCGCCGCGCGCGTAGGACGTCCGGCTCCACTCGCTGCGGATGCTGAAGCCGGGGCCGCCCCAGCCGGTGCCGGTGGGATCGCCGCCCTGGATCACGAAGTCGGGCACCACGCGGTGGAAGGACAGGCCCTCGTAGAAGCCGTCCTCGAGCAGGCCCAGGAACATGGCGCAGGTGTTGGGGGCGACGCGGCCGTCGAGCTCGATCACGAAGTCTCCGTGGCCGGTGACGCAGCGCACGCGCGGGGCGTCGAAGGGCAGCGCCAGGAGGGGCTGTCCCGAATCGCGCTCGTGAGCGGGGAGCGTGGCGCGCAGGCTGGCCTCGGCGGGGATCAGCGCGGCGGGGATCAGGTCCCCGGCCGCGGCGGCCTCGCGGGCGGCCAGGCGCAGGAAGATCTCCGGCGCGTCGAAGCCGGCCTCCAGGACGGCGGCCGCCGGGGCGCGCAGGGAGTCGGCCATGACGTAGGTGGAGTCGGCGAGCCAGGTGCCGAGGGCGCCGAGCACGGCGCGGCGCACGTCGACGCCGGGCAGGCCCCGGGCCGCGTCGTGGGCCGCCAGCAGGGTCTTGAGATTGCGGTCCGACGGATAGGCGGCGAGCAGGCCGGCGGCGTGGGCCGCGGGGAAGGGGTCGTCCGCCGCGGCGACCTCGCGCAGGGCGGCGACGATCGCGGCATCCGCCCGCGCCGTCACCGAGTCGGGATGGCCCTCGCCGGCCAGAC
>CAZSNA010000160.1:0-3093 GCA_964607825.1 uncultured Fibrobacteraceae bacterium | reverse complement strand
ACCGGCGCGCAGCAGGAAGCCCCGGCCGACGAAGTCCGCGACCGGGGCCTGTGGGTCGAGCTCGCGCCCTACGAGTGCCGGGTCTATCTCGACCCGGGTCGTCCGGCCTAGCGGGTGCAGAACCCCACGAAGCTCGTGATGCGCTTGGCGATGCCCGCGGCGCATTCCGGTTTGAGATCCGGGTACTCCTCCACCGCGCCGGTCTCCGCCTTCTGCAGCCAGTGATTCATGTTCTTGGCCACCGTGCAGGACACCCGCATGTGCCCCGCCTCGTTGAGGAAGGTCTTCAACCCGGTGGCGTTGTCGGGCGGCACCTCCGCGTCCAGCTCGCCGTGCATCAGCAGCAGGGGCAGGGCCGTGCCCGCCAGGTGGGCGCGGGGATCATAGGCCAGGAAGGACTCCAGCCAGGGCGCGTCCTCCGGGCGCGGCACCGCGGCGTGCAGCTCGTCGCCGGGCACCGTGGCGCCGCCCAGCAGGATCAGGCCCGCCACGGGCGATCCTGCGGCCTCGGCCGCGGCGGCGATCTCCCCCAGCAGCATGGCGCCCTCACCGTGGCCGAGCAGCAGCAGCTTGGCGCCGTCGATCGCCTCATCGTCCCGCAGCACGGACAGCGCGGTCGCGGCGTCGGCGGCGAGGGTGGTCATGACCTCGGGACCGGAAAGCGAATCGTGCGGCATGTAACGCAGACAGCCGTAACCTGACAGCGCCAGCTCCTCGGCCAGGTGGGCGAAGAGGCTGAAGCTGCCGTTGCTGGCGTCCATGCCGGACTGGCCGGGACCGGTGACCATCAGGACCGCCGGCAGCGGGCCCTCCTCGGCCTCGTCCTCGGGCAGGGGCGGCAAGGTCAGCAGGCCCATGAGCGTGTCGGTGCCCGCCACGACGGTGCGGAGATAGTCGCGGGGCATCGGCCCGATCTCCTCGCCGCCGCCGGTGGCGAACATGCGCATGCCGCCCGTCTCCACGCCGTAGAAGCTGCCGTCGGGTCGCTGGTAGAGCCGGATCTCCACCGGCTCGTCCATGTCCTTGTGGGTGGCCGTCAGCAGGAAGGTGCGGACCGGCATCTCCTCGCCGCGCACCTCGACCCGCGAGTCGGGCTTGCCCTGGGCCTGGACCAGCAGGGCCTGGCCGCCGTTGGTGCCGTGCAGGGTGACGTCCAGCTTGAGCGGGTCCTCGGTGGCGAGCCGGTCCGAGAGGGGCGCCAGGGCGGGCACGATCATGTTGGGCACCAGCACCGCGCTCGCCTGGACCTTCTCCGTCGGCGGCGAGAAGCTCATGCCGTTCTGCTCGATCTGCATGTCGGGTTCGCCGCCCCGCTCCTTGAAGGTCGACTGGATGGTGACCTCGTGCTCGGGCGCCTTGATGTAGGTGTCGAGGGCGATCAGGCGCGTCAGGTCGGGGGTGAGCTCGAGGCTCCAGCGCAGGGAGGTCGTGCCGCGCAGGACGCCGCTGCCCAGGTAGAGGGCGTTCCCGTCCTCGGTGACGGTCCGGCGGCAGGACATCCAGCCCACCGAGGCGCCCTCGGCCTCCATGGTGAAGTAGGTCGAGTCGGCCGGGGCCGCGTCCTCGGCCCGGACGACGGCCGGCGCGAGCACGGCGAGCAGCAGCAGCGTGACGACGAGGCGATTGACGATCCAGGTCATTGTTCCCTCCTCAGGACCCGGGTGCACGGTCAGCCGACGGGTCGATCATACGGTACACGGCGGTTCCTGTTCCAGGCGTTCGTTCTCACGACATCGCGTGCGCGGCCAGCGCCGCCAGGCCGCGCAGGGACCAGACGGGGTCGAGGCGCCAGTCCAGGTCCGGCGGCTCGGCCAGGGGATCGACCAGCAGGGACGCCAGCCCGCCGGTCAGCACCACCGGGACGTCGCCCTGGTCGGCGCGCAGGGCGCCGAGCAGGCTCCACACGCCGCGGACGCCGGTCTGGTAGGCTCCGGCCTCCATGGCGCCGACCGTGTCGGCCGCCGGGGCCGCGGGCCGGGGACTCAGGGCGATCTCCGGCAGCCGCGCCGCCCGCTCGCCGAGGGCCTCGGCGGCCAGGGCGATCCCCGGCGCGATCAGGCCGCCGACGAAGACGCCGTTCTGCAGCACGTCGAAGGTGGTGGCGGTGCCGGCATCGACGACCAGGGCGTCGGACCAGCCGGCGGCGACGGCGGCGGCGATGTTGCAGTAGCGGTCGGCGCCCACGGCGGCGGGTTCGCCCACGCCGAGCCCGAAGGGGAATTCGACCGTGTGATCCACGACGAAGAGGTCGGGCTCGAGGTCGCGCAGCCGTTCGGTCAGGCGGGGCACCACAGAGGAGAGGGCGATCGCGTCCGGCCGCGCGGCGGCGCGGCGCTCGGCGTACCACGCCAGCAGGGCCGGCTCGTCGGCGGCATCGTGCGGGCGGGGATGCCGGTCGAGCACGACGGGGTCCTCCCCCGGTCCTCCGGTCGCCAGGGTGATCGAGGTGTTGCCCGCGTCGATCAGCAGCATGGGCTCACTCCCCGTCGCCGGCATCGACGATGTGGACGTCGCCGGCGTGAAGTCGTCGGGTGCGGCCGTCGGCCCCTTCCAGGATCAGGGCGCCGTCGGCGTCGATGCCGCGGGCGAGACCGGTCAGGGTCTCGGCCCCGCGGACCAGGGCGATGCGGCGGCCCGCCAGATCGTCGGCCGCGTCCCACTCGTCGCGATAGGCGTCCCAGCCCTCGGCCAGGAAGCGCGGGGCTTCGGCGTCCCAGCGGCGCAGGATCGCGCCGGCCAGGTGCGCGAGACTCGACCAGCGGCCCGGATGCGGGTGCAGCGCGGTGGCGAGGCGGCGCAGCTCCGCGGGCATCTCGCCGGTCCAGTCCCCGACGTTGACGCCCAGGCCGGCCACGAAGCGAGACTCGGCGCCGCGCACCACCATGTCCAGAAGGATCCCCCCCAGCTTGCGCCCGTGCAAGCGGAGATCGTTGGGCCACTTCAGGCGGACGGGTTCGCCGGTGAGTTCGCGCAGGGCCGTCGCGGCCGTCAGGCCGGTCCAGACGGCCAGCCGCGCGGCCCGGGCCGTGGGCAGGGGATCGATAAGCCAGGACAGGGTCAGGCCCTGGCCGCCCTGCCAGCGGCGGCCCATGC
>CAZSNA010000159.1:0-3115 GCA_964607825.1 uncultured Fibrobacteraceae bacterium | reverse complement strand
GATCGGCGGCGCCGCTGGCTCGCGGCCCTGACGGCGGTCCTCGCGGCGGCCCTGCTGGGCGCCGGCGCCTGGTGGCTGCTGACCTCGCCGCGCTTCGAGGTCGCCAAGGTCGAGTCGAGCCGCTACCGTTTCACGCGCAAGGCCGAGCTGGACGCCTGCCTGCGCGGCTGGCTCGACCGCCGGATCAACATCTGGACCTTCGACGCGGCGACCCTCCGCGAAGAGGTCGAGGCGCTGACCTGGATCCGCCGCGCCGAGATCGAGCGTCAGCTCCCGTCCACCCTGCGGGTCAACGTCTGGGAATGGCGTCCGCTGCTGCTGCTGGCCGAGGACGGCGACGGCCCCGGCCGGGCCCTGGTCGAGAACGGCGAGGTGCTGCCCCTGCCGGCGCACCTGCCCGCACCGGACCTGCCGCTGCTGGTCGCGGACGACGGGGCGGCGGAGCTGGACGTGGCCGAGACCGTGCGCGTGCTGGCCCTGCTCGACGCCATCCGTGATACGGGCCTGGAAGCCGAGAACGAGGTGGACTTCGTCGTCCGCGAGTCGCGGGGCCTGGCGGTGGTGCTGGCCGGCAGCGGACGGCGGCTGGTGGTCGGTCGCGAGGGCTTCGCCCAGCGGCTGCAACGCTATCTCGGCGTGACGGAGCGGCTGCCCGACGGGGCCGAGATCGACCTGCGCTTCGAGCGCCAGGTCTACTTCGACGAATCGACCTGACCCCGCGCCGCGCTCACGGACGGCGCGCAACGACGGAACGGACGGACCCATGGACTACGATCAGCTCATCGTGGCCTGCGACCTCGGCACCACCGAGTTCCGCGCCCTGGTGGCCGCGCCCGCGGCCGGCGGCGGCCTGGAGGTGCTGGGCGCCGGCACGGCCGACGCCGCCGGTTTCCGCGACGGCGATTTCGTGGACGCCGCCTCGGGCACCCGCGCCCTGGCCCGCGCCGTGCGCGCCGCCGAGGCCGACGCCGACGTGGACATCTCGGGCTTCTGCTACGGCATCTCGGGCTCGCATCTGCGCTCGGTCTGGGCGCGCGGCCGACATCAGATTGGTCCCGGTCGCCGTCAGGTCGCCGAGGCGGACATCGCGGCGGTGATCGAACGCGCCAACAGCATCGCCATCCCCTTCGACCATGCCATCCTGGCCACCAATCCGGTGGAGTACAGCGTGGACGGCATCGGCAACATCGTCGATCCCCTGGATAGGCCCGGCAGCATGCTGGAGGTCAACGCCTACCTGATCACCGGTTCGCGCAGCGTGCAGACCAGCATCGAGTCGGCCGTCGACAGGGCGGGCTATCACGCCGCCGGCTGGCACATCGACATCCTGGCCGCGGCGCGCGCCCTGCTGAGCGCCGAGGAGATGCGCGAGGGCGTGGTGCTGATCGACGTGGGCGGCCACATGACCCAGTGGGTGATCTACCGCTCCGGCCGCATCGCCGGCAGCGGCATGGTGCCCTGGGGCGGCGCCCACATGACCGCCGACCTGGCCCACGGTCTGCGTTCGGGCCAGTCCGCCGCCGAGGCGGTCAAGCGAGACCACGGCGTCGCGCTGCGCAGCCTCGCCGGAGACGAGGTCGACACGGACGTGCTCTTCGAGGAGGACGACGTGGACGTGTCGGCCGGCCTCGTGGCGGCCATCCTCGAACCGCGGCTCGAGGAGATCTTCAGGCTCGTGGGGGAGGACATGGGGCCCGCGTTCGAGCCCGCCCGCCTGCAGCGGGGGGCGGTGATCACCGGCGGCGGCGCCCGCTGCGAGGGCACCGCGGAGCTCTGCGAGGAGGTCCTGAGCCTGCCGGCGGAGGTCCGCATCGCGCCCATGGGCGCCGGCGGCGGACGCGCTCTGCCCGACGGACAGTGGGCCACGGCGGTTGGACTGGCCCTCTGGGCGCTCGGATCGGGAGAACCCGTTGCCGAACAAGAGGATGCGGACGACGAGTCCGGCGGAGTGGGCGGTTTCTTCCGCTCCATCTTCAAACGCCGCTGAAAATACAAGATACGGGGCAAAAAGCTTTGGACGGCCCCAGCATGGTGTGTTAGAAACGGTGTAGGACACCAGCCACACACCGATGGCACCACCCGATCATGGAGGAGAGGGTCTGTCATGTTCGAACTCGTGGAACCCACCGAGAAACTGGCCCGCATCAGGGTCGCCGGCGTAGGCGGCGCCGGTGGCAACGCCATCAACCGCATGATCGAGGCCGGTCTGGACGGCGTGGAATTCGTCGCCCTCAACACGGACCTGCAGGCCTTGAACCAATCCCGCGCCGACCAGGTGCTCCAGATCGGCGGCGCGGCCACGCGCGGCCTGGGTTCCGGCGGCGATCCCGGCATGGGACGCCGGGCCGTGGACGAGGATCTGGACGTCATCGTCGACGCTCTCGAGGGCAGCGACATGGTCTTCGTGACCGCCGGCATGGGCGGCGGCACCGGCACGGGCGCCGCGCCGACGGTGGCGCGATTGGCCCGCGAGCAGGGCGCACTGACCGTGGGCATCGTGACCAAGCCCTTCCCCTTCGAGGGGCGCGTGCGCATGTCCCAGGCCGAGGCCGGACTGGCCGAGCTGCGCGAGGCGGTCGACACGCTGATCGTCATTCCCAACGAGCGTCTGCTCGACGTCGTGCCCGCGGGCACGTCGATCACCGAGGCCTTCGGCTTCGCCGACACGGTGCTCTACGAGGCCACGCGCGGCATCCACGACATCATCATGAAGCCCCACCAGGTGAACCTGGACTTCGCCGACGTGCGCTCGGTGATGGCCGGCATGGGCGTGGCCCTGATGGGCACGGGCAAGGCCGCGGGGGACGACCGGGCCGAGGCCGCCGCGCGCGCCGCCATCAGCTCGCCCCTGCTGGAGGACGTGGACATCGCCGGCGCCCAGGGCGTCCTGGTGAACCTGTCCAGCGCCGAGGTCGGCCTGCAGGAGACCAACACCGTCATGTCCCTGGTCCAGGAGGCCGCCGGGGACCAGGCCCACATCATCTTCGGTTACGGCACGGACGAGAGCCTGGGCGACACGCTGCAGGTCACGGTCATCGCCACGGGGTTCGACGGCAGCGCCGCCTACCGGCCCGCCCCGCCGCCGGCCGTGCGCGCCGTTCCGCGGGCGCCCGAG
>CAZSNA010000158.1:0-3160 GCA_964607825.1 uncultured Fibrobacteraceae bacterium | reverse complement strand
TCGCGCGCCACCGGAAGGGCGTCCACTGCGAAGCGGACCGCCGCCCCGGCGTCGCCCGCCAGCCGCTCGATCCAGGCCATCTTCAAGGTCAGCCAGAAGTGCTGCAGGGGATCGAGCGCGTCGCGGAGCTCCCAGG
This sequence comes from uncultured Fibrobacteraceae bacterium, assembly GCA_964607825.1. GTDB lineage: Bacteria > Krumholzibacteriota > Krumholzibacteriia > LZORAL124-64-63 > LZORAL124-64-63 > JAHIYU01. The sequence goes on along the minus strand of CAZSNA010000158.1, from coordinate 3,024 downwards.
CCCGCCGGAAATCGTCGCCGCCCGCGGTGTAGCCCACCTCGCGCCAGCCGCGGGCGTGGAGGCCGACGGCGGTCGTGGTGTCGGACAGGGTCGGGGAGGCGAGGATCGCCGCGATCTCGTCGCGGCGTCCGATGAGCGAGCGGTTGCGGACGGCCAGCTCGCACCAGAGGAAATGATCGGGTCGCGCGCGCCAGAGGGCCAGCACGTCGCGTCCCGCCTCGTTCCGCGTGTCCGCGACGCCCAGCCTACACTGCAGGTCGTGCAGCCGGTCGAAAACCTCGTTCACGGACGGGTCGCCGGTGTCGGGAGCGTCGAGGGAACGGTGGACGTCCACGATCAGGGTTTTCATCCCGTTCGAGAGCGGCACGCCCTCGAGCTCGAGATGCGACGTGTCGCCGCCGCATCCCATCGCCAGGACGAGCGCTGCGAGCACGGCCGCCGCCAGGACCGGCGCCGCGAGCCGTGGTGGACAGGGGCGTATGTTGCTACGTATCATGCGTTGTTCGTCACGACGTCGCGGAGCGAGCCGCATCCGTTTCTCCCATCGACCGGACTGTCCGCCTGGACCATGACCAGCGACACGACGCGCCTGAGACAGGACATAGCCGCCTTCATCTCCGGGGATGATGGCGCAGGCGACCGTGTCTGCGCAACCCTCGACCGGGCGGTACGCGCCGCGGTCTGCGGTTTTCTGCCGCCCCAGGACGCCGATCGCGAGGACGTGATCCAGGATTCCCTGCTGGCCATGCTCCAGTATCTGCGCGGGGCGCGGGACTGTCCGGACAATCCCGAGGCCTTCGCCGTGACGGTCGCCCTGAACCGGTGCCGCAACCTGCACCAGTGGCGCAAGCGCCGCCCGACCGTCGACATCGACGTCGCGGCGCCCAGGCTGTCCGACGACGACGGGGATCCCCTGGACCGCCTCCACGACGAACAGGTGCGCGAGATGCTCGCGTCGGCCTTCGCGCGCCTGGACGAGGAGTGCCGCAACCTGCTGCGGGCCATCTATCTCGAGGAGCGCACCATCGAGGATCTGCGGCGCGAGGCGGGCCTGGCGTCGGTGCAGGGCATCTACCACCGCAAGAACATCTGCGTAAAAAAGGTGACTCAGTTCTTCAATCGGAGCTGGTTCACCGGTCGATATGTCAGGCGGGGCGGATGACGAGGCCCGCATTTCCGACCAGCAGAGGAAGAGACCGATGACGGACCGCACGGACACGATCTTCGACTGCGTCGAACCCGACGTGGGCGACCGCATCTGGCAGCTGGATCAGCCGGCGCTCGACGCGGCCGAACGACGGAAGCTGGAAGCGCACGTGGTCGTCTGCCACGCCTGCCGCCTGCAGCGCGAGCTGGACGCGCGGGCTCGCCGACTGGTGCGCGACGGGGAGCTCGGCCTGGACGGCGCTCCCGTCGCACGCATGGTCCCGGCCCGGCGCCCGCGCGCGACCGCCGCCGCGGCCGTCCTGGCCGTGGCCGCGTCACTGGTCCTCGCCCTGCTGTCCCCGCCGCGTCCGGTCGGCGTCGACGTGACCGTGCGCGGCGAGGACGACGTGGTCTTCACCCGCCCGGTCGAGGGCGAGGTCGTCAAGGTCGACGGCTGCCGTCTGAGCTGGACCGAGGTCGACGGCGCCACCGGCTACACGGTGCGGATCAGCAGCCGGGACGGATCGTTCACCTGGCAGGGCGACACCGACCGGGCCGTCCTGGACCTGCCCGACGAGGTCGCCCTGGCCGCGGGCGGGTCGTACAAGGCCCTGCTCTCGGCCCGTCCGGCCGACCTGCTGCCGCCCTGGCGGACGAGCGTGGCCTTCGAAGCGGGGTCGAGCTGGCGCGTGGCCGCGCACAGGCTGCTCCGCGCCCGCCACTGGATCCACGGCCTGGGCGCCGCGGGTCTGGTCCTGCTGGGCTTCGCGGCGGTCCGACGGCGGTTTCCCTGACCGGGCCGCCTCCCACCACACCGACCCGACATGACGGTTCACGACGGCCACCCGGACAGGTGGCCGTCGCTTTTCGCTGCGGGCTACCGAAAAAATCGAAATCGCCGTGTTAGATTGAGCGTAATCATCAAATACATGCCACTGAACGGTCGCCGCCAGGGCGACGAACCCCATCGAGAACGATTCGGCACAACCCCATCAGATCGCGCCGCCGGTCAACGGCTCGAGCGAGAAAAGGAGCTCACATGTCTCGATCCACGAAAACCAATGCGAGCCTGCTCGTCCTGACGATCCTGCTGGCCGCCGTCGCGACGGCCCCGGCCTCGACGCCCCGACCCGCGGCGCAGGCCCCCGACGCCGTCGGGAAGGTCGCGTCGCGGCCCGCGCACGCCCCGGACCACGTCATGGTGCGCCTGACCCGCCAGGGCTTCGAGCGCTCCGCGCTGTCGTCCCTGGGCAAGCGGGGCGACGTCGCCGCCGGCGCCGCGACCGGACTCGCCGCCCTGGACGCGACGCTCCGCGACCTCGGCGTGACGCGGATCGCGAAGGCCCATGATCCCTGCGTCGACAAGAGCCTGGCCGAGGACCTCGGCGTCGATCGCGTCTTCCGCTTCGACGTGCCCGCGGGCGCCGACATCCCGACGCTGGCGGCCCGCCTGACGGCCGATCCCGACGTGGAGATCGCGGCGCCCGACCGCTACGTCTACCTGAACTACGTGCCCAACGACCCCGCCTATCCCGGCAACTGGGGCCACGACAACACCGTCCAGCTGCCCGGCTACGACTGGGGCGGCTCCTGGGACCACACGCTGTGGCCGCCGGTGGGCATGCCCGGCTTCGACGCCGACGCCGACCTGGCCTGGGACGCGCCGTCCGGATTCGGCTCGGCCTCGGTGATCATCGCCATCATCGACACGGGCGTGGATCCGACCCACATCGACCTGCTGCAGGTGCCCGGCTGGGACTTCGGCGACAGCGACGCCAACCCGGCCGACGATTCCGCGGTCGCCGGCCACGGCACCTGCTGCGCCGGCGTCGCGGCGGCCATCCCCGACAACGGCCTGGTGACCGCCGGCGTCGCCGG
>CAZSNA010000157.1:0-3300 GCA_964607825.1 uncultured Fibrobacteraceae bacterium | reverse complement strand
CAAGGCACCGGCCACGGCGCGGCCCAGCTCCGCGGCCGTCCGGTCGGCGGCCTCAATGCGGGCCGCCAGATCCTCGGCCGCCGCGGTGGGGGTCTTGCAGGCGTGGTGGGCCACGGCGTCGGCGATGGAGCGGTCGATCTCGTGGCCGATGGCCGTGATCACCGGCACCGGACAGCGCGCGACGGCCTCGGCGACGGTCTGGTGGTCGAACCAGGACAGGTCGGCCTTGGAGCCCCCGCCGCGAGTGATCACCACCACGTCCACGCCGGCGCGGGCCAGTCCGGCCACCGCCCCGCTCACCTGGCCGACCATGGCGTCCCCCATCATGCGGCAGTCGGCCCGCAGCACGCGGAAGGCGTAGCCGGAGGCCTCCAGTCCCGTCAGGAAATCGCGCTCGGCGGCGCTGCCGGCCGAGGTCACCAGCCCCACGCGCAGCGGTGTGGGCGACAGGGCCAGGCGGGCGTTGCGTTCGAGAAGGTCGTGTTCCTTCAGCCAGGCGAGGACCCGGCGACGACGCGCCTCGAGCTGGCCCAAGGTGTAGTGTGGGTCGAGGCCGACGACCTTCAGCTGCAGCTTGCCGAAGGGCGGATAGAAGTCCACCACGCACTGCAGGCAGACCTCGAGCTTGTCGGCCAGGCGGAAGTCGGGGTCGCTGCCGTCGAGCCATCGCTGCAGGCCGTAGCGCTTGCGGTCCCATTCCAGCAGGGCCACGGGGATGGAGACCGCGGCGTCGCGACCGGTGCCGTGGAGCTCGAAGTAGACGTGGCGGCGACGGGCCGCATCCACGGGGAGACGCTGGACCTCCCCGCGCACCCAGATGGCTCCCGGGAAGGCCCCCTGCAGGGCGGCGCGGATGTCCTCGTTGAGCTCGGGCACCGTGTAGACGCGGCGCTCCGGGGGCTCGTTCGACTCCACGGCGGAGAACAGGTCGTACATGTCGCTCTCCCGGTGATCAGAGCGTGCGGGTGCGCCAGCCGCCCCGCACGAACCAGGCCGTGACGCCCACGGCGTAGACGAAGAACCAGACGAGCACGCCGATCCAGGCCCCGGTCAGGCCCCACTCCAGGCGCACCCCGAAGAACCAGGCGCAGGGCAGCAGCAGGCCCCAGGCCGTGACCACGTCGACGATCATCACCGCGCGGGTCTCGCCGGCGCCTCGCAGCGCCCCGGCCAGGGTCAGGCCCACGGCGTCGAAGATCTGCACCAGGCCCATCAGGCGCAGGATGGGGATGCCGGCGCGGATCAGCTCGGGATCGTCGGCGAACAGGCTCATCAGCGTGCCGGGCATCACCAGGAAGACCACGCTGAACGCGCCCATCAGCAGGACGCTCAGGCCGGTGCCGCCCCAGCCGGCGCGCACCGCGCCGCGTTGATCGCCCGCGCCGAGGCTCTGGCCCACCAGGGTCTGCACGGCCACGCCCATGCCGATGGCCGGCATGAAGCTCAGGGCCGCGATGCGCAGCACCACGTTGCCCGCCGCCACCGCAATGGTGGAGATGCGGCCGAGGATCGCGAAGAAGACCAGCACCGCGCCCAGGGCGCCGAGCACCTGGATCGCCGCCGGCCAGGCCACCTTCAGCATGGGGCGAAGCAGGCGCGGCCGCCAGTTGGCGAGGGCCAGGAAACGGAAGCGGCGCCGTACGGTCGGCCGCATCATCAGCAGCACGTAGGCCGCCGCGGCCAGCAGGCTCGCCAGGGCGCTGGCCAGGGCCGCGCCGGCCACGCCCATGGCCGGGGCGCCCAGCTTGCCGAAGATCAGCACCCAGTTCAGGCCCACGTTGACCACGTTCATGCCCACGCCCACGACCATGCCCACGCGCGTCCAGCCGATGCCGTCGTGGACCGCGCGCAGCTGGAAGCAGAGCATGAAGGGGATCGCGCCCAGCACGCGCCAGCTCAGGTACTCGCCGCCGAGCCGGTGCACCTCGGGATCGTGGGCCACCCAGCCCATCCAGGTCTCCGGGCGCCACAGGCCCAGGGCGGTGACGCCGGCTCCGAGCAGGATGGTGACCGCGCCCGCGGTGCCCAGCACCGCGCCCACCTCGTCGTCGCGGCCGGCGCCGACGCGGTGGGCGGTGATCGACTGCACGGGGACGTCCAGGGCCTTCAACGTGCTGGCGACCGCGGAGAACAGCAGTGTGGCCACACCCACCGCCGCCAGCGGGGCCGAACCGAGACGCCCCACCATCAGGGTGTCGATCAGGCCCATCAGGGTCTGGGCGACGTTGGCGGTGACCACCGGCAGGGCCAGGGACAGGATCCGGCGGGCCAGGGCCCGCCGGTCCAGGGTGCCGAGCGCGGAGGTCATCAGTCCGCCAGCCGCTCCAGGGCGCGGGCGATCAGGCGCGCGCCGAAGCCGGTGGGGCCCTTGGGCGCCAGCGGCGTGGCCGCCTCGCTCCAGGCCGGACCGGCGATGTCCAGGTGCGCCCAGGCGGTCTTGTCGTCCACGAACTCCGCCAGGAAGGCGGCGGCGTGGCTGGCGGCGCCCCAGCGTCCGCCGAGGTTCTGGATGTCGGCCACCGGACTCTCGATCGCCTTGTGATGCTCCTCCACCAGGGGCAGGGGCCAGACGCGCTCGTAGGTCTCGCCGCCGGCGCCCTTGAGGGCTTCGCCCAGCGCGGCGTCGTTGGCGAACAGGCCGGCGAACTCGTGGCCCAGGGCCACCACGCAGGCGCCGGTCAGGGTGGCCGCGTCCACCACCCAGTCGGGCTTGCGCTTGCCGACGTAGTGCAGGGCGTCGGCCAGGATCAGACGCCCCTCGGCGTCGGTGTTCAGCACCTCGACGGTCTTGCCCGAGGCCATGCGGAGCACGTCGCCCGGACGGATGGCGTCGCCGTCGGGCATGTTCTCCGCGGCGGGGACCGCCACCAGCAGGCGCAGGGGCAGGTTCAGGCGGGCCACGATCAGCGCCGCGCCGAGCACGGCCGCCGCGCCGCCCATGTCGCCCTTCATCTCGTGCATGCCGGGCGACGGCTTGATGGAGATGCCGCCGGTGTCGAAGGTGACGCCCTTGCCCACCAGAGCCGCCAGGGGCAGCTTGCCGCGGCGGCCCTTGGGCGCGAACTCGAGCACCACCAGCCGCGAGGGCTGACGGCTCCCCTGCCCGACGCCGAGCAGCCCCCCCATGCGGAGCTTGCGCAGGGCGGGCTCGCCCAGGACGGTGCAGCGCAGCCCCTCGCGCCTGGCCATGGCGCGGGCCTCCGCGGCCAGGGCCCGGGGGGTGAGCTTGTTGGCGGGACGGTTGACCAGGTCGCGAGCGAAGAGGCAGCCGGCGGCGTAGGCCTCGCCGGCGCGCAGTCC
>CAZSNA010000156.1:0-3341 GCA_964607825.1 uncultured Fibrobacteraceae bacterium | reverse complement strand
GCCCTGGGCCGCGGCGGCGGCGATGCTGGCCCTCGCGGCGCTCGCGCCGGCGGCGCTCGACCACGGCCAGGCGCCGCCGAGCGACACCCAGGATCCGGGCGACCAGGTCCTGTTCCAGCGGGAGGACCACGCCGCGGAGACGCGGGTGTACCGCAAGGCGAACGGCGCTATGCACATGAGCGTGGACGGCCACTTCATCGGCGGCACCGGACCGGACATCGAGCGCAAGGAGAAGATCCTGGCCCACCTGCCCCTGGCGTTGCGCCCGCAGACCCGGCGCGTGCTGGCGGTGGGCCTGGGCAGCGGCATCACCCTGGGCACCCTGGCCCTCTACGACCGGATCGAGCGCATGGACTGCGTGGAGATCGTGCCGGGAGTCGTCGATGGCGCGCGTCTGTTCGGAGCCGCGAGCCGGGGCGTGATGTCCGACCGGCGGCTGCACCTGCACGTCGGCGACGGCATCCAGTACCTGCTGACCACGCCGGCGCGGTTCGACGTGATCAGCAGCGACTCCAAGCTCAACCCGGAGTACTCGGGCAACGCGCCCCTGCTGGCGCGGGACTACTACGAGCTCTGCCGCGACCGGCTCACCGAGGGCGGCGTGATGGTGCAGTGGCTGGCCTGCCACCAGCCCCAGCGGGAGCTGGAGATCATCGGCCGCAGCTTCGCCGACGCCTTCCCCCACGTGGCCGTCTTCTGGTACGACCCCAACAACCTGATCTTCGCCGGCAGCGATCGTCCCCTGGTCCTGGACCTCGACCACCTGCGCGCCCTGGCGGACCAGCCGGACCTGCGGGCGGACCTGGACGCCCTGGCCCTGGACCTGCCCTACGGACCGGCCGGCCTCTTCCTGGCCGACGGTCCGCGACTCCGGGAGATCCTCGGCGAGGGCCCCGTGAGCACCTGGGACCGGCCGCGCATCGAGTTCAGCATGCTGCGGGAATACCGGCGCAAGAACACCGACTACCACAAGAAGGACAATTTCCGCTGGATGTCCCGTCTGCGGGACGCCGACGGTCTGCGCGTGACGGGAGAGCTCGACGAAGAGGTCCTGGCGCGTCGACTGGCCTCGGGCGGCGCCGTGCTGGCGGGCTATGCCGCGCCCGGGGGCCTCGAGCTGCGGGGCGAGGGGCTGGCCATCTGGCAAGCCGCCCTGGCCGAGCAGCCCGACGATGCGCGTCTCGCCTCGCTCGTGGCCACGGCGACGGCCCACGACCTGGCGCTGGAGGCCCTGGACGATCAGGAGGCCCTGGACGCGAGCCAACTGGTCAAGCTGGCGCTGAAGCGACGCGGGGAGAAACGCTTCGCCGAGGCCCTGGACCTGCTCGACCAGGCCCTGGCCCTGGAGCCGGACAGCCCCGACATCCGCTACGACCGTCTGCTGGTGCTGAAGGATCTCCGCCGCACCGACGACCTGCCCGACGAGATCGCCGACTTCCGTCGCCGCCACCCGCGCGATGCCCGCGGTCACGCCCTGGCCGGCCGGCTGGCCGGCGAGGCGGGCCGTCTCGAGGAGGCCGTCGCGTTGTTCCGCGAGGCGCTCGAGCTGGTTCCCGACTCCCCCGTCCAGCTGAACAACCTCGCCGCCACCCTGATCCGGCTCGAACGCTACGGCGAGGCCGCGGACACCTATCTGGACCTGCTCGAGCTCCAGCCCGACTTCCCGCGCGCCGCCTTCTCGGCGGCGGCCTGCCTGAGCATGGATGGACGCCTGGAACTCTCGGCCGAGTGGATGCGCCGCTGCATAGAGATGGGTCAGGACGGGCGGGAGCGTTTCGAGACCAGCCGCTATTTCGACAACCTGCGCCGATCACCGCACTGGCCGGCGGATTGATCCCGTCGGTCCCGGACCGCCGCGACGCCCGCCTTCGCACACGGAACCACCGCCGCCGGCGACCAGGCCATGGCCCGGCGCCGGCGGTTCGAACGATCTGGCGTTCCGTCGATCAGCCCTGGATACGGTGCTTCGACTCGTGGAGCCAGGCCGCCAGCGCGTCCGAGGTGAGCGGCCTCGAGATGCGGTAGCCCTGGACGAGGTTGACGCCGTACTCGTGCACCTTCAGCAGTTGCTGATCCGTCTCCACGCCCTTGGCGACCACGGACAGGTCCTGCGCCTCTCCGTAGGCCTGCACGCCGTGGACCAGAGCGTCGTGGTGCGGGCCCTGATCGGTGTCTCCGAACAGGGCGTCGCCCAGCTTGACGCCCTGCACGCCCGGCATGTCGAGCACCGACAGGGACGCGTCATGGACGCCGAAGTCGTCGATGAAGATGCCGACGCCCTGGTCGGCCAGCTGGGTGAGCACGGGCCTCATTTCGGCCCGATCCCGGGACAGGGAGGACTCCTCCACCTCGATGGCGAGCTGGCCGGCGGGGAAGCCGGTCTCGTCGAGCACCCGCCCCACGAGGCTGGGCAAGGCGATGCTGCTGAGCTGGGCCGGCGAGATGTTGGCCGACAGCATGAGCGACGGCAAACCCTCGACGATCCAGTCGGCGCCCTGCTGGCAGAGCGTCTGCAGGACGGTGCGGGTCAGGGAGAAGGTCAGCCCGATGGACTCGGCGGCGGCCACGAACACCCGCGGCGAGAGATCGCCCCAGCGAGGGTGGTTCCAGCGCAGCAGCGCCTCGACACCCACCACTCGGGCCTCCCGCAGGCTCAGCACCGGTTGGTACATCAGGTAGAATTCTCGGTTGGCGAGCGCCTGTTCGAGATCATTCCGAACGGCGACGCTCTCCGCGGTCGATTCGGTGATAACACTGCCCATAACGGTCGCTTTCGTATGTCTCTCCTGCCTGTTACGCCGAAGACGATGAGAGAGACGCCTGGACATCGAATTCGGCGCTCGTGATATCGGCCAGGAATTCTCCGACTTGAGTCGAGTCTCGGGCCCGCATCTGACACCCGCACACGCGAGTCATTTACTCCTAAAGCCGCAGCCCCGCATACCGATAGCCACAACGCATTCATAGCACGTGATTTTCACCTCGCCGCGGCCGCACGGCCGTGCGGCGCTGGAGGATGCATGTCGATGGAAACCGCGACCGGCGAAGTCCTGGACGAACTGCTCATCGAGTCGCAGGAGCACCTCGAGTCCATCGAGCCCGATCTGCTCCAGCTGGAGCGGAACCCCGAGGCCGTGGACAGCGAGCTGATCAACCGGATATTCCGGGGCATCCACAGCATCAAGGGCGGCTTCGGCTTCCTCGGGATCAGCACGATCCAGAACCTGGCTCACGTCATGGAGAGCGTGCTGATGAAGATCCGTGACGGGAAGCTGACGCCCACGCCCGAGATGGTCGACGTGGTCGAGATGGTTCTGGCCGGCACCATCAACAAGCAGATC
>CAZSNA010000155.1:0-3411 GCA_964607825.1 uncultured Fibrobacteraceae bacterium | reverse complement strand
GTAGGCCGCCGGGAAGACCGCGTCGTCCACGTCGAACCAGTACTGCTCGACGGCGGTCTTCTCGGTGGCGTGCAGGAAGACCCCCAGGTCGCGGATGTCCGTCTGCCCGGTCGCCTCGCCCCAGAGGATGGCGGCCGTGGCGAAGTTCATGGACTCCGAGCTCGACTCCTGGTTGTTGCCGTCGCCGAAGTCGCCGTGACCCGCCGCCCAGGAATGCCCGGCGTACGCGTCGTGCGACCTCAGGAAGGGGAACTGCGTGTCCGTGCGGTCCCAGTTGTTGGCGTCCTTGATCAGCAGGTTGACCATGCCGCCCCAGTTGTCCTGCGCCGCCCAGGTGCTGTCGTACTGCGCGACGGTGGCCGCGCTCATGATGGCGTAGGCCGCGTGGAAGTGGTGGTCGTTGATCTGGTTGTCCGCACCGAAACCGGACGGGTATCCGGTCATGACGTCCCACGCGTCGATGTAGGAGTACTCCTGGTCCCCGCCGACGGTGAACCAGTCCTCCAGCCGGGATTTGATCTCCGCGAGGAAGTGGTCCCGCTCCGCCGTGGCGCCGAGCTGTTCCGCGATGTGGACGAGGTGGGAGAAGCGGCCCATGGCCTTGCCGTTCTCGTAGGTCGGGCCCGTGGGCAGGGTCTCCGCGGCCACGTCCTGCACGTGGGCGAGCAGCTCGGCGCGGTTGTAGTCGCCGCGGTCCGACAGCGCCGGCAGCACGCCGTGGAAGGGTAGATCGGTCGTGAACACGCTGCCCGCGTACAGCTTCATCTCCCCGTTGGGGGACTGGTACGTGTGGCCGGTCATGGGATCGGTCGTGTTCAGCCACTGGTGACGGTAGAGCGCGGTCATCGTCTCGTCGACGCTGGTGCCGTTGCTCTCCATCAGCTCGGTCTCGTACGCGTAGGTGGTCTCGAGCGTCGCCGTCGCCTCGTCGTACTGCCAGTCGACCGTGCTGTCGGTGACGAAGGCGTAGGCGTGCGTCCGGAAGAGCTCGAGGGTCGACGTCTGCGCATCGGGCAGCAACGCGATCGACAGGTAGTCCTGGCCGTTCAGCGAGGACTGCAGCGGGCCGGAGCCCGTCCACGTGGACCCGGTCGGCGGGAACACGCCGTAGTGCCGGCCCTGGATCGTGAGGCCGAGCACGCCGTCCTGGTCGTACCAGGTCGTGAACGCCCCCTCGGGCGTGACGACGGCGTCGCCGCCGGTCACCCTGAAGAAGACGAAGGGCAGGCCGTGGCCGAAGGTGGCCTCCATGGTCTGGGGGCCGTCGTCCCACAGCGCGGTGGCGGTCCAGTCGCCGTAGTCGTGCGTCGTCGTCTGCGATGTGTTGAGGCCCGAAACGCCGACCGTCAGCTGCAGCGAGAACGGGTACAGGTAGTCGTTGGCCACGAAGACGTGGGTCGAGGTGTGGCCGATCTGCAGCCCGGTATTGATGGCCTTGACCATCAGCGGATGGGCGTAGAGCACGTTGGAATGCGGGTTGCCGTAGAACGGGTAGATCAGGCTGCTCCAGAAGTCGTTCGACTGCACGGGCAGCGAGAACGCCGACGAGACCTTCGGCGAGACGTTCTGGCCGGACGCGTTCTGCGGTCCCACCTCGCCGGGCGGCAGGGAGGTGCTGTAGCTGCCGAGGCCGACGTTCACCGTCTGGGCGAGGGCCGGGACGGCGGCGAGGGCGACGAGGGCGAGCATCAGGAGGCGGTAAGACGTCTTGGAGATCATGGCGGACCTTCGCGTCAGGGGGTCATGTGCGCAGCCGGGTGAAGATGCCGAAGGGCCACCCCCGATCGCCACTTTGTTCGGTTACCGAGCATAGTCGATCTGGGACTGGATATCAAGCTTCTTGTGGTGGTGTGTGATCTTTTTGATCTTCGTGGAGTGGCTGGTGCTCCCAATAAGGAGATACAGGTCGGGGAGCCTCCTTTCAGGGCGCAGGGCGAGCGTTTATACACGTGTAAACCGCTCACCGCAGCGACGATCGCTTCCGAGATCCAGGGATCGGGACTGAAACAGCGGGCATGCCCGGCCGTACTGGACTCACTTCGCCCGACCCGACGTCCGAGCTCGCCGCTCAGCCCGTCCCGAGGAGACCCCATGACCGCTCGCGCCGCCCTGATGCTGATCCTGGCCCTGCCCGCCCTCGCTCTCGCCGGCGACGTCCCGCGCCTGATCGACGACGACGGTCCCGCCCGCGGCGCACGCCTGCTCGAGATGGAGGAGCGCTGGCGCGTCGGGGGCGAGGACGGCGACCTGATCTTCGGCCGCATCGTCGACGTGGACATGGACGAGGCCGGCAACGTCTACGTGCTGGACAACCAGCTCTGCCGCGTATGCGTCTTCTCGGCCGACGGCGAACACACGGGCGACCTGAGCCGCGAGGGCGAAGGCCCCGGCGAGATCAGCCAGCCCACCGGGCTCGTGCTCATGCCCGAGAACGTGGTGGGCATCGCCCAGGGCTTCCCGGGCGAGGTCGTCCGCCTGCGCGGGGACGGGACGCCCCTGCCCTCGCTCTACCCCATCGGCTCGGCGAAGGACGGCAACTTCGGCCTGATGATCGGCGTCGACTACGCCGACGGCGTGCTGTGCGCCTGCGGCGGCCGCATGGTGCTCACGGGGCTGGAGGACAGCCGCGTCGATCGCTTCCTCTCCCTGACCGACGACCAGGGCGCCGACCCGCTGCGCGTCCTCGAACGCACCATCCCCATCGATCCCACCGGCCGAAACTACGTGGAGAAGGACGCCTACTACCTGGACAGCCGCTGGACCCTCGGCGACGACGGCGAGATCTACGCGGCCATGACCCGCGACGCCTACGAGGTCTCGGTCTACGACCGCACCGGCGCCCTCAAGCGCGTCTTCGGCCGCGACTGCTCGGCGCGAGAGCGCACCGAGGACGAGAAGAGCGAGATCACGCCGCTGATCAACGTCAACGGCGGCCCCCCGCTCGACTCCTGGGAGATCGAGGATCACGAGCCCTGCATCAGCCGCATCCTGTACGACCACGAGACCGGGCACGTCTGGGTCCTCCCCTCGGAGAACGACCAGCCCGACGGCGTGCTGCAGACCTACGACGTCTTCGGTCCCGACGGCACATACCTCGAGCGGGTCGGCCTGCCCCTGGGCGACGAGATGAACTCGGGCGCGCTCTACCTGTTCGGCGCCGGACGCGCCGTCGTGGTGAGGGGCGCGGGGTCGTCGTTCGGACCGGGCGGAGACGGCGTGGAGGACGAGGAGCTCGAGCCGCTGGAAGTGATCTGTTACGCGGTGAAGTGAGGCCCGTCAGTGCGGGTAGACCCAAGTCGATCCCATATCGAACACCGGATGTGATACAAATACCGAGGGGGTCGGACACCTGTCCATCGATGGGTTCAGCTGCAAAGTGGTTTGGCGCGGCCCTGGCCCTGCAGGGCCGTG
>CAZSNA010000154.1:0-3746 GCA_964607825.1 uncultured Fibrobacteraceae bacterium | reverse complement strand
CGCCTGGTTCGCCCACCGCTTCGGCCCCGCCGCCGCCTGGTCCATCCAGCAGGCCGACCTGTGGGACCTTGTCCGCGTGATCCCCGCAGGCCTCCGCCTGCCCCGCTGGGCCCGTTCCCAGGGCGGCCCGTGGACTCACACCGGCCACCGCATCCTGTTCCGCCTCTGGGACCACACGGGTCAGGCCGCCTCGCTACGCGTCCGAGCAATCGAGGGCGCCGTGGCCCCCAAATCCCTGGCCCCTGCCGGCTACTCGGTCAAGGGCCTGGTCCTGGCCGACCCGCTCGCCCAACAACTCCTCGGCGGCGTCTGCCCCACCTGGTGGCAGCCGCGCCAGGTCATTGTCGCCGAAGGCGAACCCGATTGGCTCCTCTGGGCCCTGCGCCAGCGCGAAGCCGATGAGCAGGGCCCCGCCGTCCTCGGCGTCGAATCGGGCGCCTGGTCCCAACCGATCGCCGCCCGCATCCCCACGGGCGCCTCGGTAGTCATCCGCACCCACCACGACGAACCCGGCGAGCGTTACGCCCAACAGATCGCCGCCTCGCTCCACGGACACTGCCGCATTTTCCGCAGCAGTTCGGGAGAGGAGGTGTCGCGATGAATAGCCTCCCGATGCAAAACCAACAGATGAAGGACGACAACGACCGCCTCCTCGAAGGCACCCTCCCGCAGGACCCCTTCTCCGACGCCGAGCTCCTCGACCCGGCCGCTCCCGACACGGCCACGAACGAGGACCAGGACTGGCCCGACCCCCTGCCCATCGGCCCGGTGGCCGACAAACCCGTTTTCCCGGTGGACACCCTGCCGCCATGGCTGCGCGACTGGGTCACCGCCCTGGCCACGGCCCTGCAATGCCCGGTCGATCTGCCGGCCATGCTCGGCCTCGCTGTGCTGGCCCTGTGCGCCGCCAAGCGCTACAAGGCCCACGTGATCCAGGGCTGGGATGAGCCCCTGAATCTCTACGTCGCAGTCGCCCTGAAGCCCGGCGAGTCCAAGAGCCCGGCCTTCGCCGCCGCCATCCGGCCGGTGTCGAATTTCGTGACCGAGGAACGCAGGCGCACCGACCCCGAGATCCGCGCCGCCATCGCCCGCGCCGACGTGGCCGCCAAGCGGGCTGACCACCTCAAGACCCGCGCGGCCAAGGCCAGCGCGCCCGAGGAGTACGCCAAGTCCCTGGCCCTGGTCGAGGAGGCCGTCCTCGAGCAGGCCGCCATCGAGGTCCCGGTGCATCTGAGGCTGGTGCTGGACGACGTGACCTCCGAGTCCCTCGAGGCGGTGCTGCGCCAGCAGGGCGGCCGCATCGCGCTGATGTCCGACGAGGGCGGCCCCTTCGAGCTCATGGGCGGCCGCTACTCCAACGGGGTCCCGAACATCGACGTCTACCTCAAGGGCCACAGCGGCAATCAGATCACGACCGACCGCATCGGACGCGAGGGCGGGACCATCCAGGAACCCGCCATCACCATCGGCCTGGCAATCCAGCCCGACGTCATCGCCTCGTTGCGCGACAAGAAGGGCTTTCGCGGCCGGGGCCTGCTGGCCCGCTTCCTGTGGTCGATCCCCGAGAGCCTCGTCGGCCGCCGCGACCCCGACCCGCCGCCCGTCCCGCTGGAGGTCAGTCAGGCCTACGAGGACGCGATCACCTCGCTCCTGCGGCGGCCCACCCGGCGCGACGAGACGGGGGAGGTGAAGTCCCGGCCCATGGAATTCACCGCGGCCGCCTACGAACTGGTGGTGGGGCTCAGGGCGAAGAACGAGGGCAAGCTGGGTCTCGGTGGCGAGTACGAGGACGTTGCCGACTGGGCCAACAAGCTCGCGGGCGAGACCGTTCGCATCGCCGGCCTGTTGCAACTGGCCGACCACGCCCTGGAGTCCGACGCCAGCGCGCCCCTGGGCGTCGGCCCAAACCCCATGCGCCGGGCCCTGCGCATCACCGAGTACCTCGTCACTCACGCCCAGATCGCCTTCGACATGATGGGGGCCGATCCGATCGCCGAGCTGGCGCGGTACGTCCTGGCCTGGATCCTCCGCAACGACGTGACGAGCTTCACCAGGCGCGAGGCCTACATGCCCCTGCGGGCCCGGTTCAAGAAGCCCGCCGATCTGGACCCGCCCCTGGGCCTGCTCATCGAGCACGAGATCATCCGCCTCCGGCCCGATCCGCCGCGCTCGGGGCGGGGCCGTACACCCAGCCCGACTTTCGACGTGAACCCGCAAATCCACTCACAGAAATCACAGAATTCGGCTTCCGGACCCCCGACCGGGAATTCTGTGATTTCTGTGCGCGACTTTCGAGCTGAAGCGCCCGCTTCTGCTTCCCCCCGGGAGGACGACGACCATGTCTGAGAAGCCAGTCCAGACGACTGAAATCCACACCATCACCGCAGTCCGGATCCGCCTGGCCCCCGACAGCACGAGCGGCCTGGTCGCCTTCGCTTCCTGTGTCTACGGCGGGGTGCTGCTCAACGACATCGCCATCCGCAAGGACCGGTCGGGCCACCTCTTCTTGACCTTTCCCAGGAAGCTGGCCGCCTCGGGCCGCCCGCATCCGCTGCATCACCCCATCGACCGCGAGACCGCGGCCCAGTTCGAGGCGGCGGTCATCGGCCAGGTCCAGAGGCTGCTCGGGCCCGGGGAAGAGGCTGCGGAATCGTGAAAGCCGAGCGCGGCAAAGACGACCCCGGCGCGAGGCCCAGCCGCCCCGCGACGACGCGCGTCACCGAGCCCCGCCTCACCGTGGCCGAGGGCACGGAACTGGTTGACCCGGCCGCCCTGGACGAGGCCCTCGGCCTCCTCGTCACCTGGGCGATCCGGGCGTACGAGGCCCGGCTGGGCCGTTGCTCCGTCGCGGGCGATTCCGTAACTTGCGACACAGATAGAGCTTGCGAAGACAGCAATTGACTTGATGACCACGGGCTAGACTGGCTGACTGTCACTATGAACCCACGACCCGACAACCGCGTCCCCGCGGCCATCTACCTGCGCCGCTCCACCGACCGCCAGGAGAAATCCCTCGGCGACCAGCGCAAGGAGATCCTCCGCTACGCCGCCGAGCACGGCTTCGAGGTGGTGGCCGAGTTCGTCGACGACGGCGTCTCCGGCACCTCGGGCGAGAACCGGCAGGGCTTCCTGTCCATGCTGGACGCGGCCCGTTCGGACGGCTGCCGGTGGTGTTGCATCCTGGTCTGGGACGTCAAGCGCTTCGGCCGCATGTCCGGCGACGAGGTGGGCTACTATCGCTACCTCTTCACGCAGGCCGGGATCAAGATCATCTACACCTCCGAGGGCTTCACCGGCACGGCCGCCGACAGGTACCTGCGCTTCTTCAAGCAGGAGGCCGCCCGCGACGAGTCGGCCACGCTTTCGAAGGCCGTCATCCGCGGGCTCGTTTCCCTGGCCGACCAGGGCTGGTGGCCAGGCGGCATGGCGCCCTACGGCTACGACCTCGGCTACTTCGACCAGAACGGCGCGCTGTTCCAGATCGTCCGCAACACCGACGACGGCCAGAAGCTGATCCTCGATCCGGTGGGCAATCCCGTCCGCACCGTCAGCCGCGGCCAGAAGGTCAAGGGCTCCGACCGCGAGCACGTGCGCCTCTTGCCCAGCACCCCCGACCGCGTCGAGGTGATCCGCCGCATCTTCGGCTGGTACACCGGCGGCGCGGGCCTCGGCTTCAAGTCCATCGCCGATCGCCTGAACCGCGAGGGCGTCGTCTCGCCCAAGGCCAAGGGCTGGGCCATGTCGTC
>CAZSNA010000153.1:0-3863 GCA_964607825.1 uncultured Fibrobacteraceae bacterium | reverse complement strand
AAGACTACGACTTCGGCACCGACGCGGAGAACCGCATCGACTGGTCGAAGAAGGCCACGTATGCCGACGTCTTCGCCTACTTCAGCGACCTGATCGGCCTGCGCACGAGCTCGCCGGCGCTGCGGGCCGACGCGGGGGTGGAGGCGCATCACCTGAACGAGTCGGGCAACGTGATGGCGTTCCGTCGCTGGGACCTGGACGGACATCACCACGTGGTGATCTGCAACTTCTCCAACTCGGACCTGAGCGGATACCGCGTGGGGCTGCCGGCCGGCGGTGAGTGGGTGGAGACGGTGAACAGCCAGGATCCGACGTACGGCGGCGCGGGGCCGGTGAACGGCAGCGTGACGGCCGAGGCCGTGGCCTACGACATGCAGGGCTGGTCGGTGGAGCTGGAGCTGGCGAAGATGGCGCTGGTGGTGTTGTCGCCGGATGACGGGACGGGGGCTGGAGAGACCGTGCCGGAGAACGGCAAGGCGCGGCTCATCGGCGCGTATCCGAACCCGTTCAATCCCCGCACGACGATCGAGTTCGAGCTGGCGCGTGAGGGGGAGGCCGAGGTGGCGGTGTTCGATGCCGCAGGCCGCAAGGTGCGGACCCTGGTGAATGGACCGCAGGCGGCGGGCATGTCGCGGGTGGTCTGGGACGGCGCGGATGACGCGGGCGCCCGGGTCGCGTCGGGCGTCTACTTCGTGCGGCTGGAGGCCGGCGGGGTGGCGGCGACGGACAAGTTGGTGTTGCTCAAGTAAGCTGAGTGGTTGGCAAAGCCACATCACCACGTGGTGATGTGGTTTTGTCGTCTGAATAGGAAACGGCCCCACGTGGAACCCCGGTTTTGACCTTCCGTCCGCCGATCAGCCCTCGTTCATCGCGAACGTCACCGTGACCGACGCCGAGATGGAGATCAGTCCCGGCGCCAGCGGTCCGTCCTCGGAGGTCTCGGCGCCGCCGAAGGTCCGGGAGACGTTCGACGGGGAGGGCGCCGTCCGACGCAGACCCTCCTGGATCGACAGAGGTGCGCCGATCTCCCTGTCCAGCGTCTCCGCCATCAGATCCGCCTTGTCGCGGGCGGCTTCCAGCGCCAGGCGCAACGCCCGATCGCGTTGGATCCGGTAGTCGGTGCGGCGGAAACTCAGCTCGTCGATCCGGTTCACGCCGGCCTCCAGGACCGCGGCGACGACGGCGTCCAGGCGGTCCAGCTTCCCCACGGCGACCATGACGGAGGTGGTGACCCGATAGGCGTCGATCTCCGTGGCGCGGCGCGCCTGGGAGACGGGCTCGACCTGCAGCCGGTCGGTCCGGATCCGGTCCTCGGACACGCCCAGCGCCCGGACCCGGTCCAGCGCGTCGCGCATGACCCGGTCGTTGGCCGCCTTGGCCGCGGCCAGTTCCGGCTCCAGGGATACGACGGCGAAGCGCAGCACGGCCTCGTCCGGCGCGAGGCGCACCTCGCCGCGCCCGGTCACGGTGATGCCGGGGTCGGCGGCCTGTACGGCGATGGGAACCAGGAGCGACAGGACGAGCAGAGCGGAGGTCAGCGGTTTCATGGGTGGCCTTTCGACGGGGAACGGTCGTCAGGGGCGCGAGCGGTTCAATGCGGCCGCGAGCCGGCGAGTTCCGGCATCGGCGACCTGCAGGCTCGAGCTGCTCGAGTGGATTAAGCACCGCAGGGGTATCCACAGAAAAACGGTCCCCCGGAGGACCGTGATCTTGATGTCCTGACCGGAAGCGGCCCCACGTGGGACCCCGGTTTTGACCTACCGTCCTACGGCAGCTCCGCCGCGAATCTCTCCACCTCGATCCCCGTCGTCGCGAAGATCTCCAACGCCACGTCGCTCCGATACTCCTCCAGATACCACACCTTCCGCACGTTCCCCAGATTCACCAGCCGCTTCGCGCACATCGCGCACGGCAGGTGCGTCACGAACACGTACTTCTCCACCGACCGCGGCGAGTCGCAGTTGATGACCGCGTTCTCCTCCGAGTGCAGGCACCCGCAGTGCCCGGCCTCGGCGCGGTCGCACACGTTGGGCAGGCCGGCGGCGTTGCCGTTGTAGCCGATGGCCAGGACCTTGCGCCAGTCGGTGGTGGTGATGACGGTGCCGACCTGCAGACGCTTGCAGGTGGAGCGCTGCGCGATGGTGACGGCGAAGGCCATGTAGACCTGTTCGAAAGTGGGGCGGTGCGCATCATTCATGATACTGCCCTCTGGTGGCTCGGCTCCAGGATGTCGGAGTTCTCACTCGCAGTCCTCGTTGTCGATGATCACGTTACCTGTCCATTCGTAGATGCCTGGCCCGCAGCAGACCAGGTAGATCGCCCCGGCATGGTCCGCACTGCCCTCGGCGCCGGTGGGAGCCTCATTGTCCTGGATGTTGACGTCCTCGATCCAGGCCTGGGCGATGCTGCGTACCATCAGGCCTCCACCTTCATTCAGGGCCGTGTTTCCCGTTATCGACCCACCCCGAACCACAAGGCTGTCTCCATGGCAATGGATGCCACCGCCGACATCGTCGGAGCTGTTGCCGATGATCATGCAGTCGATCAGAGTCGCCTGACTGTTGTTGCCGACGGATAAACCGCCGCCGCTAGAGGTCGCCGTGTTCTCCCGGAATTGGCACTCGACGAGCCGGACGTCCGACGATGTCGAAAACGTGGCGCCGGCTCCGGATCGAGCCTGGTTGTTTCTGAAGATGCAGCCGGTGATCGTGGACAACGACCTGTCGAAATACATACCCGTGCCTGCGCTGTGCCCCTCCTCCTGGACGTTGCCGTTGTCTTCCAGGATGCAGTTCTCGATCCAGGGCGAGGCCTCATAACCGCTGATCCCCCACAGTGTGTTTCGTACGGTCAGATCGGCGATGCCGGTGCTGTCGCCGACCTGATAGCCCCACAGGCCCCAGCCGACGCCCTGTCCGTCGATGATCACGTCGGACGGATCACCCGTGGCGCCGCGTATGACCACGCCGGGCACCAGGATGCCGGCGGCCTCGAACGTACGTCCGTAGAAAGTCGTGTATTCCTGTCGGTCCGTATACGTGCCGGCTGCGAGGAGGATGGTGTCGCCGGCCGCGGCGGCGTCCAGAGCGGACTGGATCGTCGGATACCCCCATGGAACGAGTAGGGTGTTTTGAACACCCGGCGAGGTGGGATCGTCTGAACAGCCAAGGGTCAGGATCAGGATGGCAACCAATAGAGAAACGGCCGTGGAGCGCAAGCGCATGTCTACTCTCCCAGCGATATATGTGGATACATGGAGGATCGACTCGCGTCCTACTTGCTCGTCAGGTTCCAGACGCCGGCCTCACCGCCGTCCTCAAGCCGCCTCGCGCACGCCGCCGCCGCCGGGTCATCCACCGCTCTCGCGAACATCCCCCGCGCCCGCTCCGCATCCCCCTCGCGCCACACCGCCAGCGCTTCCGCGAACGCCGCCCGATCCGGCACCGCCTCCTCACTCACCACCCGGATCGGCCCCAGCGGCCGCAGCTCGAACCCGTCGCCCGCCTGCGCGTGCGTGAACTCGCTGATCATCACGTGGGTGTCGAAGGCCTTGTTCGCCCCCTCCAACCGGGACGCCAGATTCGCCGCGTCGCCGAGCACCGTGTAGTCGAAGCGCTGCCGCGAACCCATGTTGCCCACCACCACCTCGCCGGTATGCAGGCCGATCCGCGCGTACAGATCCTTCCCCGACCGCTCGCGGAACTCGTCGCGCCGCGCCGCCAACGCCCGCTGGCACCGCACCGCCGCGCGACACGCCCGCACCGCGTGGTCCGGCTGGTCGGTGGGCGCGTTCCAGAAGGCCAGGATCGCGTCGCCCTCGTACTTGTCGAGGGTGCCGCCCTCCTCGAGGATGATGTCGGTCA
>CAZSNA010000152.1:0-3944 GCA_964607825.1 uncultured Fibrobacteraceae bacterium | reverse complement strand
CCGGCGTCGCGGCGGCCATCCCCGACAACGGCCTGGTGACCGCCGGCGTCGCCGGCGGTTGCGCGATCATGCCCCTGAAGGTGGCCGACACCGCGGGCAACCTGCTGCTGTCCAACGCGGCGAGCGCGGTCTTCCACGCGGCCAACAACGGCGCACACGTGATCAGCATGAGCTTCAGCGCCGCGGGCATCAACACGGACCCGTTCATGGATCCGGCCATCCAGTACGCCGTCAACGCCGGGCTCGTCCTGCTGGCCGCGACCGGCAACGACAACACGCCGTTCATCGACTACCCGGCCAACCACCCCGACGTGATCGCCGTGGGCGCCGCCTCGCCCTGCGGCGACCGCAAGCGCAGCAGCAGCCTGCCGTCCGAGTGCGATCCGGGCGTCGTGCCCGACCCCAACGGCTACACCTGCGACGGCGAGCGCTGGTGGGGCTCCAACTACGGCGCCCTGGCCCAGGACGCCCCGGACGCGGTGGACGTGCTGGCGCCCACCATCCTGCCGACCACCGACATCACCGGCGCCGCCGGATACAGGCCGGGCGACCTGGAGCCCTACTTCAACGGCACGTCCTGTTCGGCGCCCTACGCCGCGGGCGTCTGCGCCCTGATCCTCTCGGCCAATCCCGCCCTGACGTCCATGGAGGTGCGCGATGTGCTGGTGAACAGCTGCACGGACGTCATGAGCGTCGAGTCGATGCCCGGCTGGGACGAGTATTCCGGCTACGGCCTGGTCAACGCGCAGCTCGCGGTGCAGATGGCCCAGGTCCCGACGGCCGCCTTCTCGGCGATGCCCACCAGCGGCTGCCAGCCCCTGACGGTCAACTTCACGGACCTGTCCGGCGGTCCGGTCACGAGCTGGCAGTGGGACTTCGGCGACGGCGGCACGGACTTCGTCCCGAATCCCGTGTACGTCTACCACGTCCCGGGCACCTACACGGTCAGCCTGACCGTCTCCGGCCCCGGCGGCAGCGACATGCTGACCCTGCCCGGCCTGATCACCGTCGATCCGGTCCCGGCGCCGGACTTCCACGCCACCGTCACCAGCGGCTTCGCGCCGCTGACCACCACCTTCGTGGACGACAGCACCGGCTCGCCCACCACCTGGGACTGGGACTTCGGCGACGGGGGCCTCGACAACGTCCAGTCGCCCGTCTACACGTACCAGGCGCCGGGCCTGTATCCCGTGTCCCTGTCGGTCGGCAATCCTTGCGGCGGCGACGTGATGGTCAAGCCCGACTACATCGCCGTCTGCGACTCCCTGCACGCGGACTTCGACCAGTCCGCCGCCGCGGGCATCGACACCGTGACGATCGCCTTCACCGACCAGAGCCTCGGCGTCCCCATCACGTCCTGGTCGTGGAGCTTCGGTGACGGCGGCACCTCGGACCAGCCGAACCCGACCCATCACTACGCCGCGCCGGGACGGTATGCGGTGACCCTGATCGTCGAGACCCCCTGCGAGACCGACACGATCACGGTGGACGAAGCCGTGGTCGTGGCCACGTCCACGGGGGCCGAGGCGGCGCCGCGGGCCTTCGCCTTCGAGGGGAACGTGCCCAACCCCTTCAACCCCTCGACGACTCTGGCTTTCACGCTCGAACGCGAGGGGCGGACCCGGCTCGAGATCTTCGACGCCGCGGGCCGTCGGGTGGACGTGCTGGTCGACGGCGTGAGGGCGGCGGGTCGTCACGAGGTGGCCTGGCGGCCGACCCGCCAGCCCTCGGGCGTGTACTTCGCCAAGCTCATGGCCGACGGCCGGACGGCGGTCCAGCGCATGACGCTGGTGAAGTAGGTCCCGCCGAGAACCGTAAAAAAGAAGGGCGCCCCGCCGGTCGGCGGGGCGCCCTCTCGATCGTTCCGTTCCGTGTCGAACCCGGTCGTCTCCGCTACGATTCCGAGACCTGGGCCGCGCTCAGCTCGTAGAGCTTCACGGCCTTGTTCATCTCCTTGAGCAGCGGCTGGTTCTTGATGGCGACCAGCTTCGTCGTGTCGGGATCGAGCGCGACGATCTCGGGATCGGTCGCGTAGACCATGGCCGGCATGAACTCGGACCAGATGGTCTGGACCTTCGCGAGCTGGGCGCGGATGTTCGGCTGGGGCGTGCCGGGCAGCTTCAGCTCGGCGTTGCCGTCCAGCAGACCCAGCAGGGTGCGGTCGAAGAGCTCGTAGGTGCCCTTCAGGCTGGTGCGGTTGGCCTCGACCTCGTGCCCGTAGGCGATGAGCAGGTACTCCTTGCTCATCTTCTGGGACAGCATGCGCTGCTTGCCCGACAGATTGATGGTCACGGCCAGGCCGGGATCGGCGCTCAGGCCCGCGGCGCTGGCGTCGACCTCGTACATCTTGACCGCGTTGTTCATCTCCTTGAGCAACGGCAGGTTCTTCTCGGCGATGACGGCGATCTGCGCGGGCGTGACGCTGCCGTTGGCCACGATCTCGTCGACCACCGGCTTGAAGCCGGCCCAGATGCCCTCGATCACGTCGAGCTGGGCGCGGATGTCCGCGTTGGTCGTGGGCGGCAGCCGGAGCCGGGCGTCGCCGTCGCGCAGACCCCGCAGGGTCTCGTCGAACATGTTGGCGGTGCTCTTCAGGTTCATCAGGTTCTTCTTGGCGCCGATGTCCAGGGCGACCAGCAGGATCTCCTTGCTCATCTTCTGGGTGAGCATCCGCTGCCGACCGGAGAGGTTGAGTACGACGCCGTACTCGGAAGCCGTGGGGCCCTGGGCGAGGGCGATGGTGGCGGACAGCGGTCCGGCGATCAGGCCGAACAGGACGAGAGCGCCGATGACGCGTGTTCGGGTATGCATCTTCCTACCTTCCTCTGAGACACAGACCGAGCCCCGATCAGGGCTGGAACGCTCCAGTATTCGGCAGCTCGCGGGTATTCTTTAGGTCAATGTGGGAATTGCAAAGGGACTGTTCGACCCTCGGCCGCGGGCCAATTGCAGGATCGGCTGACGTGCAGATCGCGAGGACGAGCGGGTACACGTTCTGGAGGGTGTCATCAAGCCGCCGGATCGTCCTCACATGTGGACAATAGAGCTAAAAATGTCAAAGAATCAAAAATAATGCTAAAGATGTAAGCCCTTGGGCCGATATCTATAGTGGGAAGTTGGGCTCAACTAAATCCGAAGGAGATCACCCATGAAGCGAATGGCTATCTCTACCCTCTGTCTCCTCATCCTCGTCGTGCCGGTCTCGGTCGCGGCCTTCGACGTCACCTGGGGGTCCTCCTGGGACTCGGTCCCCCTGCAGACGGTCCTCGACGCCGAATTCGGCGTGGGCGTGATCGATGCGGCGACCGACTACGAGGGCTTTCTGGGCGGAGACGCCGATCCGGCCTACTGGGAGGACGACAGCATCAAGGGCCTGGTCGTCCGCGAGATCGCCGGCAACCACAACCGGAACAACATGGGCTGGTACGCCGAGGATCTGATCTCGCCGCCGTTCATCGGCGCCGGCGACGAGACGATGTTCATCGAGGGCGGGCTGGGCGAAGGGGAGAGCGTGACCATCTCCCTGCCCAACGGCGTGACGCGGTTCGGCTTCTACATGAATCCCAACGGCGAGTACGACGCCGGGGTCAACGCCCCCGAGCCCGAACTGTTCTTCACCAACCGCTTCTACAATGACCTCGGACCCGACGGGTCCGGCGCCGGGCACGCCCCCTTCGACGGCGACCCCCAGTGCCTGGTCTACAACGTGACGCACCTGAACGACGGCGTGCAGACCTACGTCCTGGCCTGGGAGGACCTGGACTACGGCGGCGGCGTCGGTTCGGAGACCGACAACGACTTCAACGACATGGTGGTGGTGATACAGGCGGCATCACCCGTGTCGAACGAAGACGCGACGTGGAGTTCGGTGAAGGCGTTATACGGCGAGTAGTGCGGGGCCCGGAGGGGGGCCTCGACGGGAACGGCGGGTCGGCACTTCCTGT
>CAZSNA010000151.1:0-3959 GCA_964607825.1 uncultured Fibrobacteraceae bacterium | reverse complement strand
CCTTGAATCCTGACTTGGCCGGGTTGACCTGATCAGGCTCGTCTCGCACAACAACATTCACCGTAGCCCCGCGCTTGCAGGCCTCGGTGATCTGGCGTCGGAGGGTGCTCAACTTGTCTATGGTCAAGTAGGGGGAGATGAGCCACGCTTCGTTCCCGGCGTCTAAGTCACCGATTGCCAGGAGCAGGTTGTCTTCGATCTCCCTGGTTTCTAGGAGATCAGGTCCTCTGCGAAATCCTAAAACCATCTGTATCCCTTTACAGGTTGCGATTCATGGTAGCGTTGCTAGCCGCGAAAATCCCGGTCAGAATAACTGCAACAGTTGGAACGATCTAGCTGGTAACATGATATCTGAAAAGCGTGTGATCCAGGTTGGATTCTCTTCAGTATCCACTACTGCCCTATGGTGACCACCCCGGCAGCCACGGAATTGACCCCAATCCCTCGACCATGATACTGTCCAGCTGGGATCACTCGTTCTAGTCAGTGATTGAAGTATGGCTTCGAATATCAAACGAGTCCTAGATCTATGAGATACTGGTGGGTCAATCAGAACAAGACATATCGCCACGAGCGATCAGGTGGTTACCTGTGGTCTCCTAAGCGCAAGACGAATGGAGCCCATAATCCGTTCTACGACTTCATGCGTGTCGTCGCTCCAGGCGACGTCGTTCTCTCGTTCGCCAAGACGCTGATCCCATCGTACGGCATCATCACCTCCCACTGCTACGAAGCTCCGAAGCCACCCGAATTCGGACGGGCTGGCGAGGACTGGAATGCCATCGGATGGCGGGTTGATGTTGCCTATCAGGACTTCCCAGAGCCCCTGAAACCAGCTCAACACATGGAGCGGCTCCGCCCTCTGTTACCTCAGAAGTATGCACCTTTGTTGGAGGATGGCCGGGGGATCCAGAGTGTCTACTTGACCGAGTTGCCGAAGCGCCTGATGTCCCAGTTGGCGTTGCTGATCGGAGCTCCCTTGCTGGACGTCCTCGATAGGCCGCCTCTGATCGCCCGCGATCCGGCCCAGGAAGACAACCCCGTCCAAGAACGTTGGGAACGACGCATCGTCATGGAAATCCGCCAGCTCGCGGAGATCCCTGAAACTGAGCGCGAGCAGATCATAGATGCACGAGTCGGGCAGGGGCGATTCCGCAGCCTTGTGTACACCCATGAAAAATGCTGTCGCGTGACGAAGGTCGACCGAGCCGAGCACCTGATCGCCAGCCACATCCGGCCGTGGCGTCACAGCTCGAACGAGCAGCGTTTAGACCCTGAAAACGGTCTGATGCTGACGCCTAACGTGGACCACCTGTTCGACCGGGGGTTCATCACGTTCTCCGGAAGCGGGCGGCTCATCTACTCCCCAGCGGTGAACAGGGAGTCTGTACTGAGGATGGGGTTCGATCCGGATGTTCAGTTGGATGTCGGCGGGTTCTCGACTATGCAGAGGCAGCAACTTGAGTTTCACCGAGATGAGGTGTTTCTCAGTAATCGGTAGAGGAGTTGAGAGAGAATCATTCAAGATCCGCCTGCCCCGAAGCCACGATCGCTGCCACATCCCGCACAATCACACCGAGCTTCTCATGGAAGCGGTCAAGCTCCTCCGTCAGCCATGCAAAAAGCTGGGGATGCTCGCTCTCGTCCTCCACATTCCCCCGAAGTGCCTTGTAGATTGTGCATCTCTTCGTCTCATCGGGATTATGCCAGACCAGCCCCGGTCCGAGCATGTTCTCGATCTCATCCCGCCGATCCTCGATCAGCGCAAAGTGCTTCTTGGCATCCTCGCCCGTCACGGCGAACTGCGCTCGCACGCCTTGTCCGCCATGCTCCTGCTCGAGATACTTGACCGCCATGATAGCTTCCAGCCTGAAACCAGATTTCCCGATCGAAATATTCATCCAGCTCTGTGGTCGAGGTTTTGTCGGCTTGATCCGTATTGCGTGGGCGAGGGCGTACTCTTTGAACCCATGCCAGAATTGGAGTTGTTGCTTCCGAGTGTCGGTCATGGCTCTCTGGCGCATCCCGGTGACGCCGCCGCCCTTTGTCCATTCGTTGGGTTTCGCCGCGATATTAAATTTTGGGGCGATCTTGGAATCCCCGATTCGCCACAATTCGATCTCCAGACCGAAGAAGCGTATCTCGTCCCCAGTGACTTCATTCAGCCACTCGATCGAGGCCTGGTGTTCGTCTGTGAAGCTGCTGGCGATCCAGATGATCGTTACGGCGTTCAGCCCAGCCGCGTATGTGATGATCTGTCCGAGGTGGGTGTGGTTGGTCCGTTCGAGCTGGTTCTCGATCAGCACCCACGTGTCGTCAGAGGTGTCTTTGCAGAGGATGTCTGCACGATAATGGCCGACGTCCTTCTCTTTGGCTTCTAGCTCCAGATCGAGTCCCACCGTCTCTCCGAGGAGCTTGAGATTCTCCTCTTCTGCGAGCCACGGCGTGAAGTCGATCGCCTCGTTGTTCCACACTTTTCTTAGATCGATCTTGCTGAGATTGCCGAGGTCGAAGGCCATGCTGATCTCCGATCTGAATGAGATATATGCTGTCCGAGTATAGAGCCCTTCAGGGATTGCGTTCAAGTGAATCGCCCCTGCGTCTACGTCGGCGAAACTTTGCCCCCCCTATTTTGATGTCTGACCCAAGATACATCCCCACGTGGGCCCCCGGTTTTGACCTCCCATACCCCACTCCCCACGCAACCTCATCCTGAACTCCCCGTATCAACCCAACCCCCCCGCGCCCGGCCCCCCACCGGCCCCCGCGCAGAGGATCGACGTCCGCCGCATCGCCGACCCCTGACCCGGAGGACCCCCATGAAACGCCTGCTCTTCGCCCTGGCCTTCGTCGCGTCGGCCGCCCCTCTCCACGCCGGCGACATCCACCGCGCCGTCGAAGCCGCCGACCTCGCTCAGGTCCGGACCCTTCTCGCCGCCGACCCGTCCCTCGTCCACCAGAAGGACGACTCCCAGTACCGGGACCTCCCGCTCCACGTCGCCGCCGCCATCGGCCATGTCGAGATCGCCGAGCTCCTCGTGAAGCACGGCGCCGCCATCGACGCCCACGACACCGACCGCAGCACCCCCCTCCACGTCGCCGCCGTTCGCCGCCAGCCCGACATGGTCGTCTTCCTCATCGCCCAGGGCGCCGACCTCGCCTTCCAGGACGACAACGGCGCCTGGTCCCTGAGCTTCGCCGCGTCGGCCGGCGACAGTCTCTGCTGCCGCCTCCTGATGGACGCCGGCGCGCCGCTGGATCTGGTCACCGCGGCCGGGCAGAACCTGCTGCACATGGCCATGCGCTCCGGCCGCACCGACGTCTTCGACGCCGCCCTGGCCGCCGGCGCCGATCCCGAGGCCCGCGTCGACGACGGCTACACCCTGCTGCACTTCGCGGCCATGAACGGCCAGGTGCCCATGATGGAGCGCCTGCTGGCCGGCGACGCCGATCTGAACGTCCGCAACGACTGGGGCAGCACGCCCCTGCACGAGACCGCCTGGCGGGGCCGGGGAGAGGCCGGCGCCTACCTGATCGGTCGCGGCGCCGAGGTGAACGCCGTCGACGACTGGGCCCGCACGCCCCTGTGGATCGCCGCGGGCCACGGACAGCCCGAGCTGGCCGCCGCGCTGCTGGCCTCCGGCGCCGACCCGAACCGCGGCAACGACTTCGGCCAGACGCCGCTGATGCGCGCCGCGCAGAACGGACACCTGGACATCGTGAACGACCTGCTGGACGCCGGCGCCCGGCCCGACGCTCGCGAGGCCCGTACCGGCGGCACGCCCCTCCATGCGGCCGCCATGCGAGGGTACGGGGATGTGGTCGGGCGCCTGGCGTCGTGTACGCCGAACCTGAACGCCTGCGACGGCGGCGGCGCCACGGCCGCGACGCTGGCGGCGCGGTACGGACACGCGAGCGTCGTCGCGGCGCTGAACGCCGCCGGCGCCCGGCAGGAGGAC
>CAZSNA010000150.1:0-4033 GCA_964607825.1 uncultured Fibrobacteraceae bacterium | reverse complement strand
CCCGGGCTGACGCCCGGGGCCGGTACAAGGCTTGACTAGCCGTTCCATATCATTTGACCATCGTCATCTTCCAGGTGGAGACCTCGCCCCCGGCCATCAGACGCACCACGTAGTGGCCCGAGGGCATGACGACGCCGCTCTGGTCGCGACCGTTCCACTGCACCTCGTGCCAGCCGGGGCTGGTGTCCACGGGGAATTCGCGGACGCGCTGGCCGCGCACGTCGAAGAGCTCCAGGCGCACCTTCGCGGAGACCTCGAGGCTCTCGGGGATCCCGTAGCGGATGGTGGTCTCGGGATTGAAGGGATTCGGATAGTTGGACTGCAGACCCGAGTTCAGGGGCGGTCCGCCGTCCTCGGGCTGGGGCTCGGGCAGGAAGGCCACCTCGGACGGACGGCTCATGACGCCCTCGTGTCCCCCGGCCGAGACGCCGCTCACACGGATCCGATACTCGACGCCCAGCTCCGCCTCCAGCACGTAGGTCGTGTCTGAGACGGTCGCCTCCAGGCGGTAGGCCTCGTCATTCTGGCTGGCGTAGACGACGTAGTGGTCGACCGGCGCGCCGTCGACGGGCGGACTCCAGTGAAACGAGACCGGCACCGTGTCCGCGAGGGCGACGGTGCAGAAACAGCTCAGAAGTGCCAGGATGAGTCCGGTGGAGATCCGTTCTCGCCGGTCCAGGATCAAAATGGTGTCTCCAAGGCTGCGTGATCGGTGTCGGACGAAGGTGTCGAGCTAGTCGGTCACGTTTGCAACTCGGGTGCCAAGTACGACGGCACCGACAAGAGCGCACGTAACGCTATATACAGCAATGCAATGGAGATCCGCTTCGTTGACGATCCGGTCTTGAGGGCCTCCTGCCCGTCGCGCGTATGGGGCGGATCGCGAAGCGGCGTCGCTCCTTGGCACTCAACTATGGACAATCGGAGCGTCTTGTCAATGATCGGATTGTCAGAATGGCATGATTTCTAGCTCGATCCCGGGGTTTCCCGTGATTCCCCGTGCGGCCCCGTCGTGGCGGCCCGGCGGAGCGACGATAGGGGTCGGTCCCGAACTGAACGGAGCGATTCACGTCGAGCGGGGCGCGGACGGCGTGGTTGCAGGCTGCAATCCGCACCGCGTCAATGGGTTGTTTCCTCCTGATCCGAATCCGGCCGCTCCTCCTCGTGGTCGACCATCTCCTCCAGCCGCCGCCGCGTCCGGCGAATCCGCAGCACCGCGCCCAGGGCGAAGCCGAGGGCCATCAGCACGAACAGCGTGGGCCAGCGGGTCAGGGTGATGAGCCAGCCGAAGCGCAGTCGCATGGAGCGGGCGAACCGGTCGGCGAAGGCGGTGTCGTCCTCGCCGGTCACCTCGGCGAAGGCGGCGCCGAAGTCGCCCCGCTGGCGGGTGGCCAGCACCAGGTCGGGGATCACCCGGTCGCCGTGGCGGTCGCGCAGGGTCTGCACGGCCAGCAGGCTGGTGCGGTAGGCCCGGTCGGCCCAGTGGGTGTTGTGGGGGAAGCGCCCCTCGAGTCCCCGCAGGTCCGGCACGCCGCCGTCCATGATCAGCGAGACGGTGTCGCGGAAGCGCCACTCGCCCGAGACCTGCTGGGCGACGCCCTCGTGGAACCAGGACGGGACCGACGCGCGCCCCAGGGCCTGGTTCAGCAGGCAGTGGGCGACCTCGTGCAGGGCGACGTAGCCCACGGTGCGCCCCACCGCCGGCATGCGCTGGCAGTCGACCCAGGCGGTGCGTCCCGACGCGGCCCCGACGCCCCAGTCGGCGACGCGGCCTCGCAACGTGTCGCGGAAGGCGGCGGTGTCGACCAGGTGCAGTTCGATGCGCGCGGGCGGCAGGGCGAAGGGCCACAGCTCATCGCGCAGGGCCGCGCCCCGGCTCGCCAGGGCGGCGCGGGTCTCGGCCTCGAAGTCGGGATGGACGTCGGGGTGGCGGTGGATGCGGACCTCCAGCGCCGGCGCGGCGTCGGCCGGGACCGGATCAGCGGCGACGGCCGCCGTCCACAGGCTGCAGACCAGCAGCGGAATGAGACACCATCTCGGGAACATGTCCTCCCCCGGCCGGTTCTCGCACGATGATCCGAACGATATTGACACGTCGCGCACACCCCCCCGATGATGGGGCCTCGCCACGCGGACCGCAACCGTTCCCGTCCCCGGAAGGACGCCGCCTTGTCCCGGACCGACCTCACCCTCGACGCCGTCCGCGACGGACTCGGCCCGGATTCCCGCGTCGCCGTCCTGACCGGCGCCGGCATCTCCGCGGCCAGCGGCGTGCCCACCTTCCGCGGCGGTCCCGACAGCTACTGGGAGAACGAGCGCCCCGAGGACCTGGCCACCCCCGAGGCCTTCGCCCGCGACACGGACAAGGTCTGGCGCTGGTACGACTGGCGCCGCGGCGTGGTGGCCGGCTGCGAGCCCAACGCGGCCCACACGGCCCTGGTCGACCTGGCCGAGCGGGTGGGCGAGCTGACCATCATCACCCAGAACGTGGACGGCCTGCACCAGCGCGCCGGCAGCCGGAACGTGCTGGAGTTCCACGGCTCCCTGTGGACCCTGCGCTGCACCGCCTGCGGCCGCGAGGGCCTCAACGAGGACGTCCCCCTCGACCTGCTCCCCTCGTGCGGGGACTGCGGCGGACTGCTGCGTCCGGGCGTGGTGTGGTTCGGCGAGGGCATCGACCCCGAGGTGATGCGGGCCTCCTCGCTGGCCGCGCAGGCCTGCGACCTGTTCCTGGTGATCGGCACCTCCGGCCTGGTGCAGCCCGCCGCCGGCATGGCCATGCTGGCCCAGCGCGCCGGCGCGACCGTGCTCGAGTTCAACCTCGAGGAGAGCGGCGTGGCCAACTGGGTGGACCTCTTCGTGCCGGGCTCGGCCGACGAGACCCTGCCGGGGCTGGTGCCATGAGCGCGTCCGGCGGCCCGACCCTGCTGCTGATCAACAAGTTCTACCACGACGTGGGCCCCGCCGGCGGCGTCGGCCGCTACGTGCTGCAGGAGGCTGAGGACCTGGCCGACCGCGGCTGGACGGTGGTGCCGTTCGCCATCCGCGACGAGCACGTCCTGCCTTCTCCCTGGGACCGCCACTACCCGGCCGCCCACGACTACCGCGCGCCGCGCTTCGCCCCGGGCGCCGCCGCGTCCCTGATCTGGAACCGCGAGGCGGCCCGCAACCTGGACCGCCTGATCCGCGAGACGCGGCCCGACGTGGCCCACCTGCACAACATCTACCACCACCTGAGCCCCTCGCTGCTGCCGGTGCTGCGGCGGCACGGCGTGCCCGTGGTGATGACCCTCCACGACCTGCGCCTGCTCTGCCCGGCCATCCACATGCTGCGCGACGGGGCCGTCTGCGAGCGCTGCCGGGGCGGACGACTGTGGGAGGCGGTGCGCGGGCGCTGCGTGAAGGGCTCGACCGCGGCGTCGCTGCTGGCAGCCGTGGAGACCGCCCACCAGCGATCGCGGCGCCTCTACGAGACGACCGTCGGCCGCTTCCTCTGCCCGAGCGCCTTCTACGCGCGCAAGTACGCCGAGTGGGGCTATCCCGCCGACAGGCTCGAGCACCTGTCCAACTTCGTGGACCTGGCGGCCTGGCGCCCCGGCGAGGCCCCGCCCGGCGACGCCTACCTCTACTTCGGCCGCCTCTCGCGCGAGAAGGGCCTGGTCACCCTGATGCGCGCCCACGCCCGCTGGGAAGACGCCCGGCGCGAGGCCGGCGCGCCGCCGCCGCCGGGCCTCAAGCTGGCCGGCTCGGGCCCCCTGGAGGACGAGCTGCGCGCCCTGGTCGACGAGCTGGCCCCGGCCCGCATCGAGCTGCTGGGCCCGCTGGCCCCCGCCGACCTGGCCGTGGAGATCCGCGGCGCCCGCTTCACCGTGCTGCCCTCGGAGTGGTACGAGAACGGCCCCCTGTCCCAGCTCGAGTCCCTGGCCGCCGGGGTGCCCGTGGTCGGCGCCGACATCGGCGGCATCCCGGAATGCCTGGCCGACGGGGAGGACGGCGTGCTGTTCCGCCCCGGCGACGTCGCCGACCTGGCCCG
>CAZSNA010000149.1:0-4089 GCA_964607825.1 uncultured Fibrobacteraceae bacterium | reverse complement strand
CTCCATCAGCCAGAAGGCCTCGGCCAGCAGCAGTGTGTCGGGCGCCTCGGCGGCGATGCGGTCCACCACCTCGCGCCAGAACTCCCGCGGCATGGCCCGGTCGAAGTCGGCCTGGCTCAGGGCGTGGGCCGCGCGGCCCGGGATGTCGCTGCCCGCGCCCGGCTCCGGATGCCAGAGCCGGCGCACGTGGCGGCGCGCCAGCACCATGGCCGCGTCGAAACGGATCACGGGGAATCGCCGCGCCACCGCCACGATCTCCCGGATCACCGCCTCGCGGGCCTCCGGGTTGAGGAAGTCGATCTGGGCGGTGTCGTTCCACGGCATGTTGGTGCCGTCGTTGCCGTGGTAGATGTACCGCGTGCGTCCGCTGCCGGGATCGGTGCGCTGGAAGACCACGGCCGCGTCGCTGTGGTCGTCGTAGCCGTTCTCGATGCGGATGTCCAGGTCGGGGCGCTCGCAGAGGTCGTCGCCGTCGAAGCCGTAGGCGGGGAAGGGGGGGCGAGGCTCCGACACGAACCACTCGGGGTGCGCGTGGACCCACTCGGAATCGACGCCCGTGTGGTTGGGCACCATGTCGCCCGCGAGGCGGATGCCGCGCGCGGAGGCCCGCGCGCGCAGGACGTCCAGGGCCGCCTCGCCGCCCAGGTCGTCGGCCACCCGGTAGGCCTCGAGCGCATAGGCGCTGGCCAGGGCCTCGGGATTGCCGCGTCGCCGCTTGATCTCGCGCGAGGCGTGGCTGCGCTGCCACACCCCGATCAGCCACAGGCCGGTGACGCCGCGCGCGGCCATCTCGTCGAGCTCCACGTCGGGCACCGCGTCGAGAGTGGCGATCTCGCGGCCGTGACGGCGCGAGAGCTGGCTCAGCCAGACGTGGGTGTTCTTGGCCAGCAGCACCAGCCGCGGCATCCAGTCGCTGTCGGGTGAGTAGCGCTCGGCCTCGGGATCCTCGTCGTCGCCGCCGGGCGCTCCTGTCTCGGTCTCGGTCTCGAAGTGCATCGCCTCGGCGGGGCCGGGGCCGTCGAAGCGGGGGCGCCGCTCCTCTTCGAGTTCGCCGGCCGCCCACAGCAGAGGGTCGGCCTCGTCGCCGAGCCAGCGGGACCAGGCCGAGTGGGCCAGCAGGAGCTGGGCGCTCGCGTCCTCGGGCGCCAGGCGCAGGGGGCGGGTGAGCAGCTCGCCGAGACTCGGCTCGTCGTCGGCGAAGCCGGGGCTGGCGTCCAGCAGGGGCGCCATGGCCAGCCAGGCCCGCTCCAGCAGGTCGTCGTCGCCGGGAGCCGGTTCGACGATCAGCTCGCAGACGTCCGCCAGGGCGGGGTTGCGGACGAGCCAGCCCGTCAGCAGCAGGGACAGGGCGCGTTCGGCGTCGGGGTGGCTCGCGCCATCGACACCGAGGCGTGGGGCGGATGCCGTCCCCTCGGGTCGCTCGGGCGTCAACGCCGTCGCCAGCGCCTGGGCCACCCGTTCGCGAAACCCGGGATCCACATCCTGCACGTAGCGCGACAACAGCCCCGCGGCCGCGCGGGCCAGGACGAAGAGGGCGCGCACCAGGCCGGCGCCCACCGGCGGCAGGCCCGTCTCGGCGCGCACCGTGTTGATGCGCAGCGCCGCCTCCCGCGAGACGTGCAGGCCGCGCTGGGGATCGGCGCCGAGCAGGTCGTCGCTCAGATCCGCCAGGCGGTAGCGGTTCATGGCCGAGGCGGCGAGGACGGGGCGCAGGTCGGGGGTCATGGATCTCTCCGGGCTGGGGTCGTTGCGAGCGACGCCAACAGTACATTCCGCCCCGTTTTTCGCAAGCCAAAGCTTGTGCCCGCGAAATTGTGTTTCCCTGCGGATCCGCTGAAAACCGCAAGGACTGCCATAATGGCATGGACGTGACAGGCTTCGATATTTTTCCTTGCCACCCCTGCGGGTTGCGTTATCTTACGCGCGTCTAGCAGACGAAGGCCCGGAGTGCCAAAAGGCACCGAGAGGCCGTAACCCGATAAGCCAGATAGGGAAGAAGGAGGCGATGCCCATGGCTCTCAACATCAAGCCTTTGGCCGATCGCGTCATCGTCGAGCCCATGGCGGCCGAGACGATGAAGGGCGGAATCATCATCCCCGATACCGCCAAGGAGAAGCCCCAGCAGGGCAAGATCATGGCCGTCGGTCCGGGCCGCGTGGCCGACGACGGCACCCGCGTGGCGCCCGAGGTCAAGAAGGGCGATGTCGTGCTGTACGGCAAGTACTCGGGCACCGAGGTGAGCGTCGACGGCGGCGACTACCTGATCCTGCGCGAGGGCGACATCCTCGCCATCCTCTAGTCGACGACTACTGGTCCATAGAAGGAGAGTGAGATCATGGCCAAGATGATCAAGTACAACGCGGACGCGCGCGAGCAGATCAAGCGCGGCGTCGACCAGCTCGCCGACACCGTCAAGATCACCCTGGGCCCCCGCGGCCGGAACGTGATCCTCGACAAGAAGTTCGGCGCCCCCCTGGTGACCAATGACGGCGTGACCATCGCCAAGGAGATCGAGCTGAACGAGCCCTTCGAGAACATGGGCGCCCAGATGGTCAAGGAAGTCGCCAGCAAGACCAACGACGTGGCCGGCGACGGCACCACCACCGCCACGCTGCTGGCCCAGGTGATGATCCACGAGGGCATCAAGAACCTGGCCGCCGGCGCCAACCCCATGTTCATGAAGAAGGGCATCGAGGCCGCCACCGAGGCCGCCGTCGCCGCCCTGAAGAAGCAGTCCAAGACCGTCCGCGACGGCGAGACCATCGCCTCGGTCGCGGCGATCTCCGCCAACAACGACAACACCATCGGCGGGATCATCGCCGAGGCCATGGACAAGGTCGGCAAGGACGGCGTCATCACCGTCGAGGACGCCAAGGGCACCGAGATGGAACTGGACGTGGTCGAGGGCATGCAGTTCGACCGCGGTTACCTCAGCCCCTACTTCATCACCAACGCCGACACCATGAAGGTGGAGATGGATGATCCCATCATCCTGATCCACGACAAGAAGATCAGCTCCATGAAGGACCTGCTGCCGGTCCTGGAGAAGGTCGCCCAGATGGGCCGTCCGCTGCTGATCCTCGCCGAGGACATCGACGGCGAGGCCCTGGCGACCCTGGTCGTCAACAAGCTGCGCGGCACCCTGCAGGTGGCCGCCGTCAAGGCTCCCGGCTTCGGCGACCGCCGCAAGGCCATGCTCGAGGACATCGCCGTCCTGACCGGCGGCCGCGTCATGAGCGAGGACGCCGGTCTCAAGCTGGAGAACACCACCACTGGCGATCTGGGCAACTGCTCCAAGGTCACCATCGACAAGGACAACACCACGATCGTGGGCGGCAAGGGCAAGGCCGGCGAGGTCAAGGCCCGCATCAAGCAGATCCGCGCCCAGATCGAGGAGACCAGCAGCGACTACGACCGCGAGAAGCTGCAGGAGCGTCTGGCCAAGCTGGCCGGCGGCGTGGCCGTCATCCGCGTCGGCGCCATGACCGAGATCGAGATGAAGGAGAAGAAGCACCGTGTCGAGGACGCCCTCTCGGCGACCCGCGCCGCGGTGGAGGAGGGCATCGTCGCCGGCGGCGGCGTGGCCCTGCTGCGCACGGTCAAGGCCATCAACGATCTGAAGCTCGAGGGCGAGGCCGCCGTGGGCCGCGACATCGTCGCGCGCGCGGTGGAGGAGCCGGTGCGGATGATCGTGACCAACGCCGGTCAGGAGGGTTCGCTCGTCGTGGCGAAGCTGCGCGACGAGAAGAACGCCAAGGTCGGCTTCAACGCCGCCTCCCTCGAGTACGAGGACCTGCTGGCGGCCGGCATCATCGATCCCGTCAAGGTCACCCGCTCGGCTCTGCAGAACGCCGCGTCCATCGCGGCCATGCTGCTGACCACCGAGGCCTGCGTGACCGACGAGCCCGAGAAGGACGCTCCCCCGATGCCCGACATGGGCGGCGGCATGGGCGGCATGGGCGGCATGGGCATGATGTAGAGCGCAGTCGCGAAGATGGAGGGCGGTCCCCGGTGGGACCGCCCTTCGTCGTTGTGGGGAGGTGTGTGCACACACCTCCCCACAACGACGGGCCCCTCCCACCGGGGACC
>CAZSNA010000148.1:0-4135 GCA_964607825.1 uncultured Fibrobacteraceae bacterium | reverse complement strand
CTTCGCGGCGTCCGGCGCGCGCGTCGCGGTGATCTGCGGCGCCGACGCGTTCTACGCCGAGTCCGGCCCCGCCGTGGCCGCGGCCCTGCGCGACGCGGGCGCCGTCCGCCAGGTCCTGGCGGGACGCTTCGGCGAGCTGGAGGCCGGGTGGCGCGCCGCCGGCGTCGAGACGGAGCTCCACGCGCGTTGCGACGTCCTGGACGTCCTGCGCGGCCTGCACGAGTGCCTGGATGTCGAGCCCCTGGAGGTGACGTCGTGAGCGTCTTCCCGGACTTCAGCGAGATGCCCTATGCGGAGGCCCCCTCCGCGACCGGCGTCGCTCCGACCGCGGGTCCCGTCTGGACCACGCCCGAGGGCATCGACGTCAAGCGGCTCTACTCCGCCGCCGATCTCGAAGGCCTCGACCACCTGCACACCGTGCCCGGCGTGCCGCCCTTCCTGCGCGGCCCCTACGCCAGCATGTACACCCGCCGGCCCTGGACCGTGCGCCAGTACGCGGGCTTCTCCACCGCCGAGCAGAGCAACGCCTTCTACCGGCGCAACCTCGCGGCGGGGCAGAAGGGCCTGTCGATCGCCTTCGACCTGGCCACCCACCGCGGCTACGACTCGGACCACCCGCGCGTGGTGGGCGACGTGGGCATGGCCGGGGTGGCCATCGACTCCATCCTGGACATGCGCATCCTCTTCGACGGGATCCCCCTGGACCGCATGTCCGTGTCCATGACCATGAACGGCGCCGTGCTGCCGGTGCTGGCCCTGTACATCGTGGCGGCCGAGGAGCAGGGGGTGTCCCGCGAGAAGCTGGCGGGCACCATCCAGAACGACATCCTCAAGGAGTTCATGGTCCGCAACACGTACATCTACCCGCCGGCGCCGAGCATGCGGATCATCGGCGACATCTTCGCCTACACCTCGCGGCACATGCCGCGCTTCAACTCCATCTCCATCTCCGGCTACCACATGCAGGAGGCCGGGGCGACCGCCGATCTCGAGCTGGGCTACACCCTGGCCGACGGCGTGGAGTACATCCGGACCGGCCTGGCGGCGGGTCTGGCGGTTGACGACTTCGCCCCCCGCCTGTCATTCTTCTGGGCGGTGGGGATGAACTACTTCATGGAGGTGGCCAAGCTGCGCGCCGCGCGCTGGCTCTGGGCCCGCCTCGTGAAGGGGTTCGACCCCGGGAACCCGAAATCGATGTCCCTGCGGACGCATTGCCAGACTTCGGGCTGGAGCCTCACCGCGCAGGACGTCTACAACAACGTGGCGCGCACCTGCGTGGAGGCCATGGCGGCCGCCCACGGCCACACCCAGTCGCTGCACACCAACAGCCTGGACGAGGCCCTGGCGCTGCCCACGGACTTCTCGGCGCGCATCGCCCGCAACACCCAGCTCTACCTGCAGCAGGAGACCGACACCTGCCGCACGGTCGATCCCTGGGCCGGCAGCTACTACGTCGAGCGGCTGACCCGCGAGCTGGCCGACCGGGCCTGGGCGCGGATCGAGGAGGTCGAGGAGCTCGGGGGCATGGCCCGCGCCATCGAGGCGGGCATCCCCAAGCTGCGCATCGAGGAGGCGGCGGCCCGCACCCAGGCGCGCATCGACTCGGGCCGGCAGACCGTGGTCGGGGTCAACAAGCACGTGCCCGACGAGCCGGAGCGGGTGGAGGTCCTGAAGGTCGACAACACCGAGGTGCGCGCGTCCCAGCTGCGGCGGCTCGAACGCCTCCGCGCCGAGCGCGACGGCGACGCGGTGGACGCGGCCCTGGCGGCCCTGACCCGGTCCGCGGATACGGGCGAGGGCAACCTGCTGGACCTCTCGGTGGCCGCCGCGCGGGCCCGCGCGACGGTGGGGGAGATCAGCGAGGCCCTGGAGAAGGTCTTCGGCCGCCATCGTGCGGCCGTCAACTCGGTCAGTGGAGTGTACAGCGGCGAGATGGGCGAGCGGCACGACGACATGAGCGGGGTGCGCGGCACCGTGGAGGCCTTCGCCGAGCGCGAGGGACGACGCCCGCGCATCCTGGTGGCCAAGATGGGCCAGGACGGTCACGACCGCGGCCAGAAGGTCATCGCCACGGCCTTCGCCGACATGGGCTTCGACGTGGACGTGGGACCCCTGTTCCAGACCCCGGAGGAGACCGCCCGGCAGGCGGTGGAGAACGACGTGCACGTGGTCGGCGTGAGCTCGCTGGCGGCCGGGCACCTGACCCTGGTGCCGGCGCTGCGGAACGAGCTGGACCGGCTCGGACGCCCCGATATCCTGATCGTGGCCGGCGGCGTGATCCCGCCCGACGACCACGACGCCCTGCGCGCGGCCGGCGCCGCGGCCATCTTCCCGCCGGGGACGGTGATCGCCGAGGCCGCCCGCGAACTGGTGGCCCGGCTGGACGAGGTGAGACGCGGGTGAACGACGAACGCAGGGCGAACGGCCTCGGCCTCGACGACTACGTCGAGGGCGTGCGCGCCTGCGACCGCGCCGTGCTCGGCCGCGCCATCACCCTGATCGAGAGCAGCCGCCCCGACCACCAGCGCCTGGCCCAGGATCTGCTGTCGGCCCTGCTGCCCCACACCGGCGGGGCCCACCGCGTGGGCCTGACCGGCGTGCCCGGCGCCGGCAAGAGCACCCTGATCGACGCCCTCGGCACCCGCCTGACCGACGCCGGCCTCCAGGTGGCCGTGCTGGCCATCGATCCCAGCAGCCGCGTGACCGGCGGCAGCATCCTCGGCGACAAGACCCGCATGGCGCGCCTGTCCATCGACCCGCGCGCCTTCATCCGGCCCTCGCCCAGCGCCCGCACCCTGGGCGGCGTGGCCCGCAAGACCCGCGAGACGATGCTGCTCTGCGAGGCCGCCGGCTTCGACGTGGTGAT
Organism: uncultured Fibrobacteraceae bacterium; assembly: GCA_964607825.1. Taxonomy (GTDB): domain Bacteria; phylum Krumholzibacteriota; class Krumholzibacteriia; order LZORAL124-64-63; family LZORAL124-64-63; genus JAHIYU01. The sequence continues at coordinate 1,269 of CAZSNA010000148.1, read as the reverse complement.
CGTCGAGACCGTGGGCGTGGGCCAGAGCGAGACCGTGGTCGCCGAGATGGTCGATGTCTTCGTGCTGCTGGCCCTGGCCGGCGCCGGCGACGAGCTGCAGGGCATCAAGCGGGGCGTGATGGAGCTGGCGGAGATCGTGGCGGTCAACAAGGCCGACGGCGCCAACGCCGGTCCGGCCGAGACCGCCGCCGCCGAGCTGCGCCAGGCCCTGCACTTCATGCGCCCGCCCCATCCCGCGTGGACGGTGCCCGTGCTGACGGTCAGCGCCGTCGCGGACACGGGCCTGGCCGAGCTGTGGCGCGCCGTCGAGACCCACCGCGAGACCCTGACGCAGGCCGGCGCCCTGGCCGAGCGCCGCCGCGAGCAGCAGCTGCGCTGGATGTGGTCGCTGGTGGAGGAGCGCCTGATGCTGGACCTGCGCGGCGACGAGGGCGTCCGGGACCTGCTGCCCGCCCTGGAGGCCGACGTGCGCGAGGGCCGCGTGCCGCCCACCCTGGCCGCCCTGCGCCTGCTCGAGGCCGTCCGCCGCTGATCACGGGCGGCGACCCCCGCCGTTCGTGACTATCCTCTGAGCCGAATACGACCTTCCGGACCCGATCCCCGACCGAGGAGACCGACGTGGACATGACCGCCCGGACGGACCATCCCGTCCTCGACGCCGTCGCCGCCCGCTGGAGCCCCTACGCCTACGACCCGCGTCCGCTGGCGGCCGCCGACCTGCGCTCGATCTTCGAGGCCGCGCGCTGGTCCGCCTCGAGCTACAACGAACAGCCCTGGCGTTTCCTGGTGGTCGCGCGCGAAGACGCCGCGGCCTTCGCCGCGGCCCTCGACACCCTGGTCGAGTTCAACCGGAACTGGGCCCGCGACGCCCCGGTGCTGGTCTTCGCCGTCGCCGCCTCGAGCTACGAGCACAACGGCAAGCCCAACACCAAGGCGGAGTACGACCTGGGCCAGGCGGTGGCCCAGCTCAGCCTCGAGGCGGCCTCGCGCGGGATCCAGTCCCACCAGATCGGCGGCCTGGATCCCGAGCGGGCGCGCGAGCTCCTCGACGTGCCCGCGGACCACGAGGTGGTCTGCGCCTTCACGCTCGGCTATCCGGCCGAGGCGAAGGCGGGCGGCGCCGAGTCGCGCGAGCGGAGGCCGCTGGACACGCTGGTCTTCGGGCCGGGCTGGCGGACGCGGCCGTCTTTCCTCGACTGAGACGTGCCCCCGGGATCACGTCGCAGAGCCGCCCCGCCGCCTCCGGGCGACGGGGCGGCCCCGTGCGAT
>CAZSNA010000147.1:0-4165 GCA_964607825.1 uncultured Fibrobacteraceae bacterium | reverse complement strand
GCAGCGACTCGAAGGCCGCCGCGGTGCGGAAGCGGGGCAGGGCGGCCACGGCGTCGTGGATCGTCCCGTCCTCGCCGGGCAGCGCCAGGGCGCCCGGGGCCTCCCCCGGCGGCGGTGCCGGTCGCGGTCGGCCGATGGGCGCCTCGTCCAGGTGCGGAAACTCGCTCACGCCGGTCAGGGGCAGTTCGCGTCGGGCCGCGCCGTCGGCGAGGCGCGCGCGGGACGCCGCCACCTGCTGCTGCACCCAGCCGTCGCGGACGGCGGCGACCAGTCCGCCGCGTCCCTCGATCTGCCGGAAGAGGGTCCAGGCCGCGCGGGCCAGGTCGTCGGTGCGCCGCTCCAGATGCCAGCTGCCGCCGGCTGGATCGATCACCTGCCCCAGGTGCGATTCCTCCTGGAGGATGATCTGCACGTTGCGGGCGATGCGGCGGGAGAAGGCGTCGGGCACGTTGTCCAGCTCGTCGAAGGGCGCCACCGACACCGCTTCGGCGCCGCCGACCACGCCGGCGAAGGCGGCGGCGGTCGTGCGCAGGATGTTCACCCAGGGGTCGCGACGGGTCATCATGCGACGCGAGGTGCGGGCCACCAGGCTCATGCGCCGGGCCCCGTCGTCGCCGCCGCACTCGGACACGATCCGGCTCCAGAGCCGACGGGCCGCGCGCAGCTTGGCGAGACCGCCGAAGATCTCGCCGTCGACGGCGAGGCAGAACCGGATCTGACGGGCGGCCGCGTCCGCGCCCAGTCCCGCGTCGACCAGGGCCTTCAGGTAGGCCACGCCGTTGGACAGGGTGCAGGCCAGCTCGAGGACCTCGTCGGCGCCGGCGTCGTGGAAGGGGCAGGACTTGACCATCACCGAGCGCATGCGCGGCGAGGCGGTGGCGGTGCGGCCCGCCAGCGCGGCCATCTCCCCCATCAGCTCGTCGATGGGGCGGGGCAGTCCGCCCGCGAGCAGCCAGGCGCCCACCGGGTCGGCCTGGTGGGCTCCGACCAGCGCCGCGGGGTCGAGGCCGCGCCGCGCGACGAGCGTGTCCAGCAGCGTCGCGGCGGGGCCGAAGCGCGGGCCGGCCTCCAGGATCACGGGCGTGGCGGTCGGATCGACGTCCGCCAGCGCCGCGTCGAGGTCGTCGAGGCTCCGCACGGCCACGCCCGTCTCGCCGCGCGGGTCGAGCCGCAGCATGATCGACGTGGCGCCGCGGTCCAGGTCGCGCCGGATCTGGGCGTTGGTCTCGGCCGGGTCGGGGTGGGTGAACTCGGTCCGCACGTCCCAGGACGGCGGGGCGGCGGGGTCGGCGCCGCCGCGGGCGAGGGGCGGAGCGCCGGCGGCGTCCCAGTCCTCGGCCGTGTAGAGGGGCTGGATGGGCAGGCCGCCGTGGGTCGCGCCGGCGAGCCGCTGCCAGGATACGCCCTTCAACTCGGCCTCGACGCGCTCGCGCCAGAGGGCGGCGTCGGCCGGGGGGAAATCGTCGGGTCGTCCGAAGGTCCGTTCAGACATGGTCGTCTCCGATCGGTGGGGCGACGGCCGCCGCGGCCGCCGTCGACTGCCCCGAACGTTAGGTCCCGGCCCCGGGAGTCGCAAACCTCATTTGGACAGGGCTTCGTTCACCAGTTCGACGACCAGGACCGGATCGGCGCGACCACCCGTGGCGGCCATGACACGGCCGACGAACCAGTCCGCCAGCCCCGTCTTGCCGGCCCGCCAGGCGTCCGCCTGATCGGGGTGCGCGGCGAGCTGTCGGGCGACCTCGGCGGCCAGGGCCTCTCGATCGTCGAGACGGTCGAGCGCCTCGCGGCGGATCAGGGTCGCCGCATCCAGCCCCTCGTCGGCCATCAGGTCGAAGACGGTCTTGGCGGCGGCGAGGCTCAGCTCCCCCGCCTCGACGCGGCGCAGCAGGTCGGCCGCGGCGGCGGGCCGCACCGGAAAGTCCCCGGGCGCGATGTCCCGCTCGGCGCAGGCGCGTCGCAGCTCCCCCGCGACCCAGCGGGCGGCCGCGACGGGGTCGCCCAGGTCCTCGGCCAGCGACACGAAGTAGGCGTGGATCTCCGGCGTCTCGCAGACGGCGGCGGCGATCTCGGCGCCCAGGCCCAGGTCCCCCACGCAGCGCGCCTGGAGCGCGTGGGGCGGCTCGGGCAGGTCCTCGCGGGCGGCGGCCGTCGCCGCGGCGTCCACGACCAGATGCGGCAGGTCGGGCTCGGGGAAGTAGCGATAGTCGGCGGCGGTCTCCTTGGCGCGCATGGGATAGGTCGCGCCGCGGCGCGCGTCCCAGCCGCGGGTCTCGGCCCGCACGGGCTCGCCGTCCGCCAACCGGCGGCCCTGCCGCTCGATCTCGTACGCCAGGGCCCGGCGCACCCCGCGCAGGGAGTTGAGGTTCTTCAGCTCCACGCGGGCGCCGGGCGCGCCGTCCTCTCCGCGCAGGGAGACGTTGGCGTCGCAGCGCAGGTGGCCGCGCTCCATGTCGCCCCCGCTCACGCCCAGGAAACGCACCAGTCGGCGCAGCTCGCGCAGCAGGGCCGCGGCCGCCTCGGGATCGCCCACCTCGGGACGGGTCACCACCTCGGCCAGGGGGGCGCCGGCGCGGTTCAGGTCCACGTGCAGGCCGTCGGCGTCGCGCACCGACTTGCCCGCGTCCTCCTCCAGGTGCAGGCGCTCGAGGCGCACCGCGCGCTGGCCGTCGGGCGCGTCGAACTCCAGGACGCCGCCGCGGCAGAGCGGTCGGTCGGCCTGGGTGATCTGGTAGTTGCGGGGCAGGTCGGGGTAGAAGTAGCTCTTGCGGTCGAAGCGCGAGACCGGCGCCACCTCGGCGTCCAGGGCGAGCCCCAGCCGCACGGCCTGCGAGACCGCCCGTTCGTTGAGGACCGGCAGCGCGCCGGGCAGACCCAGGCAGACCGGACAGGTGCGGCGGTTGGGCGGCGCGTCGTCGTCGAGGGCGCAACCGCAGAAGAGCTTGGTGCGCGTGGCCAGGCGCACGTGGATCTCGAGGCCGATGACCGGCGTCAACTCCATGGGCGCCCCCCTTCCCGTCCCTCGAGGCGTTCGACGAGACGGCCCGCCGCGAAGAGCCGCGCTTCCGCATCGGCGGGACCGACCAGGTGCAGGCTCAGGGGCAGTCCGTCGCGGTCGCGGCCGGTGGGCACGCTCAGGGCGGGCAGGCCGGCCAGGGCGGCGCCCACGGTGTAGGCGTCGCCGGCGTACATCTCGAGGGGATCGTCCAGGCGCGCGCCCAGGGGGAAGGCGGCCGTGGGCGCAGTGGGCGAGACGACGAGATCGCAGCGCGACAACGCCTCCAGGTGGGCCCGGCGCACGGCGCGGCGGGCGGCCTGGGCCCGCTCGTAGCAGGCCTCCCGCTGTCCGGCCGACAGGACGAACACGCCCAGCAGGATGCGTCGCTTGACCTCGCGGCCGAAGCCGGCGGCGCGGGTGCGGCCGAGCATCTCCGCGTAGTCGTCGCCGTCGACCCGGGCGCCGTAGGCCACCCCGTCGAAGCGGGCCAGGTTGGCCGAGGCCTCGGCGGTCGACAGGACGTGGTACGCGGCGAGCATGTCCCGCGGGTCTGGCAGCTCCACGTCCACGAGCTCGGCGCCGGCGACGCGCAGGGCGTCCAGGACGCGTGCGAAATCGGCGCGGGTGTCTTCGTCGGCCAGATCGAGATGGGCGCGGGGCACGCCGAGGCGCCAGGGACCGGACGGGAGCGCTGCGGTCACCGCATCCCGGGACGTGGCGTCGCGCGGGTCGCGGCCTGCGATCACCCCGAAGACCGCGGCGCAGTCGTCCACCGTGCGCGCCAGCGGGCCGATCTGGTCCAGGGAGGAGGCGAAGGCCACCAGGCCGTGGCGGGAGACCCGCCCCCAGGTGGGGCGCAACCCGACGAGGCCGCAGCAGTGGGCCGGCTGGCGGACGCTGCCGCCGGTGTCGGTGCCCAGGGCGAACCAGGCCAGTCCCGCGGCCACGGCGGCCGCGGCGCCGCCGCTGGAGCCGCCCGGGGTGCGCGTCGGGTCGTGGGGATTGCGGGCCGGACCGGTGGCCGCGTGTTCGGTGGAGGCGCCCATGCCGAACTCGTCCATGACCGTGCCGCCGAGCAGGACGGCGCCGGCCCGGCGCAGGCGCGCCACCGCCGAGGCGTCGTAGGGCGGGCGCCAGTCGCGCAGCAGACGGGAGCCGCAGTCGGTG
>CAZSNA010000146.1:0-4196 GCA_964607825.1 uncultured Fibrobacteraceae bacterium | reverse complement strand
GGCGAGGACGCGCCCGCCCGCGCCGGCGCCGCCGCCGCGGACGAACTGGACTTCGGGGACGACCTGCGCGCCTCGGCCGACTACCGCCGGGAGATCTGCGGCGTGCTGGTGGCCCGGGCCGCCGAGGAGGTGCTGTCGTGAAGCTCGACTTCGAACTCAACGGTCGCCCGGCGAGCTGGGTGGTCGATCCCGGCGAGACGCTGCTCGAGGCCTTGCGCCGCCACGACATCGCCAGCGTCAAGCACGGCTGCGACACCGCGGCCTGCGGCACCTGCACCGTCCTGCTCGACGGACGCCCGGTGCCTTCCTGCGCCATGCCGGTCGGACGCGTCGCCGGCCACGCCGTGATCACCGTGGAGGGCGTGCCCGAGACGGCGCGCCGACTCGGCGAGCTGCTCGCCGCCGAGGGCGCCGACCAGTGCGGCTGGTGCAGCCCCGGCCTGGTGCTGTCGGTGGTCGCCATGGCCGAGGAACTGGATGATCCCAGCGACGAGGAGATCAACGCCTACCTGGCCGGCAACCTGTGCCGCTGCTCGGGCTACGTGAGCCAGACGCGGGCCATCCGCCGCTACCTGGAGGTGACGTCGTGAGCGAGGTCGGACGCAACCTGCCCAAGATCGACGGCGTGGGGCTGGTCATGGGCCGCCCCGCCTACGCCGACGACCTGGCGCCGCGCGACGCCCTGGTCGTCAAGGCGCTGCGCAGCCCCCACGCCTTCGCGCGCATCGCGTCGATCGACGTCGAGGCCGCCGCGGCGCTCCCCGGCGTCCACGCGGTGCTGACCTGGCGCGACGTGCCGCGCGTGGCGGTGACCCGCGCGGGACAGGGCCATCCCGAGCCCTCGCCGCGCGACCGCTTCGTCCTGGACGAGTACGTGCGCCATGTGGGCGACGAGGCCGCCGTCGTCGCCGCCGAGACCGAGGCCCAGGCCGACGCCGCCCTCGCCGCGATCGGGATCGAGTACGAGGTGCTCGAGCCGGTCCTGGACTTCGAGGCCGCGGAGGGCCACGCCTCGGTGCTGCATCCCGAGCCCGAGGCCCACGAGAACTTCCCCATCGGCTTCGACCCCGCCGACAACGTGGCCAGCGCGTACGAGATGGAGGTCGGGGACGTGGACGCCGTGCTGGAGGGCTGCGAGGTCGTCCTGCGCCGCACCTACCACACCCAGGCCCAGCAGCACGTGGCGCTGGAGCCCATGGCCTGCGCCACCTGGCTCGACCTGCACGACCGGCTCAACGTCTGCTCGTCGACGCAGACGCCCTGGCACGTGCGGCGCATCATGGCCCGCGCCCTGGAGATGCGGGTGGCCGACATCTGCGTGGTCAAGCCTCGCATCGGCGGCGGCTTCGGCGGCAAGCAGATGATCCACGGCGAGATGTTCTGCGGCCTGGTCACCCGGCGGACCGGCCGGCCCGCGAAGATGGTCTACTCCCGGCGCGAGGTCTTCGAGGCCACCAACACGCGCCATCCCATGCGCATCGACATGGCCGTCGGCGCCGACCGCGACGGCCGGCTCAGGGCCCTCGACATGCGGGCGCTCTCGGACACCGGCGCCTACGGCGAGCACGCCCTGACGGTGTTCATGGTCGCCGGCGCCAAGACGCTGCCCCTGTACAACAAGGTCGAGGCGGTGCGCTTCGGCGGGAAGACCGTCTACACCAATCACGTGCCGGGCGGCGCCTTCCGCGGCTACGGCGCCATCCAGGGCAACTTCGCCCTGGAGTCGGTCCTGGCCGAGCTGGCCCACGAGCTGGGGCTGGACCCCATCGACCTGCGCGAGCGGAACATGATCGCCGAGGGGGAGACCTCGCCCATCTTCGCCATCATGGGCGAGGGCACCGAGGGCGTGGCCATGACCGTGGAGAGCTGCAAGCTGCCCGAGTGCGTGCGACGCGGCCGCGAGCTGATCGGCTGGGACGACAAGTATCCCCGCCGCGAGGCCGGGCCGGACAAGGTACGCGGCGTGGGCATGGCCCTGGCCATGCAGGGGACCGGCATCCCCGGCATCGACATGGCCGCGGCCACGCTGAAGCTCAACGACTTCGGCTCGTTCAACCTGCTGATCGGCGCCACCGACCTGGGCACCGGCAGCGACACCGTCCTGGCGCAGATCGCGGCCGACGACCTGGGCGTGCCGCTGGACCGGATCATCGTCTACTCCAGCGACACCGACCGCACGCCCTTCGACACCGGCGCCTACGCCTCGAGCACCACCTTCGTCTCGGGCCACGCCGTGCGCGAGGCGGCGCGGCTGATGAAGGCGGCGCTGATCGAGGAGGGGGCCCGTTCGCTGGGCTGCGAGCCCGCGCAGGCCGACTTCGACGGCGAGCGCGTCAAGGGGCCCGACGGCGAGATCACCCTGGAAGACCTCTCCACGCGCCTGCTCTACAACGAGCACCAGAAGCAGCTCTGCGTCACCGGCAGCCACCTCTGCGAGAAGTCGCCGCCGCCCTACATGGCCGGCTTCGCGGAGGTCGAGGTGGACACGGGCACCGGCCTGGTGAGCCTGCTCGACTACGTGGCCGTGGTGGACTGCGGCAACGCCATCAACCCCAACCTGGCCAGGGTGCAGGTGGAGGGCGGCCTGGCCCAGGGCGTGGGCATGGCGCTGACCGAGGAGGTGCGCTACGGCAAGCGCGGCAACCTGCTGACCAACGACATGATGAGCTACCGGATTCCCGGCCGCGAGGACCTGCCGAGCCTGCGCGCGGAACTGGTCGAGAGCTGGGAGCCGAGCGGTCCCCACGGCGCCAAGTCGGTGGGCGAGATCGGCATCGACACGCCGCCCGCGGCGGTGGCCAACGCGGTGTTCAACGCCGTGGGCGTCCGCATCCGCGACCTGCCGCTGACGCCCGAGAAGGTGCTGGCCGCCCTGAAGGCCGCGCGCGGGGAGGGCTAGGTTGGAGCGGCGTCCGGACCGACACCGCACGGTGGGCCGCTCCCTGGACCGGCGCGACGCCTGGGACAAGGTGACCGGGCGCACTCGCTATATCGCCGACGTCGACGTGCCCGGAGCCTGGTACGGGGCCGCCGTGCGTTCCCCCCTGCCGCGCGCGCGTCTGCGCGGGATCGCCCGCGACCCCGATTTCGACTGGTCGCGCGTCGCGGTGGTCGAGGCCGCCGACCTGCCCGGCGACAACTGCGTGGCCATGGTCCTGGACGACCTGCCTCTGCTGGCCGACCCCGAGGTGACCTTCGCCACCCAGGCCGTGGCTTTGGTGGCCGCGCCCAACCGCGAGACACTCGCCGCCGCCCTGGCCGCCCTGACCCCCGAGCTCGAACCGCGCCCGCCGCTGCTGTCGGTCGACGCCGCCCTGGCCGCCGACGAGGTGATCTGGGGCGAGGACAACGTCATCTCCGACTACCTCATCGAGGAGGGCGACGTGGAGGCCGCCCTGGCCACGGCGCCGCGCGTGATCGAGGGCACCTACCGCACCGGTTACCAGGAACACGTCTACCTGGAGACCCAGGGCGTGATCGCCACGCCCCGCGACGACGGCGGCGCGGAGATCCTGGGGTCGATGCAATGCCCCTTCTACGTGCGCAACGCCCTGGCCCGCGGCCTGGGCGTGGACGCCGACCGCGTGGTGGTGCGCCAGTCGCCCACCGGCGGCGCCTTCGGGGGCAAGGAGGACTATCCCTCGGTGCTGGCCCTGCAGGCGGCGGTGCTGGCCCGCGCCTGCGGCCGGCCGGTGTCGATGATCTACGACCGGCACGAGGATCTGGCGACGACCACCAAGCGGCATCCCTCGGTGATCCGCCATCGCACCGGCGTGGACGCGGACGGCCGGCTGCTGGCCGCCGACATCGACGTGGTCCTCGACGCCGGCGCCTTCGCCACCATGAGCCCCGTGGTGCTGTCTCGGGCCATCCTGCACGCGGCCGGCGCTTACCGGGTGCCCGTGGCGCGCATCCGGGGCCGGGCGGTGGCCACCGACACGCCGCCCAACGGGGCCTTCCGCGGCTTCGGCGTGCCCCAGTCGATCTTCGCGGCCGAGCGGCACATGGACCGCATCGCCCGCGAGCTGGGACTGGCCCGGCGCGAGATCCGGCGGCGCAACCTGCTGCGGCCCGGCGACGCCTTCCCCTTCGGCCAGGTGCTCGAGGACGACGAGGTCGCCGCCGAGCTGGTCTACGAGCGCGCGCTGGTCCTGGGGGAGTTCGAGGCGCGGCGCGAGGCCGCGGCGGCCTTCAAC
>CAZSNA010000145.1:0-4283 GCA_964607825.1 uncultured Fibrobacteraceae bacterium | reverse complement strand
CTCGGCCGCGCCCAGCTCCATGTCGGCGCGGCTCAACTCGGCGGCGGGCGCCTCGCCCGCGTCGACCCGGGCGACGACCAGCGCGCGCAGGCGCCGGGCGATCTTCTTGGCCTCCGTGACCAGGCGCAGACCCTCGCGGGCATGGACCGCCTCCGCGAAGGCTGCGCGCACCTCCGCTTCCACGACGCTGCGTGTCATCTCCCGTTCGTGGACCGTCCGGTCGTGGGCCGCCTGGGCGGCCCGTCGGGCCAGGGCCGTGCGTCCGCCCAGGGGCAACGCCTGCGACAGGCCGGCGATGCGCTCGGCGCCGTCCCAGGCGTTTCCGTCCCGAGGCGCCGCCTCCAGGTGCAGGAACCCGGCCGGGTTGGGCCAGGCGCCCGCCTGCTCGCCGGCGGCGCGGGCCGATGCGACGATCTCGTCGGCGGCCGCCAGCTCGGGGTGGTTCGCGCGGGCCGTCTCCAGCGCCTCGTCGAGGGTCAGGGCGGCGGCCGGTCCGGCCAGCACCGCCAACAACATCACGATCCGGATCATGTCAGCGACCTCCCCGGACGACGCACCGGCCGCCCGTACCGGAGATAGAGCCCCGGCGTCACGATCATGTTGAGCGTCATCGATGACAGCAGGCCGAAGAGGATCACCTGCGCCATGGGCGTCTGGATCTCCGAGCCGGGCCGGTCGCCGCCGAGGGCCAGGGGAACCAGGGCCAGGCCCGAGGCCAGCGCGGTCATCAGGATGGGCGAGAGGCGTTCCATGGCGCCGCGCCGCACGGCCTCGCGCAGATCCGTCTCGCCCTCGTGCACCTGCAGATGCTTGATGTGCGAGACCAGCATGATGCCGTTGCGCGTGGCGATGCCGAACACGGTGATGAATCCGATGATCGCCGCTATGGACAGCACGCCACCTGAGACGAACACCCCCACCGCGCCGCCGATCAGCGCCAACGGCAGGTTGAGCATCACCAGCGCCGCGTCGCGTCCCGAGCCGAAGGCCATGTGCAGCAGCAGGCCGATGGTCAACACCACGGCGATCCCCAGCACCAGCAGGATGCGGCCCGCGCGCAGGGCGCTCTCGAACTGGCCGCCGTACTCCACGCGGAAGTCGGGGTCGGCGTCCACCACCGGGTCGACCCGCTCGCGCACCGCGTCGACCACCGTCGACAGGTCGCCGCCGGCCACGTTGCAGGTCACCACGAGCTTGCGTTCGGTGCGCTCGCGGCTGATCAGGTTCGGCCCCTGCTGGCGCTCGATGCGGGCCAGGTCCGCCAGGCGGACGTGCCCGCCGGCGGGCACGCGCACCGGCAGGTCGCCGATGGTTTCGCCGCTCCAGTCCTCGCCGTCGGCCGTCCTGAGCACCAGGTCGAAGGCGAAGCGTCCCTCCAGCACGCGCGAGACGGTCAGGCCGCTGAAGGCGGCGGCCAGGGCGTCGGCCGCGTCGTCCACGCTCAGGCCGTGGCGCGCCAGGGCCGGGCGGTCGAAGCGCACGTTGAGGTTGGGGATGTCGGCCTGGCTCTCGACGGCCAGGTCCACCACGCCCGGCACGTCCTGCATGACGTCGCGCACGCGGCGGGCCAGGGCGCGCAGCTCCAGCAGGTCGTCGCCGAAGAGCTTCACGGCCAGGTTGGCGCGCGAGCCCGAGAGCATGTGGTCGATGCGGTGGGAGATGGGCTGGCCGATGGTCACGTTCAGGCCCGGCAGCACGGCTAGATCCTCGCGCAGGGCGGCCAGGAAGGTCTCCTTGTCGCGGTCCTTCATGTCCAGCTTCACGTCGATCTCGGCCGACTCGATGCTCATGGCGTGCTGGTCCAGCTCGGCCCGGCCGGTGCGCCGCGCGGTGGAGACCACCTCCGGGTGCGCGAGCAGGATGCGCTCCACCTCGCGCCCGATCTTGTCCGAATCCGCGAGTTGGGTGCCGGGCAGCGTGACGGCGCTGATGGTCAGCGCGCCCTCGTTGAACTCGGGCAGGAACGAGCGGCCCACGCCCAGCACCGCGGCCAGCGCCAGCACGAGCAGCAGGATGCCCGGCGCGGTCACGCGCCACACGTGGTTCAGGGCCGTCTCCAGGATCGGGGCGTAGCGACGCTTGAGCCAGGTGACCACCGGGGCCTGCAGGTTCTTCCGCACCGCGCGGCTCTCGGGCAGCAGGGTGAGGCACAGGGCCGGCGTCACCGTCACCGCCACCAGCAGCGACGCGCCGAGCGACACCACGTAGGCCACGCCCAGCGGGTGCAGCAGGCGTCCCTCCACGCCGGTCAGGAAGAACAGGGGCAGGAACACCAGCATGATGATGGCCGTGGCGTAGGTGATCGACTGGCGGATCTCCATGGTGGCGTCGAAGACCACGCGCATGTCCGAGAGCCGCCGTTCCGGGGGCGGGGCCCGGTTCTCGCGCAGGCGGCGGGTCACGTTCTCCACGTCGATCACCGCGTCGTCCACCAGCGCGCCCACGGCGATGGCGATGCCGCCGAGGGTCATGGTGTTGATGGTCGACCCGAACAGCTTCAGCGCGAGCACCGAGGTGAGGATCGACAGGGGCAACGCCGTCAGCGTGATGGCCGAGGCCCGCACGTTGGCCAGGAACAGCAGCATGACCAGCACGACCAGGATCGCCCCGTCGCGCAGGGCGTGCTCCACGTTGCGCACGGCGGTGCGGATGAAGTCGGCCTGGTCGAAGAGGGAGCGGTCCAGGGCCACGCCCGTGGGCAGCTCGCGCTCCAGGTCGTCGTAGACGCTTTCGAGGCGTTCGGTCAGCTCCAGGGTGTTGGCGTCGGGCTGCTTCTGGACGCCCAGGATCACGGCGGGCTCCATGTTGACCGAGCCCTCGCCGCGCTTGGGCGCCTCGCCGATGACGACCTCGCCCAGGTCGGCCACGCGCAGGGGGGCGCCGCCGGTCGCGCGCACCACCACGTCGCCGATGTCGGCGAGCGTCTCCACGCGGCCCAGCCCGCGCACCAGATACTCCACGGCCCGCTCCTGGAGGAAGCCGGCCGACACGTTGCGGTTGCCGGCGCGCAGGGCGTCGGCCACCTCGCTCACCGCGACGTCGTGACGCCGCAGGGCGGCCGCGTCGAGCAGCACCTGGTACTGCTTCTCGCCGCCGCCGATGGGGGTCACCTGCGAGACGCCCGACACCGACAGCAGGCGCCGCCGCACCACCGTCTCGGCGAGGGTGCGCAGCTCGATGGGGTCGTGCCGGTCGGAGGTCAGGCCCAGGAAGCGGATCTCGCCCATGATCGAGGAGGAGGGCGCCATCACCGGGCGCTCGGCCTCGGCGGGCAGCTCGGTCGTGACCAGGTCCACCTTCTCGCCCACGATCTGGCGGGCGCGCAGGATGTCGTAGCCCCAGTCGAACTCCACCCACACCACCGACACGCCCACGGCGGTGCTGGAGCGGATGCGACGCACGCCCGGCGCCCCGTTCAGGGCCGACTCGATGGGGAAGGTGACGAGCGACTCGATCTCGCGGGGCGCCATGCCCGGCGCCTCGGTCATCACGGTGACCGTCGGGGCGGTCAGGTCGGGGAAAACGTCCACCGGCATGTCGAGCGCCGTGTGGACGCCGGCGGCGCAGAGCACCACGGCGGCGGCCAGCACGAGCATCCTCAGGCGGAGGGCGTTGCGGATCAGGCTTTCCATGCCGCCCTCCTAGTGGGTGTGCCCGTGGGCGGGCACGGCGTCGTCGGCCGACGCCAGCTTGACGGCCCAGGCGCCGTCGACCACCACGCGCTCGCCCGCGCGCAGGCCGGCCCGGACCACGTGGCGCACGCCGTCGCCCTCGCCGAGGACGACCGGCCGCCGGGCGAAGGTCTCGCCGCCGGTCTGCACGAACACCACCGGCCGGCCCTGCTCGTCCACCAGGGCCGCGTCGGAGACGGTCAGCACGAAGTCCAGCAATCCGGTGCGCAGGCTCAGGGACAGGGACTGGCCGACGCGCAGGCGGCCGTCGGCGTTGTCGACCTCGTAGACGATCGACGCGGAGCGGCTGCGCGCGTCCAGCTCGGGGGAGAGGTAGACCAGGTCGTCGCCGTCCAGCTCGAGGGCCGGACCGCCGGGCACGTCGAGTCGAGCCGCGGGCGCGCCGCCCAGGCCGGGCAGGGCGCTCTCGGGGATCCAGCCGCGCACCCACAGGGTCGACGGGTCCAGCACCGTGAACACGGGGTCGCCGGCCGCGGCGTACTCGCCCGCGCCCAGCGCGACCTCGACCACCACGCCGTCGAACGGCGCGTGCAGCACCAGTTCCGCGCCGTCGCCGTCGAGCCGCCGCGCGGCGACGAGGGCCGCGTCGGC
>CAZSNA010000144.1:0-4474 GCA_964607825.1 uncultured Fibrobacteraceae bacterium | reverse complement strand
GTCCAGCCCAGGTGCCGGGCCGCGACCGCGTCGAGCCCCGCTTGCCAGGCGAACCAGCCGACGGCCGCCAGCGCCGCGACCACCGCCGCGATCCAGACCGCCTGGGCGCGCAGCATGCGGCCCAGGGGGACGCGGCCCGCGCGCAGGTCGGGCACCGCGGCCAGGCCCAGTCCGCCGTTGGCCGTCGCGGCGACGAAGAGGACGACCGTCACGCCGAGGGCGTAGAGCCCCTGCCCCGCCGGTCCCAGGGCTCGGGCGGCCAGCAGGCCGCAGAGGGCCGTCAGGCCCGCCTGTCCCAGCCGCGCGGCCAGGATGGCGCCGCCCTCGCGCATCAGCTTCATGAGCCGAGTCTCCGACGCAGGCGACGCAGGGCGCGCCACAGGTAGCCTCCCGGCGTATGTCGGACGTAGCTGCCGCGCATCACCTCGTGGCAGCCGATCAGGCGCTTGAAGTTGGCCACGCCGGACTGGCCGCCGTGGGCGCCGAGATCCAGCCAGCGGACGCCGCGGCGGCAGGACTCCTCCAGGTCGGCCCACACCAGCAGCGTCGCCGGGAAGAACTCCTTGCTGCGCGCCATGTCGGTGGCCGCCAGCCAGGCGGTGATCGTGTCGCCGTCGACGATGTTGAAATGGGCTCCGAGCAGGTCGCCCTCGTGCCGCACCGTGGTGCAGAAGACCGAGCCCTCGCCGGCGTCCATCAGGTCGACCAGCAGGCCGCGCTCGGTGGCCGGGCTCCCCCAGCGGCGCGTGGCCTCGAGATAGACCGGGTAGAACTCGTCGATGATGGCGGGATCCTCGGAGACGCCGATCTCGGCGCCGCGACGCAGGGCCTTGTTGCGCTCGTTGCGGCGGTTCTTCTTCAGGATCCTGGTCTCGACGTGGTCGAGGCCCTGATCCAGGGGAATCACCGCCACCGGCACCTCGCGTCGATGGTAGGCGCGGGCGACGAGATCGTCGTGGAGACGCTCGTCCCAGGCCGGCGGCAGATGCAGGGCCGTGGTCAGGGTCGAGGGCGACCGGCCCAGGCGGTCCAGCCGATCCAGCAGGGCGGCGACGGCGCGCTCGGCCTCGTCCGGGTCCAGCCCGGCGGCCAGCAGCGGGGGGCCCGAGGTGCCGTCGTAGTGGCCCTCGATCACGCGCAGCGGGCCGCGGCGGGTCTCCAGCAGGGCCAGACCCGCCACGGGGCGGCCATCCGTCTCGGCCACCAGCCACAGGCCCCGGCGCCCGTCGAGGCGGCGGCAGAGGGTCTCGGTCCACTGGGGTCGATGGGTGAAGGAGGGCTCGTCGGCGACGTCCAGCAGCGCGCGCCAGGCCGGCGGGCACTCGGTGCCGCGCAGGACGCACACGTCCGGCGCACGGGCGGCATCCACGGGGAGACGATCTCGCCCGGCGGCGGACATCCCATCCTCCTCTCGGCGCTCAGCGCGCCAGGGTCATGGCCTTGACGACGACCTGTCCGTCCAGCTCGACCCGGACCATGTAGATGCCCGAGGCGACGGAGCCGCCTTCTAGGTTCTGGCCGTCCCAGAAGGGGGTGTCCGCGGACACGTGCCGGTCGCGGAAGATGAGCTGGCCCTCGAGATCGTAGATCTCCACGTGGGCCCCGCCCTCCAGGGCGTACTGGCCCCAGACCACCTCGGCGTCCACGTCGCCCAGGTAGAGACCGGCGTGGTCGCCGGGGCGGAGGGGATTCGGGTAGAGATAGAGCTGGTCCAGCGGTCCCGCCGAGGCGATGCCCGCGGCGCCGACCTCGACGCGGATCAGGCCGCCCTCGGAACCGCCCACGATCAGCGAGCCGTCGGCGTTGGCGGACAGCTCGCGTACCATGCCGGCCGGCAGACCGGCCAGGATGTCGGCGGCGTAGTTGGCGATCAGGCCGAAGGTCTCGAACTGGGCCGGGCCGGTATAGGCGTCCACCCGCACCTGTCCCCCGCGCAGCGCGATGCGGTCCAGACCGCCGGCGTGGGCCACCCAGAGGTCGTCGTTGCGGTCGAGCTCGATGTCCAGCACCGAGCCCTGGATCAGGCCGACCCCGCCGGGCGTGGTCTTCTCGCGCACGGTCTGCAGATGGGTCACGGTCAGCCCTGCGGCATCGTAGTCGTCCAGGCGGAAATGCAGCACACCGCCGCCGCCGCCGACCCACACGGTGCCGTCGCCGGCCACGGCCACGGCCTTGGCGCCGGTCAGGTCGAAGGCCGAGCCCGACACGTTGGTCAGGGGGGCGGCCCAGACGTCGTCGCCGGCGTCGGTCCAGGTCAGCGGGTCGTCGCCGCCGGCGTTGCCGTTGACGTCCCACAGCACCAGGCCCACGTCCTTGACCACGAACCAGATCCGGTCGGGCGAGGCGCCCACCAGCGCGTCGAGCACGTTGGTGCTGCCGAGACCGTCGTTGTCCGTGGGCAGGTGGAGCCAGGCGGCGGGGTCGCGCCAGTCGTCCGGATCGAGGATCACGTCGACGCCCTGGCGGTCGCTCAGCAGGAGGACCGGGCCGTCGGGATGATCGGCGATGCGGATGATGCGGTTGCCCGAGAGTTCGGAGTTGTCGCTGTCGAGATGGTCGCAGTCCGGCAGATCCGGCCGGTAGCGGATCACGCCGCCGGCGGCGAACTGGGTCATCCAGATCTCGCCCGCGGCGGTGGCGTGCACGTCCAGGAAGCCGCCGTCGATGTTGAACAGGCCCACCGAGTCGGTCGCCGCGGCGGCGGTCTCGAGCACCTGCTCCCAGGCGCCGTCGGCGTGACGGGCGAAGCCGGCCGCGTTGCGGGCGCCGGCCCAGACGCTCCCGTCGGGCGCCACGGACACGCCGTCCACCGAGCTGAAGGCGAGCTCGTCGATCTCGCGCAGGGACCAGTCGGCGCCGTCCCAGCCGGCGGCCCAGGCCTGCAGGGCCTTGTAGTTGGCCGCCACGGGCCGCCGCGAGCCGCCCGTCCACAGGCGCGACCCGCCGGCGATGGTCAACGCGCCGGTCTCGGGCAGGGGCAGGGTCTCCCAGACCGCGCCGGTCCAGCGGAAGAGGCGGTCGGCGGCGCCGGTGCCCGCGGCCAGGGCCCAGACCTCGTCCTGGTGGGTCGCGAGCACGGAGACCGAGATCCCCAGTCCGCCGAAGTCGACCCACTCCCCCGCGCCGTCGTCCCAGCGCCAGACGCCGTTCACGTCGCCGGCCAGCAGGCCGACGCCCGGATCGTTCAGCAGGCAGACCACGTTGCTGTACCCGATGCCCGCGCTCATGTCGCTGAAGGCGTTGTCGCGCAGCCTGGACACGCCCTCGTCGGTGGCGATCCACAGGTCCTGGCCGTCGAAGGCCAGGTCGCGGATGCGGTCGTTGACCAGGCCGCCGCCGGTGGCCTCGCTGGTGAAGATGATCCCGGGCAGGCCGTCGCTGATCTCCCCCACGCCCCCGTTGGTCAGCCCGAAGTAGGCGCGTTCGCGGCCGCCCTGCTCGGTGACGGCCACCGCGGCCACCGAGAGGTCGACCCCGATGTTGGTGAAGACGCGGGAGTCGGGCGGGTCGCCGGCGAGGTCGATGCGGGTCAGGCCGGCGCCGTCGGTCGCCATCCAGAGCACGTCGCCGTGGAGGTAGAGATCGGTCACGCGGTTGCCGCTGAGGCCGTGCTCGGTGGTCCGGCGGACGTAGCCGCCGTCACCCGCCGCGTCCCACAGCAGCAGGCCGCCGTCGCGCAGGCCGCCGTAGAGGATGCCGTCGTGTTCCAGCAGGGCGCCGCATTCGCGCGCGCTGGGCGCCGAGGAGATCGAGACGCTCTGGGCCGCGACCGGAGCGGCCGCGATCAGCAGGGCGCAGAGAAGCGCACCGGTGGACAGGAAGCGGATGCTGGCGTGTCGACTCACTGAACGTCCTCCTCGACGGCGGCCGCGCCGGCGCGTACGACGCCGGCCGGATCCAGCCACAGGTTCATCCATCTCTCGCCGGGAGCGGTACCGGCCCACGGACCGGTCATACCCGCGACGGGCAGTTCGAGTTTCCAGAGACGCCGCAGGGTCTCGTCCGTCGCCCCGCCGCCGGCGTCGCGGGCCGTCGTCGCCAGGGGCGAACCGGACCAGGCCAGCCGTCCGCGGCACAGGGACCAGCACAGGGGCGACTGCCAGATCAGGCCGCGGGCCCGACCGTCGCGACCGCAGACCAGGCGTTGGCGCCAGGCCGCCTCGGGCGCGCCTGCGGGGTGCACCTCCGTGCGCCGACGCGACCAGCCGGGCACCAGGTGGGAGAACAGGTACGGGACCAGGGTCAGCAGGCCCAGCAGGGCGCCGAGTCCCGCCGCGCCCAGGCGGGCGGGCACGCCGCCCAGGGGACCGCGCGCGCCGGGGTCGAGCACCGCGCTCGCGTCGCCGATCAGGGGCTCCGCCTCGTCGAACCGGACGAGGGGGCGCAGGCGGTCCAGGGCCAGGTCCTCCAGCTCGTCGACGAAGCCGTCGTCGTCGAGGTCGGCGCAGGGGGCGTCAGGTTCGCCGAGGGCGAG
>CAZSNA010000143.1:0-4518 GCA_964607825.1 uncultured Fibrobacteraceae bacterium | reverse complement strand
CGAGTGAGCCGCCGCGCCGCAGCCCTGACGGCCCTGGCGGTCGTCCAACTCCTGGTCGCCGCGCCGTCGCGCGGCGAGGAGCAGCGTTGCAGCGTGCGATACGTGTCGGCCGAACACGTCTACCTGGACGCGGGCCGCGCCGCCGGCCTCGAGGTGGGCGCGCACGTCCGGCTGCAGCGGGACGGGGCTCTCGTCGCCGAGCTGTCGGTCGTCTTCGTGGCCGAGTACTCCGCCTCCTGCCGGATCGTGACGAGCAGCCTGACGCCGCGAACGGGCGACGTGGCCGTATTCGAGGCGGCTGCCGCCCCCGATCCGCCGCCCGACGCCGTGACGACGGCTCCCGAACCCCGTCGCCGCCCCGTGGCCGGGGATCCCGGACGCATCCGCAGACCGGCCGGAGCCCGGCTGCGTCTCGACGGCGCGCTGGACGTCCACTGGGAGGGCGAGATGGGCGACGACGACGCGCCCGGCCACAGCGCGCCCGGCCTGACCTACGACCTGCGCCTGCGCGGTCTCGGCGGAGGCCTGACGCTCCGCGCCCGCGGCTCGCACCGCCACGTGTCGCGCGCCCGCACGGGCCTCACGCCGACCGGGGACGCCTGGCGCCACCGCTTCCGCGAACTGGCCCTGGTGCGCGAGGACGACGACCTGGACTGGAGCTTCGCGGCCGGCCGCGTGTCCGCGCGGGCCGCGTCGGCGGCGGGCCCCTTCGACGGCCTGATGGTCGGTCGACGGCTGTCGAGCACCTGGCGCGCCGGGATCTTCGCGGGCTTCGACCCCGGCTGGCGCGAGATCGTACCCGGCGTGGACGACCGTCTCGCCGGCCTGGCGCTGGCATACCACGTGCGGCGGGCCGACGGCGGCGCGGTGCGCCTGGACCTGTCCGGGGTCGGCCGCTACCACGACGGCGAGGTCTCTCGCGAGTACCTCGCGCTCACGGCCGGCTGGCGCGACGGCCGGCGCTGGAGCGTGCACCACGCCGCGCAACTCGATTGGAACCGGGGCTGGCGCAAGGCGCGGGACGGCCGGACCTGGCGACTGGGCAACACCATGCTCTCGGTCCGCTGCCGCGTGGACGATCGCCTCACCCTCGAGGCCGGCGTGGACGATCGCGAGCCCGTGCGCGACTGGCGACATCGCGCCCTGCCCGACAGCCTGTTCCGCGACGCCGGCCGTCGCGGCGCACGCGCGGGCGTCACCTGGCGCTCGACGGACGGACTGCGGGCCCGGCTCTCCGGAGCCTGGCGCCGGGGCGACCGCGACGGCGCGGACACGAGATCCTATCTGGCCGAGTTCTCCGCGCGAGGCTGGCCCATGCCCGCCGTGGACCTGGCCGTCTCGGTACGGGGATACGGCGGGGCGCGCCTGTCGGGATGGGCGCCGCGGATCTCGCTGGCCACCGAGCGCCACCGTGTGGGACGGCTGCGCTGCGAAGGGGGCCTGTCGAGCTATGCGACCGAGGGCCGGCCCGATCGCCGCACCAACCGCTGGCTGGGCGCGGCCTGGGACCGCGACCTGGCGCGCCGCTGGGCGCTGGCCCTCGATTACCGCCGGGAGTGGGGCACCGATCCCGGCGGGCATCGCTGGTACGCGAGCCTGCGCCGCAGGTTCTGAGAGGAAACGACCGACCATGGAATCGCTCGCCATCTGGGGAAGCCTGTTCGCCGCGACCGTCATCGCGGTGGCCGTCTACGCGATCCGCTTCCGGCGGCGTCGCGCCGGTGACCGCGCCCGCCTGGCCCGCACGCGCGAGCTGGGCATGGACCGGGCCAGCGGCCAGTTCCCCCAGATCGACGTGGGCGCGTGCATCGGCTGCGGCACCTGCGTGGCGGCCTGCCCGGAAGGGGACGTGCTGGGAATCGTCATGGGCAAGGCCGTGGTGATCAACGGCGCCCGTTGCATCGGCCACGGGCGCTGCGCCGAGGCCTGTCCCGTGGAAGGCATTGTCGTGGGCCTGGGCGACATCACCCGACGCGACGACATCCCCCGGCTCGACGAGCACGGCCAGACCAGCGTGCCGGGCATCTGGATCGCCGGCGAACTGAGCGGCTTCGCCCTGATCAGCAACGCCGTGAACCAGGGCCGCCGCGTCATGGACCGCATCGCCGCCTCGCCGGCCCCGACGCGCGAGGACGGGATCCTGGACGTCCTGGTGGTCGGCGCGGGCCCCGCCGGCATGGCCGCGGCGCTGACGGCCTCCGCGCACGGCCTCCGCTGCCGCGTGATCGACCAGCAGGGCCCCGGCGGCACCATCCTGCAGTACCCGCGTCGCAAGCTGGTGATGGTCCAGCCGGTGGAGGTTCCCGGCCTGGGGCGGCTGGATCGTCACGAGTACACCAAGGAGGAGTTGCTGGAGATCTGGGTGGGCCTGCACGGCAACCACGGCCTGGATATCCGCGACGACGAGCGGGCGACCGGCGTCAGCGGCGAGCTGGGCGACTTCACCGTCACCACGTCCGCCGGCGCCCACCGGGCGCGCCACGTGGTGCTGGCCCTGGGACGCCGCGGCACCCCGCGCCGGCTGAACGTGCCTGGCGAGGACGCCGCCAAGGTCGCCTACCGCCTGATCGACGCCGAGGCCTACCGGGGGCGCCGCGTCATGGTGGTCGGCGGCGGCGACTCGGCCGTGGAGGCGGCCCTGGGCCTCGCCCACCAGGAAGACGCGACCGTCACCCTCTCCTACCGCAAGCCGGAGATCCTGCGCGTGAAGAAGCGCAACGCCGACCGCATCGCGCAGGCCGTCGCCGAGGGCCGCGTCGATTTCCGCGGCGGCACCGTGGTCTCGCGCATCGACGATGACCAGGTGGTGCTCGAGGGCCCCGACGGGCCCGCCGTCGTACCCAACGACGACGTCTTCATCCTGGCCGGCGGCATCCCCCCCTTCGGTTTCCTGCGGGAGATCGGCATCCGGTTCGGCGGCGACCCCCGCGATTCGGCGCCCGGCCACCCTCCCGCCGCCGATTCCCTTGCTTGACCCACGCCCGGGGAGTACCTTACCCGGTACGAATTCTCGCCCTCTGATGGAGATATCAGCCTCTCGACCCTCCGCCAAGGAGACCACGCATGCTGTCACGCAAGGCCGACTCGAGCTTCCCCACGCTCATCGAGCGCTTCGTCAAATACGCCCGGATCAACACCCAGGCCCAGGAAGGCTCCGAGACCTATCCCTCTTCGGCCTGCCAGCTCGATCTGGCCCGTGAGCTGGTCCGCGAACTGCAGGACCTCGGCCTGAGCGACGCCGCCATGGACAAGCACGGCTACGTCACCGCCACGCTGCCGGCCAACGACCCGGCCCTGGAGCAGGTGCCCGTGGTGGCCTTCATCTCGCACATGGACACCTACCCCGAGGTCTCCGGCGAGAACGTGAATCCCATTTTCCACGAGAACTACCAGGGCGGCGACATTCCCCTGCCCGAGAACGGGGTCGTGATCCCCATCTCCGAGAATCCGTACCTGAACGAGTGCCTCGGCGAGACCATCATCACCGCCGACGGCACCACCCTGCTGGGCGCCGACGACAAGGCCGGCATCGCCGAGATCATGGAAGCCCTGACCCGCATGGTCGAGAACCCCGACTTCAAGCACGGGCCCATGAAGGTCGCCTTCACGCCCGACGAGGAGATCGGCAAGGGCGTCCTGCACTTCGACGTGGAGAAGTTCGGCGCCACCGTGGCCTACACCATGGACGGCGGCCAGCGCGGCGACGTCGAGAACGAGACCTTCTGCGCCGACAGCGCCCTGGTCACCTTCACGGGCCGCGACATCCATCCCGGCTACGCCAAGGACAAGATGATCCCCGCGGTCAAGGTGGCCGCCGAGTTCGTCACGCGCCTCCCGCGCGACATGGCGCCCGAGACCACCGAGGGCAAGCAGGGCTACATCCATCCCATCAACATCGAGGGCAACACCAGCAAGGTCACCGTCCACTGCCTGATCCGCGACTTCGACGTGGAAGGCCTCGGTCCCAAGGCCGACCGGATCCGCAAGCTGGCCGAAGAGGCCTGCGCCGAGTGGCCGGGCAGCAAGGTCGACGTGGAGATCAAGCAGTACTACCGCAACATGAAGTACGACCTGGAGCAGGAGCCCCGCGCGGTGGAATACGCCATGGAAGGCATCCGGCGCGCCGGAATGGAGCCCAAGCTGAGCTCGATCCGAGGCGGCACCGACGGCTCCAACCTCTCGGCCCGCGGCCTGCCCACGCCGAACCTCTTCACCGGCGAGCAGAGCTTCCACAGCTACACCGAGTGGGTGTGCACCAAGGACATGGAACTGGCGACGCAGACCATCCTGCAGACGCTGGCCGTGTGGGCGGAGAAGGAAAGCGCGTAGGACGCGATCGACTGCGGACGGTTCGATGGGCCCGACATCGGTCGGGCCCATCGTGTATATGGAAGTTGTGGGCCGGTGTCGTGAGGGGGTGGGGGCGTGGCCGGGGGCGCTCGCCCGCACCTCCTGTGCGGGCTCGCTCGAGTTCCGGCTCGCTCCGCCCTCCTGGCTCCGCGAGCCTTCACACGCCCC
>CAZSNA010000142.1:0-4753 GCA_964607825.1 uncultured Fibrobacteraceae bacterium | reverse complement strand
CGGCGACGCCTCGGCGCGCGGCAGCCGCCCGAGGGCCGCGAGGGCCCTGGACGCATCCGGCGCGCGGGAGTTGTCGTGTCGGCGGTCGTCGCTCATGGCGTCCGGTCCTCGAATCGCCGCGCCAGCCGTTTCAGCGCGCGGGAATGGCGCTGGCGCACGGCTTCGGGCTTCAGGTCCAGCGCGGCCGCGATGGCGCCCGTGTCGAGCTCCTCGTAGTCGCGCAGCAGGATGATCTCGCGGTCCTCCGGTTTCAGCTCGTGCAGGGCGGCCCAGACCGCCCGCAGGTCCTCGTCGCGTTCCATGGCGGATTGCACGCCGGGATCGGGATGGGGCGCGTCCAGCTCGGCGGGATCGTCGACGCCCAGCTCGCGGGAGCGCCGCTTGTGCTCGCGGGAACGCCAGTGGTCGCGGACCGCGTTGGTGGCGACGGTGAACACCCAGCCGGTGGGATCGCGATCGGGATCGAGCCGCTCCACCGCCCCGTGCAGGCGCATGAAGATCTCCTGCGTGAGATCCTCACCGAGGGTGCGGTCCCGCAGCAGGTTCACCACGTGGGCGTAGATGCGGTCGTAGTAATGCTCGAAGAACACGTCCAGCGCCTCGGCGTCTCGCCGGATCACACGCCGCAGGAGCCCGGGCGACGGCGCCGGCTCCTCCGGGTGGTAGCGTGATCTCGGCGGTACCATGCCTCTCCTCGCTGTCTGTTCTACGAAGTCGACGTCCCGGCCGCGACAGGTCTCCTGGATACAGGATTTTTTCTGTCACGATTGCTCCGGGGACTTCGTAGCCCTCCATGAAGCGCTCCGATTCTAAGTCAATCACGAGGAACACACCAGAGAGAGGATACCGACATGACCCACCGTCAACGCGCCACCCTGGCCGCCGTCGCGGCCGTGCTCCTGATCGGCGGGACCGCCACCGCGCGGGCCGCCGGCGACCAGTTCGCCCTCGAGTTCACCAACCTCATGACGCTAGACCCGGCCGTGGACGGCGTCTACGAGGGCTGGGCCATCATCGGCGGCGCGCCCGTCAGCACGGGCGTCTTCAACGTGGACGCGGCGGGGATGCCCGTCGATCCCGTCACCGGCGACCCCATCCCCGTCTTCGAGACGGGCGTGGAGCTGAACGGCGCCACGGAGGTCAAGATCTCCCTCGAACCCGCGGGCGATATGGACCCCGCTCCCTCGGGCCTGATCGTGTTGAGCGGGGCCGTGGTCGGCGACGAGGCGGCGCTCGCGCCCGCGCTGCCCGGCTACATGGACCTGATGACGGCCGCCGGGTCCTACATCCTCGCCTCGCCCAGCGACAACGCGATGGACGAGACCAACGACGACCAGGGCATCTGGTTCCTCTGCATGCCCGGCCCCATGGCCGGCTTCACGGGCCTGCCCGACCTCGGCCCGAACTGGACCTACGAGGGCTGGGTGGTGGACCTCTCCGGCGCCGCGCCGATGCCCTACTCCACCGGCGTCTTCGACGATCCGGCCATGGCGGACTCCGACCAGGCCGGCGCCATGGGCGGCGGACCGCCCTTCCCGGGCCAGGATTTCGTCGCCTACCACGGCGGCCCCGTGCTGGATCTGGACTCCGGTGACTTCGCGGCGGTGCTGAGCATCGAGCCGGTGCCCGACAACCACCCGGGCCCCTTCCTGTTCAAGCCGCTGGCCGGCGCGATCCCCACCGACGCCCTGGGGATGTGCAACGAGCTGGGCAACCAGGTCTCGGCGACCTTCCCGAGCGGTACGGCGCGGATCGGCGATCCGTTGCCGGCGGAGGAGCTGAGCTGGGGTGCGGTGAAGGATCTGTACCGGTAGGGCGCGTCATCATCGACCACGTGAAAAGCGGGCGACCCGATCGGGCCGCCCGCTCGTCTTCGTCGTCCGGACGTCGCCTATTGCGGCAACTCGGGCTCCGCGATGTACTCCATCGGCAGCTTGCCCGTCAGCACCTTCATGAAGGCCACCATGTCGGCGGTCTGCTCCGGCGTGACGGTCTTGCCGAGCTGGTAGCGGGCCATCATGGGCACCGTCTCCTCCAGCGTCGCGATGGAGCCGTCGTGCAGGTAGGGCGCGGTCTCGGCGATGTTGCGCAGGCCGGGCACCTTGAAGAAGTACTTGTCCTGCTCCTGCCCGGTGGCGTCGAAGCGGCCCAGGTCCTCGCTGGGATAGGCCTCGATCAGGCCCAGCTTCTGGTACAGGTTGCCGCCCAGGTTCGGGCCCATGTGGCAGGTGGTGCAGCCGACCTCGATGAAGGCCTCCAGGCCGCGCAGCTCCTGCTTGTTCAGGGCGCTGCCGTCGCCGATCAGCCAGCGGTCCCAGCGGCCCTTGGTGACCAGCTTGCGCTCGAAGGCGCCGATGGCCAGGGCGATGTTGTCGAAGGTGATCGGGTCCTCCTCGCCCGGGAAGGCCGCGGCGAAGAGCGGCGCGTAGCCCGGGATGCCCTTGATCACGGCCTCCACGGCCGCGGCGTCGGCCATGCCGTGCTCCACCGGGTTGGTGATGGGGCCCTTGGACTGGGCTTCCACGTCGGGCTCGCGGCCGTCCCAGAACTGGGCGATGTGCATGGCCGCGTTGTAGACCGTCGGGCTGTTGCGCGTGCCCAGCGAACCGTCGTGGCCCGGCGAGGTCGCCTCGCCGTCGACGCCGAACTCGTCGAGGATGTGGCAGCTGTTGCAGGAGATGGTGCCGTTGGCGGACATGCGGTCGTCGTAATAGAGCATGCGGCCGAGGGTCACCTTCTCCTCGGTGATCGGATTCGTGTCCGAGGCCATGACCTTGGGCATCGACCCGAACAGACCCTTGATATCGGCCGAGGGCGGACCGGCCGGGCCCGTGTCCCCGCCGCCGCCGCCGCAACCGACGAGGACGAAGGCGAACAGGAGCGGAAGAGCCCACAGGGCATCGCGGGATTTCATGAACACAGACCTCCGAACTAGAGTATTCGCAACCGAATGACTGTTGTTTTGTAGCTCGACACACCCGAAAACGCAAGGCCCGGTTCGCCGCTCAACGATGCAGCTGCATGTCCCGGTCGGCGAAGTAGTCCTCCATCTCCTTCAGCAGCACCTGGAGCTCGCAGCGCATCAGCACCAGGTCCTGGAGACGGCCCTTGCGGTCCTTCACGTAGTCCGGCAGCACCGTCTCCTTGTGGAAGCCGAGACGCCGGAAGATGCTGCGCGCCGCCTTCTGCGGACGCATCATGCGCACCACCAGCTCCTCGATGCGCTCGCTGACCGCAAGCAGGTAGAGCTGGCGGGCCATGTGCATGCCCAGGCCCTGGCGCTGCCGGTCCGGGGCCACGAACAGGCGCAGCTCGCCGATGTGGGACTTCCAGGTGTGCCCCTCCCGCTCGAGAATGCCGTAGGCGGCGATCTCGTCGTCGATCACGGCGACCAGCCGGAAGACCTGCCCGTCGCGCATCTCGTGGATGCGCCGCTCGAGCTGCTCGCGGTCGGCGACGTCGAGGCGGAGGAAGACGCGGTCCTCCTCGGGCATGGCGGTGAAGAAGGCGTGGAGCCGGTCCAGGTCGGATTCGGCCAGCGGACGGATGGGGACGGACGTGCCGTCCCGCAGCGTGATGGTGGCGTCCATGGGACTCCTCCTCTCGTCGAGACGCGGCGTCGGGCGACGCCGGGGCCATTATGGCACATATGGGGGGAGGAATGCCAATCGGTCGGGATCATCCGCCTTCCGCGAGATCGCGTACCGCCGCGTGCACGCCCTGCACAACCTGCGCCATGCGCCGGTAGTCCAGGGTGTCCCAGGTGTCGCCCGCCTGGTGGTAGTTGGGATTCCGGTAGAACGCCGTGTCGGTGATCATCACCGCCTCGTAGCCCTCCGCCCAGTAGTTGAGATGGTCCGAGAAGTCCACGCCGCGCATGGACTCCGGCGCGTTCATCGACAGCACGGACAGCGGCGTGGCCCGCGCCATGGCGCCCTTGACCGTCCGGGTCAGTCCCCCCTGCCCGAACTTGCCGATCACCGCGATGAAGTCGCCCCGGTCGGGGTAGATCAGGTCCAGGGGCCAGACCGGGTAGCGCTGGCTGTCGGGCGCGTCGTCGAAGTAGCCGATCATCTCCAGGCAGATCATCGCCCGCAGCTCCACGCCCTGGTCGGCCAGCAGGCGGGCGTGGCGGTGGCTGCCCATGTCCGAGGTGCGGAACTTGGGCGGCTCCTCGAGGGTGAAGGCCACCAGCTCGACGCCCAGCGGCCAGGCCTCGCGCCCGATCAGGCGCGCCAGCTCGATCAGCCCGGCCACGGCGCTGGCGTTGTCGTCGGCGCCGGGGCGCTCGCCGCACACGTCGTAGTGGGCGCCGATCACCAGGCGCTCGCTCGTGTCGGGTCCGAAGCGGGCGATCACGTTGCGGTAGGCCGCGTCGTCCACGTGATAGACCTGCTCGCTCACGCGGCCCCCGGCGTCGGCCAGGTGGCCGGAGATCCAGGCGGCGGCGCGGTCGAGGTTCTCGGGGTGGCCGATGTCGCGGGGATAGAAGTCCTCACAGAGGTCGCGCACCAGGGTGCGCAGACGGTCGGGTTCGACGACGGGCGCCTCGTGGTGACGGTCCTCGCCGCGGCCCAGGGTGGGCTGCGTGACCATCCACCAGCCCGCCGCGATGGCGACGACCAGGACGAGAGCGACGAGCTTCAGGATCTGTCTCAGCAGTTTGAGCATGGGTCACCTCCCCCGGGGGATGCTAGCAGGGAAGGTGGGGTTCGACAATTGCCGGGTCGTGGGTGTGGGGCCGCGACCGGAG
>CAZSNA010000141.1:0-4796 GCA_964607825.1 uncultured Fibrobacteraceae bacterium | reverse complement strand
GTGAAGGGGCCCGGCCAGCACCGTCCGATGTAGTCGCGGGCCTGCGCCCCGGACTCCGCGGCCAGGGCCAGGGCGTCCTCCGGCGAGGCGCAGAGCAGCAGCAGCGGCTTGTCCCCTGCGCGGCCCTTGAACCGGCGGATGCGGTCGACCGCTTCGGACCGGTCCGCGCGGGCGTGGAGGCCCGGCAGGGTGTCGGTCCGCAGCAGGACGACCTCCCCGTCGGCCAGCGCCCGGGCCACCCGGCGCGGATCGTCCGTGCGGTCGGCCACGGCTACTTGCCGCCGGCGGCGAGTTCCTTGCGGTACCGCTCGAGGGCCGCGGCGACCTTCTTGTCGCCCAGCGCCAGGATGCGGGCCGCCAGCACCGCGGCGTTCTTGGCGCCGGCCGATCCGACGGCCACCGTCGCCACCGGCACGCCGGGCGGCATCTGGACGATGGACATCAGCGCATCGAAGCCCTGCAGGGGACCGGCCGCCACGGGCACGCCGATCACCGGCTTGGACGTGAGCGAGGCCAGGACGCCGGGCAGGTGGGCGGCCATGCCGGCCCCCGCCACGTAGACCTCGACGCCGTCGCGCTCGCACTTGCGCACGAAGCGGCGCAGCTTCTCGGGCTGGCGATGGGCCGAGGCGATCTCGACGACGTGAGGCAGGCCGAAGCGGTCCAGCAGCTTCTGCAGGCCCTCGATGACGGGCAGATCCGAGGCGCTGCCCAGCACCACCGCGACGCGGGGCTTGGGTGCGCGCTTCTTGCGGACGGACGTGGCCATGGCGTTGATCTCCTCCAGCGCTAGTCGTTGAACCCGGCGCCGATGTCGCGCCGGAAGTGCATGCCGTCGAGCGTCACGCCCGCCAGCAGGTCGTAGGCCTCCCCGCGGGCGGCCGCGAAGTCGGGCCCCAGCCCGACGCTGCCGAGCACGCGTCCGCCGGCGCTGACCAGACGGTCGGCGTCCAGGGCCGTGCCGGCGTGGATCATCCAGGCCGAGTCGCGGTCGGCGGGCAGGCCCAGGGCCCGCCCCTTCTCGTAGCGGCCGGGATAGCCCTCGGCGGCGCCGACGACCACCACCGCGGCGCGGGCCCAGTCGGTCAGGGGGGCGCCGGGCCAGTCGGCCGGCGCGCCCGGACCGGCCGGCGGCTGCGCGTCCATGAACTCGCTCAGCGTCCCGCGGGCGACCGCCCCGGCCAGCTCGGCGAAGTCGCAGGTCAGCAGGGGCAGCACCACCTGGGTCTCGGGATCGCCGAAGCGGCAGTTGAACTCCAGGACCCTGGGGCCGTCGGGCGTGAGCATCAGCCCCGCGTAGAGGACGCCCCGGTAGTCGACGCCGCGCCGGACCAGTTCGGCCAGCACGGGCTCGACGACCTCGGCGCAGATGGTCCGGCCCAGCCCGTCGGGCACCAGCGCGCCGCTGGCGAAGGCCCCCATGCCGCCGGTGTTGGGACCGGTGTCGCCCTCCCCCGCGCGCTTGTGGTCGCGCGAGGGCGCGAGCAGGACGTAGTCCGTCCCGGCCACCAGGGCCAGCACCGAGAGCTCGGGACCGGTCAGGCAGTCCTCCAGGAGCACGTGGTGTCCGGCCTCGCCGAACCCGTCGTCCTCGAAGCAGAGACGCAGGTGGGCCTCGGCGGCCGCGCGGTCGGCGCAGACGGCCACCCCCTTGCCCTGGGCGGCGCCGCAGGCCTTGACCACCAGGGGGAAGTCGGCGCCCTCGAGGGCCGCCAGGGCGGAGTCGAGATCGCGGTGGTCGGTGTAGCCCGCCGTCGGCACGCCGGCCGCTTCCATGACCAGCTTGGCGTGGTGCTTGTCGCCCTCCAGGCGCGCGCCCTCGGCGTCGGGGCCGAAGACGTCCACGTCCGCGGCCCGCAGCGCGTCGGCCAGGCCGTCGATCAGGGGATCCTCGGGGCCGATCACGGCCAGGTCGATCCCCTGCGCGCGGCAGAGGTCGGCCACGGCGGCGCCGTCGGACGGCGAGACGGGATGGTTGACGCCCAGGTCGGCGGTGCCGGGATTGCCCGGCGCGCAGTGCAGCTCCACGTCGGGGTTGCGGACGAGCTGGCGGGCCAGGGCGTGTTCCCGCCCGCCCGAGCCTATGACGAGCACTCTGGTCGGCATCGTTCACTCCATGTCCAGGGATGATGGACGGTCGGCTCCGACCGCAGCACCATAGCGCAGTCGGCGCCCGGGCCGCAACGGAAACAGGGCCGCAACGAAAAGGACGGCCCCGGGGGCCGTCCTCTCGTCGTGGGCGTGCCGCTCAGCCCTCCACGATCCGCGTGCCGGCCTCCCCGGCGATGGCCGCGCTCAGGTGCTCCGGATCGGTGACGATCACCTCGCGCCCGCCGGCGGCCAGGAACTTCAGGGCCGACTCGATCTTGGGCCCCATGCTGCCGGCGGGGAACTCGCCCGCCTCCAGCAGCTGCGCGGCCTCCGCGGCGGTCAGCCGGTCCAGGGGCGTCTCGTCGGGCGTGCCGTAGGCGCGGCAGACCTTCTCGACCATGGTGATGATCACCAGGGTGTCGGCGTCCACCAGCTCGGCGAGGAGCTCCGAGGCCCGGTCCTTGTCGATGACCGCGTCGATGCCCTCGATCTTGCCCTTCTCGCAGGTGGCCACGGGCACGCCGCCGCCGCCGCAGGCGATCACCAGCACGCCGGCGTCCAGCATGCGGCGGATGACCTCGAACTCGACCACCTTCTGCGGCATGGGGCTGGGCACCACCCGCCGCCAGCCGCGGCCCGCGTCCTCCCGCACGTCCCAGCCGAAATCCGCGGCGGCCTTCTCGGCCTGCTCGGCGGTATAGAACGGGCCGATGGGCTTGGTGGGCTTCGCGAAGGCGGGATCGTCCCGGTCCACCAGGACCTGCGTGATCACCGTGCCCACCGGGATGTCCAGCCCCTTGAGGAGCATGGCGTTCTGCAGGTTCTGCTGGATCATGTACCCCAGGCCGCCCTGCGAATCGGCGCCGCAGACGAACAGGGGCATGGGCACGATGCCGTACTTCTCGTAGCCGGCGTCGTTGCGCAGGAAGATGTTGCCGACCACCGGGCCGTTGCCGTGGGTGAGCACGACCTGGTGCCCCGCCTCGGACAGCTCGGCCACCTGGTTCATGGTCGCCTTTGTGATCTGGTACTGGTCGTCGTAGGTGCCCTTCTTCCCCACGGGGATCAGGGCGTTGCCCCCGAGGGCGATGACGAAGCGTCGTGTCGACATGCGCTCTCCCGACGGTCCCCGAATCGACGGCGCCGCGCCCCGGGGGCGCGGCGCGCGTCCGATCCGGCCCGCGTCTAGCTGAGGTCCTTGGCCATCTGCGCGACGCGCTCGAGGGCCTTCTTGATCTGCTCCTGGCTGTTGGCGTAGCTGAAGCGCAGGTAGCCCTCGCCGTACTTGCCGAAGGCCGTGCCGCTCAGGGCGGCCACGCCGTAGGTGTCCAGCAGCAGGGACTCGATCTCCGAGCTGGTCTTGCCCAGGCCGGTGATGTTCGGGAACACGTAGAAGGCGCCGCGCGGCTTCTTGCAGGTGATGCCGGGGATGGCGTTCAGGCCGTCCACCAGCAGGTCGCGCCGCACCTTGAACTCGGCCACCATCTCCTCGACCGTGTCCTGGGGACCGGTCAGGGCCTCCGCGCCGGCGACCTGCGTGAACGAGGCGGTGCAGCTGTTGCAGTTGGTCTGCAGCTTGGCCACCGCGTCGGCCAGGGCCGCGGGCATCACGCCGTAGCCCAGCCGCCAGCCGGTCATGGCGTAGGTCTTGGAGTGGCCCTCGAGGATGCAGGTGCGCTCGAGCATGCCCGGCCGCGTGGTGATCGAGTCGTGGCTGCCCTCGTAGATGATCTTGCTGTAGATCTCGTCGCTCATCACCCAGAAGTCGTGCTTGACGGCCAGCTCGGCGATGGCGTCCAGGTCCGAGGCCGAGAGCATGCCGCCGGTGGGGTTCTGGGGCGAGTTGATGATCAGCAGCTTGGTCTTGTCGGAGACCAGCGTCTTGAGCTCCTCGATGTCGCAGGAGAAGTCCTTGTCCTCGGTCAGCGGCATGGGCACGGCCTTGGCGCCGAGGAAGTTGATCACCGACTCGTAGATGGGGAAGCCGGGATTCGGGTAGACGACCTCGTCGCCCGCGTTCACCAGGGCGGTCATCAGGAAGTACATGATGGGCTTGCCGCCCGGCGTGATGACGATGTTCTCGGGCCCCACGTCGATGCCGCGGTCGGCGGCGATGTGCTCGGCGAAGATCTTGCGGATCTCGGGCTTGCCGGCCGCGGGCCCGTAGTGGGTCTCGCCGCCCTGCAGGGCCTCGACGCCCTTGGCCACGATGTTGGCGGGCGTGTCGTAGTCGGGCTCGCCGATCTCCAGGTGAACGATGTCGCGTCCCTCGGCCTCCAGGGCCTTGGCGCGCGCGAGGATGACGAAGGCGGTCTCGGTTCCCAGTCGGTCCATTCTCGTGGCCAGCATCTCACCGCTCCTTGGGTGTGTGGAACGGGCCGCGCGACGGCGCCGGCCCGGGACTCCCTCTATATGCCCCAAAGCTATCGTCCCGAACAGGCCAAGTCAAAGTCGGCGCGACGGATTCAGGGCGCGTAGACGAGGCGGGCCAGGACCTCCGCTCCGCCGGCGTCCGCCGGCCCCTCCCAGGCCGCGGCCGCGACCGTCAGGCGCCAGCCGCCGACGCGCCAGGCGAGCCCCAGGGAGCGTTCCCGATCGCGACGCCCCCAGTGGCGTGGCCGCAGCAGGCCGGGCGCCGGCGCCTCCACGCTGACCAGGTCCACGGACTCGCCCCAGGCCCAGACCTGATTGAGACGAAGCGTCAG
>CAZSNA010000140.1:0-4829 GCA_964607825.1 uncultured Fibrobacteraceae bacterium | reverse complement strand
ACAGGGAGCCGCGGGCGGCCCCGCGCTTCAGCCTGAGATCCAGCAGGCGCTGGAAGTCGGCCTCGCCCGCACGGAACAGGGGAGAGCGCAGGATCCCGGCCAGAGCCGCGTCGTCGGCCGGGAAGACCAACCAGCGCAACAGCAGCAGGAGGTCCTGCACCTCGCGGCTGCGGGCCAGGGCGCCGCGTCCGGCGGGCACCACGGGGATGCCCGCGCGTCGCAGCTCGGACTCGTAGGCGGCCAGGTGGGTGCGTGTGCGGGCCAGCAGCAGGATGTCGCTGCAGCGGGCCGGCCGCTCGACGCCGTCCTCGACGACGCGGCCGTCGCGCAGGATCCGTTGGACGGCTCGCCGCGCCCAGGCCGCCGCGTCCTCGTGGGCGGCCTCGCCGTCGTCGGTCGCGACCGGCGCGGTGATCAGCACCCGGCCCTCGCCCTCGCGATAGGGGATCTGCGCGGCCGTCTCGGCCTCGCCGGGCGGCAGCAGCTCCGACAGGGGCGGCGCCCCGAAGACCTCGCCCACCGTCCCGACCACAGCGGGCAGGCTGCGGAAGTTGGTGGGCAGGGTCAGGACCGACTCCCCGGTCATCTCCGCCAGCAGCGTCTCGGCCTCGCCGAAGATGCCCGGTCGCGCGCCGCGGAACCCGTAGATGGACTGCTTCACGTCGCCCACGAAGAAGGCGGAGCGGTCGCGCCCGTCCTCGGCCGCACCGGCCAGGAACTCCTCGGCGAAGGGCCTGAGGATCTCCCACTGGTTGCGGTTGGTGTCCTGGAACTCGTCCACCAGCAGATGGTCGAGGCGGGCGTCGAGGCGGTAGAGGATCCAGGGGCCCACGTCCAGGTC
The DNA here is from genome assembly GCA_964607825.1 of uncultured Fibrobacteraceae bacterium. Taxonomy (GTDB): domain Bacteria; phylum Krumholzibacteriota; class Krumholzibacteriia; order LZORAL124-64-63; family LZORAL124-64-63; genus JAHIYU01. Next base: position 3,988 of record CAZSNA010000140.1, on the reverse strand, counting down.
GCGCACCAGGCGCCAGGCCTCGCGCTCCAGGTCGTGGAAGTCGAGGCAGCGGTCGCGGCTCTTCAGGTCGGCGTAGCGGTCGAGGGCGCGCAGGCCGAAGCGCAGCCAGAGGGCGTTGCGGCGCTGGAGGTCGACCAGGTCGTTCAGGCGGCGCAGGGCCAGGACGGGCGCCGCGGCCGTCTCGACGGCGTCCCGGCGGGCCGAGGCGTGGGGTTCCTTCCGCGTGCCGCACTTGGTCAGGCGCGGCGTGCCGGCCTGGGTCAGCGCCGCGTCGAAGAGATCCTCCAGCGCCGCGTCCATGTCGTCGCCGGCGACGAGACGGTCGGCGGCCGCGGTCACGACGTCGCGCCGGATCTGCAGCTCGCTGGCCAGCTTGTCGCGACCCTGCGCGGGATGGGTCTCCAGCACGGCGTCGAGACCGGGACCCGCGTAGGCGCGCGCCGCCTCCAGGGCCGGCGTCCGCAGGTCCTCCGGGGTCGGGTCCGCGACCTCCGCCAGAGCCGTGTCCCGGAACAGGTGGGCGGCGAGGTCCGAGACGAGGGCCGGCAGCAGCGGCGATCGCTCCGCGCCCGGCGCGCCGCCCAGGCGGTCGCACCAGCGATCCAGCTCCAGGCGCACGTCGCGGATGCCGCGCAGCAGCTTGCGCGCGGCGGCGGGATCGGGGGACAGGGCGGCCAGGTCGGCGGCGGCGTCCTTCTCGCGTCCCAGCTCGGCCTCCAGGCCCGAGAGGGCCTCGTCCCAGAGGTCGTCCGTGTTCTCCAGGATGGCGAAGGCGGGATCCACGCCGGCCTCGTCGGCGAAGCGCTTGAGCAGGGTCTGGCAGAAGGTGTGGATGGTGCCGACGAGCAGTCCCGAGGCGTCCTCGAGCACCTCCTCGTAGATCACCGCGGCCCGCGCCAGCTCCGTCCTCTCCGGCGGACGGCCGAGCAGCTCGCCCAGCTCGCGCTCGAGTCCGGCCTCGTCCAGGCGGGCCAGCTCCCCCAGCCGCTCGCGCAGGCGCTCCTTGATCTCCACGGCCGCCTTGCGGGTGAAGGTCAGCGCGACCACGCTCTTCAGCGGGGCCTTGACCAGCAGCAGGCGCACGATGCGGTCGACCAGCACCTTGGTCTTGCCCGAGCCGGCCGACGCGCGCAGCGAGACCGAGCGGGCGGGGTCGGCCGCCCGGCGCTGGACGAGGGTGGCCTCGCGGGAGGCCCGCGCGCGACGATCGTCGCTCACGGCGCCACCTCCCCGTTGGCCGCGACCGCGGGCTCGTCGACGCGGCAGGCGCCCCGCCATGGGCAGTGGCGGCAGGGCGCGTCCTGGTGGTCCGGATCCAGGTCCATGGGGATCAGATCGAACGGGTGGTCGCGACCGGCCATGGCCCGGGCCGCCGCCAGCAGCGTCGCGCCGTCGCGGACCAGGTCGTGGTCCGGCGTCAGATGGGGCTTGCCGGGCTCGTGGCCCACCACGCCCGGTTTGAGCCCGTAGTAGGCGCCGCTCACCGCCGCCGCCGCGGGCGCGCCCGCCACCTTGCCCAGGCGCACGGCCAGGGCGTAGATCGCGAGCTGCAGATCCTCGCCGGCGGCCACCGTCTTGCCGGAGGGGGGCTGGCCGGTCTTGTAGTCGAGGACGAGGACGGCGTCGCCGCCGGTGGAGAGATCGACGCGGTCGATGCGGCCCTCGCAGGGGAGCGCGGCCGTCGCGTCGTCGAGGGGGGACGTCTCCAGGCCGCGGTCCGTCAGCCAGTCGCGCAGCTCGGCCAGGGTGAAGGAGAAGGGCTGCTCACGGGCGATGCAGCGCCAGGCGCCTGACACGGCCAGCTCGTTGTCGACGATGTCGGGCGCCAGGGAGAGGAAGGCGGCCAGCCAGAGCCGTCGTCGGGAAACCTCGTCGACGGCCTCGTCGAAGGCCGTCCGGGCGTCCTCGCGCAGGGCGGCGAGGGCCCCGTCGCGATCGCGGGCGAGCAGCGCGCGCGCGCCGGGCCCGTCCTCGCGCAGGAAGCCGTGGAGGGCCTCGTGGGCGATGCGGCCGTAGTCCAGCTTGCGCAGCTCCTCGAGGATGGCGTCGGATTCCCTCAGGCGGTAGCCGTCCTGCAGCAGGAAGCGGTAGGGGCAGTCCAGGAAGGTGCGCAGGGCGGTATGGCTCACGCGCGTGAGGGCGCGGCTGCGGGCGTGGACGGGACGCGCGCGCGGCTCGGTCGCGAAGGTCGCCTGGGACGCGGCGATCGAGTCGTCGCCGGACATGCCGTCTTCCTGCGCCCGCCGCCACAACGGGGCGCGGGGCGCGGCGTCGGGCGGCCGCGGCAGCGCCAGCAGGAGCCGGCCCAGCAAGGGGGAGGGCAGGGCGGGCTGGCCGTCCTGCTCGCGCGACCAGGTCACCGCCAAGCGCCGGCCGTTGTGCAGCAGGCGCAGCAGGAGCTCCGCGTCCTGGCCGAGGTCGCGGCGCCAGTCGGGCAGGCCGTGCTGCGCCCGCCAGGCCCGCCCCAGCAGGAGCGTGCGGCGGCGCGGCTCGTCGGGGAAGACGGCCTCGTTCAGGCCGGCGATCACCAGCAGGTCGTAGTCCGCCAGGCGGGCCTCGAGCAGGCCGGTGACCTGCACGGGGAGGTGGACCGAACGATGGGGCCGCCACTCGGCGGCGGCCAGCAGGCGCGCCAGCATGGCGGAGAACTCGCGGGCGGACTGGGGCGGCAGGGCCGCGTCGAGGGCGTCGAGGTCCGTCAGCAGACGCTGCAGCTCGCGCCGGGCGGGCCAGGAGGGATCGTCCGGATCGGGGGCCGCTTCGTCGTCGAGGGGCGCGTCGCCGGGCGCGGCCTTGCGCCAGGCCTCGCGCAGGGCGGCGAGATGGGCGGACACGGGCGCGGGCTCGCCCTTGGCCAGGGCGAGCAGGTCGGCCAGGGCGGTCGCCACGTCCTCCACCAGCTCCGACATCTCGGGTCGGGTGTCGGGGAAGCGTTCCCTCAGGACGGCGTCGCGGGCGCTCGCGCGGGCGCGCAGGCCGGACAGGCCGACACCGGCCATGTGTCCGCGCAGGAGGTCCTTCTCCAGGCTCAGCGTGCGCCGGGCATGGGCGGCGCGACCGCGACCGAAGTCGGCCAGCGGGTGCGTCAGCAGCTCCAGCAGGGGGTCGGGGTGCAGGTCGGTCAGGGCCGTGCGCAGCAGGGCCCAGACGAGGCGGCCGACGGCGTGGGCGGAGAGGGGTTCGCCGCCGGTGGCGTCCAGATCCAGGCCCGCGTCCGCGAGCTGGTCGGCGATGCGGCGGCCGAGGGAGCGGTCGGCGGTGGCCACGGCGATGCGGCCGTGCGGGTCCTCGCGCAGGCGCGAGATCACCAGGTCGGCCACCAGGCGGCTTTCCTGCTCAGGGTCGGCGCAGGGCCGCAACAGGGGCTCGCCGCCGGGCGCCAGGATCGACGCGGGATCTCCCAGTCCGGCGAGGCGCTCGGGATAGGGACGCGCGTCGCCGCCCCGCGGGGCGGACTCGCGCTCCAGGAGCAGATCCGTCACCTGCCGGTCGGGCGCCAGGGGGTGGGTGGGGGCGTCGGGGTCGCTGAAGGCGGCCAGGTAGAGCCGGGTCAGGGGATCGTCGCCCGCGGCGACGCCCGCCAGGTGCGCCCGGTCGGCGGCGCGGGCGGCGGCCCTGATCAGGCGGGCCGTCAGGGGCGCCAGGTCGGAGAAGCCGGCCGCGAAGAGGTCGCCGACCGGCGGTCCCGGCCAGGGCTCGGCGGCGTCGGCGGCGTCCACGAGATCCCGTTCGCGGTCGAGGCCGTCGTAGGGGACCGCCTCCCGGTAGCGGCGCCAGGCCTCGCGCACGCGGGCCACGTCGCGCTGCTGGAGCTCGGGCACGGCCGGGCCGCCGTCGTCCAGCTCGCCGGGATCCAGCTCGTGGCGCCGCAGCTCGTCGAAGATCCGCACCATCTCCTCCGCCATGCCCCAGGCGGCGCCGGGCCGCTCGCGCAGCCAATCCGCCTGCGCCAGGCGCGGGGCGAGGACGGCGGCGCGCAGGGCGCGGG
>CAZSNA010000139.1:0-5088 GCA_964607825.1 uncultured Fibrobacteraceae bacterium | reverse complement strand
GGTTCACATTCTTTGCATTGGAACCTGGAGTTGAATGCTAGCCTTTTATGGCGCATCGGATTAGGCGTACATCATACGGGTCACTCTTGCGTGTTCCCCCCCGACTACGTTAGTTGATTCCGCGAGCGATACCCCTCCCCCAGAGATCGGAGCCCCCGCGAGCGACGTAGGCTAAGGCGCTGGACACGGCCCCCACACGGCCCGACGAGGCCCCTTGCTCGACGCTCGCAGACCGATCCCTTCCTTCGGCACCGGCCTCTGGCTGTGTCTCCTGCTGTCGGTGGCGCTCCAGTGCCTGCTGGCGGGCGAGTTCGGCTCCGACGCCACCGTCACCCCGGACTCGGCCAGCTACATCGCCCTGGCCCGCGACCTGCAGCGCTGCGCGCGGGGCGAGACGTCCACCGTCGGCGACCTGGTGCGCACCCCCGGCTACCCCCTGCTCATCCTGGGCGCCGCCGCCTCGGCGGGGATCGATCTCACCGCGATCCGCGCGCCGATCCGCGACTGGACGCGGACCTGCGACGAGGCCAGGCGCCTGATCCGGCGCGTCGTCCTGCTGCAGCAGCTGATGGGTCTGCTGGTGCCGCTGCTGATCTACCTGACGATCCACGCCCTGACCCGCGCGCCGGCGACCGCCCTCCTCTGCTCGCTCGCCTACGCGGGCGACCTGTCGACGGTCTGCTACCAGTTCGTGCTGTTGACCGAGACCGCCACGGTCTTCACCCTCGTCGGTGTCCTGGCGCTGCTGGCCGCGACGCTGCTGCGGCCGACGCGGACCCGCGCGCTCGCCCTGGGCGCGGCGGCCGGCTGGACCGCCCTGCTGCGTCCGTCCCTGCTGCTGCTGGGACCGCTGCTGCTGGCGGCCCTCCTGCTGGACGCCCGGCGACGGCGACGCCTCGACGCACTCGTCCTCCTGCTCTTCGCCGCGGCCGCCCTCGCGCCGCCGCTGGTCTGGTCGCTCTGCAACCAGGCCCATTACGGCCACACGTTCTACACCCGGAACCAGACGGTGACCCTGCAGAACTTCACGGGACCGCGCTTCGCGGACCTGCCGGTGGACGACCCGCGCCTGCGCGTCCTGCAGAGGCATGTCCGGGAGGCGCTCGTCGAGCGACAGCACTACGCCATGAACCGCGCGCTGAACCGCACGCGCGCCGAGCTGGGCGAGACCGACGTCTGCGCCCTCTACGACCTGATCGACACCGCCAACCGCCGGACGCTCGCCGCCCACCCGCGCGCCTTCGCGGCCGGGGGCTGGCGGCGTTTCCGGGCCATGTGGAGCGAGGGCTTCGTCGACGTGAAGAACCGCTACGCCTAGGTCCGGCTGGAGCGCCTGGCGGCCTTCGCTCCCGGCACCCTGCGCGAAGGCCGCCTGATCGGCGGCGGCGACGCCTGGCTCTGGCTGATCGGACTGGGGCTGACGTCCCTCGGTGCGGCGCGGCGTCCGCAGGCGCGGATCTTCGTCCTCACAGGGCTGGTCTTCGTGGGCGGATTTATGTACCTGACGGCCTTGTTCGACGAAGCCGAGCCCCTGCGCCACGGCATGGCGGCCCGGATCGTGGTGAACGTGCTGACGGTCATGGGCGGGGGGATCGTGGCGGGGCGGGCCTGGGGGGTGATCCGGAGCGCGATCGGGCGATGGGTCGGGGCGCGACGGGATCTACACGTGTAAACCCGTTCCTATTCCACCACGCAGCGGTGCGAGATCTCCGCCGTCTTCCCCAGCATCGCCCCCACCGAACAGAAGGTCTCCGCGCTGAGCTTCGCGGCGCGCTCGAGCTTCGCCGGGGGCACGTCGCCGGTCGCGACGAAGGTCAGACGGATCGCGGTGAACACCTTGGGGTGCCGCTCGGCGCGGTCGAACTCGATCTCCACGCGGAACGACTCGGCCGGACAGCGCATCTTCTCCAGGATGGCCACCACGTCCACGGCGGAGCAGGCCGCCAGGGCGTGCAGGACGGCTTCCATGGGGGTGGGCGCGGCGCCTTCGCCGCCGTTCCCGGTCGGCAGGTCGAAGACCGACTCGCAGCCGTCGGGGGTGCGGCCGACGAAGCGGCGGGGGGCGGTCCAGGTGAGGGTGTGCTTGTCCATCGGGGCTCCTCGTCGTTCTGCGGGCGACCGACGGGCGCCCGATCCTCGACGCGGCGAGTCTGTCCATGAACACGGTGCCCGTCAACACCTTCCAACGAATCGTCTGAATCGGCCGGAGCCGATGTGGTGTCCTCAGGGGCGCTCGACGACACGACAACACCCTGATCGACGACATCGAGGTATCGACCCGTGCGGCGGCTTTGGCATCTTGGACTAGCAACGAGCATGGCGATCGTGGCCGCGTGGGCCGGCGGCTGCGCACCCGAGCCGCCCCGGTCCTACTCAGTGCGGAACCTGCCGCATCTCCACGCGGACAAGAACGTCGGTACGGATCAAGCCTGGGTGCAGGGCGATTTCAACGCCGACGGCATCCCCGAACTGGCCATGGAGACGCCCACCGGGCTGATCGGCATCGCCTGGGACGACGACGGCCCGGCCGTCACGTTCCAGTACAACTTCCCTACGGATATGATCGGCGAACCCGGTGCGCCGCGCCTCGGCGCAGCGCTCGACGTGAGCGGGACGGGGCACGATCAAGTGGTCTACACACTGGCGGGCCCCGGCAAGTACGACTGGCGATTGCAGATCTACGACCCGACCGAGGGCGTCCTCCTGATGGATCACCCCCTCCCGAAGGGGCCAGACACGCGGCCGGACGGCCTATTCAAGGCCAGCTGGAGCGTCGCCGGCACGTTGCCGGGACTCGCGCCCTCCGGCGGCCCCCTCCTGCTGCTCGCCGAGGTGGTCGGGCACGACCTCTACGGTCGCGGACTGGTCGCCCTCGACGGTCGCACGGCCGAGACCGTCTGGCGCTTCGACATGGGACCCAACCCCATCGCCCGCACCCTGCGCACGGGACACCTCGACGGAGACGAGCGCCTGGACATCCTGATCGCGGCCAACTCGCCCGACAATCTCGGCGGCGTGGAGATCAACGGCACCAGCGACGACCGCGCCTGGGTCTTCGCCCTCACCAGCGAAGGCCGTCTGCTCTGGCGACGTCCGGTCGGCGGCGTGTTCTATACGCCCGGTCTCGAAGTGGCCGACCTCGACGGCGACTGGCGACCCGAGGTGATCGTGACCACCGAGAACCACAACGTGGAGCCCGGCACGAACGACCTGCTCCGCGTTCTCGACGGGCGGAGCGGACGCGTGCTGGCCGAATGCGACCTGCCGGGCGGATGTTCCCGCCCCTTGCTTCTAGAGCATCCCGGCTCACCCGTTCCCGAGATCCTGGCCGGCAACAGCGCAGGCCGTCTGCGGAGCTACGTCTACGACGAGGGCGCCCTGACGCTGACGCGAGCCACCGAGGACACGGTCAGCCTGGACGTGTCTCATGTGCTGGACGTGCTCCCGCAGCCGGGACTCGAGATTGTCGCCCTGCGCGACCCGCGGACCGAGTCGGCGCGGCTCCAGGTGCTGGACCGCGAGTTCAGGGTCCGAGCCCAGTATCCCCTGGGCCGCACGGACACGAAGCTGACCTCACACCTGTGGAGCCCGCGCCCCGACCTCGCTCTGCTGGTCGTCGCTTGTGCATCGGGGCGCTACGGTCTCGCCTTCGACGCCGTCGAGGCCCCGGGGTCCTCGGCGACGGACCGGACCTGGGGCGTCGTCCTGGGCACGAGCCTGGTCGGCACCCTCGCCCTGGGCGGCCTGGGCTATCAGCGACGCCGTACGCGACGACGTCCGGACCGTGATCTCCTGCGTCGCCTGCACAGGGCTCTCGAGGAATCGAGCCACGGCACCCTGGCCGCCACGCGCGGCGTGGAACGCCTGACCTGGCTGGTGGAAGCCCGTCTGGGCGACACCTCGCCGGATTCGCTCCTGCGGGATCGCCTGCGCGACGGCCTGGACGATTTCAGGGATGCCGTGGCGCCGGAGCTGGAGTCCATCCTGGATATGGCCGACCGCGCCGAGCTGGACCGTGACGACATCGACAAGGTCCGCAACGGCCTGGCGGGTTTCATGGAACGGATAGACGCGCTCGATCTCGAACGTCCGGATCTCGGCGGCGGCGCCGCGGCGTCCGACACCCTCAAGGCCGCGGCCGCCGACACGGTGGCCGGTTTCCGTCGCCTCCAGCGCGAGACGACGGAGCACTTCGCCGCACGACCCGTCTCGGTCGCCCGCCGCCTCATGTCCCAACGCGACGAGCCGGGCGTCGAGATGCGGATCGAGACCGAGGCGCCGGAAGACGACCTGTTGGCGTGCATCGACACGAGCGACCTCCGCTTCGTGCTGGAGAACCTCATCGACAACGCCTTGAGAGCCATGGAGGATGTCGAACGACGCGACCTGTCGCTCCGCTTCGAGCGGGTGAGGGATCGCGTCGAGCTGACCGTGACCGACTCGGGGCCGGGCGTAGATCCCGCCCTTGCGGACCGGATCTTCGAACCCGGCGCCAGCACCCGGGAACATGGAGGGTTGGGACTGGCGCGCTCGCGTGAGGTCCTGTCCCCGTGGCGGGGCCGCCTCGACCTGGAGAACGCCGGCGAGTCGGGAGCCCGCTTCCGCCTGTCCCTGAAGGCCCTGCGGCCGGCGGGACGCGACGGCCACTAGACGAATCGATCGGTCGCCCAGGACCGGCAGGAAAGGACAGTTGCCCGCATGTCACCCACCCGACCGCGCATCCTGCTGATCGACGACGACCCGGACTTCGGACAGGACCTGTCCGCGCTGATGGGCGGCGACTTCTCCTTCGCCTTCGCCGACACGAGAGCGGCCGCGGTGGAGGCGCTGCTCCGCAGCCGTCCCGACGCGGTCCTGCTGGACATCGACCTGGGGGGCGAATCCGGCATGGACCTGCTCGTGGAGCTGCGCAAGCGCGAGGACGCGCCGCCGGTGATCATGATGACGGGCGACCGGCGTCTCGCCTCCGCGGTCGAGGCCGTCCGGTTGGGAGCCTGCGACTACCTGACCAAGCCGCCCGTCCGCGACGACGTATCGCGCGTGATCCGCCGCGCCCTGGCCGACGAGGCGCTCAGACGACGACTGGAC
>CAZSNA010000138.1:0-5334 GCA_964607825.1 uncultured Fibrobacteraceae bacterium | reverse complement strand
CCGGGCGCGGGGCTGCCTCGCCGAGTTCAGGCTCTCCCGCCGCCCCGACGGCGCGCCGCCCGCGAAGCGCCGCGAGGTCATGCTGCACCTGCCCATGGAGCCCCAGGGCTACCCGGACGTGAACCCCGGTCCCGATTTCGTGCGCGTCGGCATGCCCCGCGACGAGATCCGCGCCCTGGTCGACGACGCGCTGACCGGGCTGCCGGGCGTGACCGGCGTCAACAACCACATGGGCAGCGCGGCCACGGCCGACGCCGCCACCATGGACCGCCTGATGGACGTGCTGGGCCGGCGGGGGCTCTTCTTCCTGGACAGCATGACCACCGCCCGCACGGTGGCCGCGGAGACCGCCCGCGCGGCGGGGCTGCCGGCCCTGTCCAGCCGGATCTTCCTGGACCAGAGCGACCGCAGCCGCGACCAGGTGCGCACCCTGCTGGCCCGCCTGGTGCGCGCCGCCCGGGGCACCGGGGGCGTGGTGGGCATCTGCCACCCCTATCCGGAGACCCTGGCGGTGCTGGCGGAGGAGCTGCCGCGCTACGAGCGCGACGGCGTGCGCTTCGTGACGGTGTCCGAGCTGCTGGCGCTGCGCGAGGAGCGCGCCCGGGCCGAAACGCCTTAACAGGCTGTTGAAGAACTCCTCCCGTCGCCATGCACGTCTCACGATCCCGCACTCTTCGTTACGAATCCTCGCCATAGCTTCGGCTATGGCTGCGGATTCGCGCCTCGATTGCGGGATCGTGAAACGCACCCGGCTCGGTCCGGAGTTTCTCAACAGCCTGTTAGGCGTTGACCCTGCAGGCGTCAGGGATTATACTAGTCGATGGTTTTTCGCGGGTTTCGCGACTGATCGCGGTCCCCGCTCCGGACCGTCCCGCATCGCAAGCACGTCCAGGCGTGTTTTTTTATTGTGCGCGTCCGCGCTCCGCGGACGCGGTCGTCCGAGTGTGTCCACGGAGATGAACCCATGAAGCGATCCTTCAACCTCAGGGCGTTGCTGGTGATCGTCGTGATCCTGCTCTCGCTGTGGGGGCTGTATCCCACCTGGCGCGCCTCGCAGGTGACCGACGAGATGCGCGAGCAGGCTCAGACCGACGAGGAACTCAAGGCCCGTATCGACGGCTGGGAGTCCAAGGCGATCCGCCAGGGACTCGACCTCGAAGGCGGCATGTACATCGTGCTCGAGGTCGACACCGAAGACCTGAGCCCCGCCGAGGCCAACGACGCGCTGGAGCGCGTGGTGGAGATCCTGCGCAACCGCGTCGACCAGTTCGGCGTGAGCGAACCCGACATCAAGCCCATGGGCTCGAGCCGCATCATCGTGCAGCTGCCCGGCCTGCAGGACGTGGACCGCGCCAAGCGGCTGATCGGCTCCACGGCGCGCCTGGAGTTCCGCATGGTGCGTCCGGTGGAGGACGCGGCCTCGGTGCTGGAAAAGCTCGACGAGGCCTTCGCGGTGACCGTCGCCGACACCCCGGCCGACTCGCCGGACGAGGAGACGGCCGCGGACGAGACGCCCGCCGAGGCCCCGGCCGAAGAGGCCGCCCCCGGCGCCGACGAGACCCTCGACTTCGAGTCGCTGCCCGGCCAGCCCACCGAGACCGACGAGGGCCCCTCCGCCGAGGTGCTTGCGGCCGCGCCCTTCACGGCCTACCTGCTCGTGGATCCGGGCCTGGTCCAGTACGTCGGCACGCCGCTGGTGGTGGAGGAGCGCCACGTCGCCAAGGTGCGCGAGATGCTCGAGTCCCCCGAGGCCGGCGTGATCCCGCGCCACATGGAATTCCAGTTCGGCATGGCGGCCACCAACATGGGCGGGGGTTACCTGGTGAGGCCCCTCTTCCTGGTGGACCGTCGCCCCGGACTGACCGGCGACCGCCTGGTCGGCGCCCGCAGCGCGCCGGACCCGGACCGCCCCGGCAACTTCCAGGTGCACTTCAACCTGGACCGCAAGGGCGCCCGCCTGTTCTCGAAGCTCTCGGGCGAGAACGTCGGCCGCAACATGGCCATCTGCCTGGACGGCAAGGTGAAGTCCGCGCCGGTCTTCCAGGGCAAGATCCCCAGCGGCGACGGCGTGATCACCGGCAGCTTCACGAGCATGGAGGCCCAGGACATGGCGCTGCTGCTGCGCGCCGGCGCCCTGCCCGTGGACGTGCGCATCGAGGAGGAGCGGACGGTGGGTCCGAGCCTCGGCCGCGACTCCGTCCGCCAGGGGCTGAACGCCGCCCTCTACGGCCTGGCCCTGGTGATGGTCTTCGTGCTGCTGTACTACCGCCTGACCGGCTTCGTGGTCGTGTTCGCGGTGCTGGCGAACGTGCTGATCCTGCTGGCGGTGCTGGCCCAGTTCGGGCTGGTGCTCACCCTGCCGGGCATCGCGGGCATCATCCTGACCATCGGCATGGCGGTGGACGCCAACGTGCTGATCAACGAACGCATCCGCGAGGAGCTGCGCCGCAAGAAGACCTCGCGCGCCGCGGTGGACTCGGGTTACCAGAACGCCACGCGCACCATCGTCGACGCCAACGTGACGACGCTGATCGCCGCGGCCATCCTGCTGTGGTTCGGCACCGGCCCCATCCAGGGCTTCGCCGTGACCCTGAGCATCGGCATCCTGTCGAGCATGTTCACGGCGCTGGTGCTGACCCGCGTCATCATGGAGGCCGCCACGTACAATCGCTCGCACGCGAAGCTGAGCATCTGACGCCGGAAGCTGAGTATCCGACCGGTGCGCATGGGGACCACGGGTCCCGGGAGTGAGACCATGGAACTGCTGACCAACACGAACTTCAAGTTCATCGACAAGACCCGCTACACGTGGGTGATATCGGCGCTGCTGATCCTGGCCGGCGTCGTGTCGCTGATCACGCACGGCGGCCCGCATCTGGGCATCGACTTCACCGGCGGCACCATCCTGCAGGTGCGCGTGCTGCCCGCTCCGGAGCTGAGCCAGGTGCGCTCGATGTTCGAGGACGCGGGCTTCGCCGGCGTGCAGGTGCAGGACTTCGGCGCGCCCGAGGAACTGCTGATCACCTTCGCCGACGTGGAGTCCGGCCAGCTGGACGCCGCCGAGGACATGAGGGCCGTGCTGGTCGACGGCCTGCCCGACGCGACCGTCGAGATGCGGCGCGAGGAGTCGGTGGGACCCAAGATCGGCGGCGAGCTGAAGACCGCGGCCATGAACTCGATCGTCGCCGCCCTGGTGCTGATCGTGCTCTACATCACGGTCCGCTTCGTCTTCCGCTACGGCATCGCGGCGATCATCGCCCTGGTGCACGACGTGCTGATCACCCTCGGCGTGTTCTCCCTGATGGACAAGGAGATCACCCTGAGCATCATCGCGGCGTTCCTGACCATCATCGGGTACTCGCTGAACGACACCATCGTGGTGTTCGACCGCATCCGCGAGAACATGAAGCTGCGGCGGCGCGAGTCCTATCGCGAGGTGATCAACCGCTCGATCAACGAGACGCTCAGCCGCACCATCGTGACCTCGGTGACCACCCTGTTCGTGGCCGGCACGCTCTACGCCCTCGGCGGCGCGGTCATCCACGACTTCGCCTTCGCCCTGTGCTTCGGCGTTGTCATCGGCACCTACTCTTCCATCTTCGTCGCCATCCCCGTGCTGGTGTGGTGGAACCAGCGGTACATCAGCGATCCCAAGCGGGCGCGGCCCTCGATGTAGCGCTCGGACGCGCGAGTGTGGGGGGTGTCCTGCGGGGCGCCCCCTTTTTCGTGCCGTTTTTCCGGAAGGCAACCCGAGCCCGATGGGCTACACTGGTTGTGCCTCGGAAAATGTGTCCGCCCTGTTTCGAGGCGTTCCTCAGCATGAAATCGACCGACGCATAACGAGTTACGGGGTCCCAGCCGCATGAAGTCGCCGGAGACACATTTTCCGAGGCACAAGACGGTGCTGGCCCTGCTGCTGCTCTTCCAGTTCCTGGTCTTCGTGGCCGCGCTGCGCGGCGCTCCGTCCCCGTTCGTTCTCACCGCGGCCTGGCTGGCGTCCGTGCCCGTGATCGTCCTGGCCCTGCTCGGGCGCGGCGTAGGGCGTCGCGCGGGCCTGGCCGTGCTGCTGGGGCTGCAGATCGCCATGACGGCCGGCGGGCTGGCCGTGCGGCTGGGGGGCGGGGAGACCGAGCCGGGGCCCTGGATCGCGGCGCGCCGGAGCGAATGGGAGCCGCGTCTGCGGGAGGTGCAGGAACTGGTGCCCCGCCTGCCGGCGCTGGCCGACTCCCTGCTCGCGGCCCAGCTCGAGCAGGGGATGTCCCTCGAGGACATGCTGCGGTCCTGGAGCGGCGCGGAGGCGCCGACGGCGCGTTTCCCCCTGGCGCTGGCCCTGTGGCGCGGCGAGGAGCGCGTGGCCTGGTGCGGCGGGCTGGAGCCGTTCCCCCTGGCGGACCTGCCCGGGCTTGACGATCGCGCCGCGGTGGTGCGCGGCCGCGGCGGCTGGTATCGGCGCGGTGCGGTGACCCATCCCGAGGGTCGGCTCGAATGGCAGATCCTGCTGGCCGCGCCGCCGGCGGACGACGTGGCTCCCGCGCCGGGGGAGCTGCGGGGCCAGGTGGTCCTGGACAGCGAACCCGCCCGCGGCCGCTGGCAAGGCGGTCCGGAACACGGCCTGCGCTATACCACCGACATCGCGCTGGAGGCCGCGCCCTCGGACATGGAGCTGCCGCTGCTGCGCCTCAGCGCCGTGGTGCCGTCGGAGCGCGCCGAGCGGCAACGGGGCGAGGCCCGCTACGCGCTGCTGCGCACGTTGGGAGCGGGGCTGTCCCTGGCCGCCGCGGGCGCGTGGCTCGGCGGCGTGCCCTGGCTGCTGGCCGGCCTGTGGCTGGCGCGTCTGGGCTGGGCCGTGGCCGGGCTCTTCCTGCGCGTGCAGCCGGCCCTCTCGCGGCCCTTCATGGAGACCGGTCCGACCGATCCGGTCAGCCTGCTCGATCCGGCCTATTTCGGCAGCGCGTGGGGCGGCGGGCTCCTCGCCACCACCGCCGACGCCGTCCTGACCAGCCTGCTGATCGCGCTGAGCGCCCTGGCGCTGGGCCGCCGGCTGCGTATCGCGACGCCGGGCGTCCCGGCGGGCGGAACCCTGCGCCGGCTGCAGCCCCTGGCCTTCGTGGCGCTGGCGGCGGCGCTGCTGCTGCTGCAGGACCGGCTCGCCCACGAGATCGTCTCCAACGCCAACGCGCGACTGATCGGTCCCAAGGTCCCCCTGCACTTCGTGACGTTCTGGGGGCTGCACCTGGCCCTGCTGGTCGGCGGTGCGGCCGTGACCGGGCTGCTGGCGGTGCTGGCCGCGCGCCTGCGCCGGGGGCGGGCCCGGGGCGCGGACCTGATGGTGCT
>CAZSNA010000137.1:0-5486 GCA_964607825.1 uncultured Fibrobacteraceae bacterium | reverse complement strand
GTCCTGTGTACACACGCGCCCACCCGGGAGTGCGTTCTGGAGCGCAACCGTCTCGCAGGACTAGCCCTCGCCTTCGCCGTGTTCTCCGTGGGCGCCGCGTTCCTGTGGCCCTACGTCACCGACGACACGTGGATCCACCTGCGCTACGCGAAGCATCTGCTCGAGCGGGGGGAGTACGCCTTCAATCCCGGCGACCCGACCTACGGGTCGACCTCGCCGCTGTGGGTCTTCGGCCTGGTGTTCCTGATGAAGGTCGGGCTGGCGCCGCTGGTGGCGGCGCGGGTGCTGGGGCTGGTCGTGGGCGTGGCCAAGGTGCTGGTGGCCGATCGGCTGCTGGCGCGGTTGTCGTTGCCGACGGGGTGGCGGCCGTGGCTGCTGCTGCTGGTCGCTTCGGACGCCTGGTTCCTGCGCTGGACGATGTCCGGCATGGAGACGCCCCTGGCCGAGCTGCTGATGCTCGTGCTGCTCGGGCCCGTGGTGGCGAGCGGGCCCATCGCCTGGGTGGCCTGGGGCGCGACCTGGGGACTGGGGTCGCTGGCGCGGCCGGAAGTCGCGCTGCTGGCGCCCTGCGCGCTGCCCTGGCTGCTGTGGCTGCAGCGGCGGCGGCATCCGCACCGCTCGGCGCTCGGCGCGCTGCTCAAGGTGGCGCTGGGTTGGACGCTGGTCGTGGGGCCCTGGCTGGTCTACGCGCAGGCCGAGTTCGGGCGCATGATCCCCGGCACCGCCGCCGCCAAGAGCTATCCCCTGCAGCTGACGCCGGTCGAGGTGATCGAGTACCTCATGCGCACCGTCAAGCAGCTCGCCGCGGTGCAGGGCGTGATGTGGATCGCCTTCGTCGCCGTGGCGGCGCTGTTCTGGTGGGACCGGCGGCGCGGGCGCGCGGGCGGCGGCGCACCCACCTTCGGACCGCGGGCGCTGGCCCTGGGCGGCGTGGCGCTGACCTGGCTGGTCGTGCTGGTGGGGGGCTATTCCGTCAAGCAGGTCTGGACCATCTCGCGCTACGTCTCGCCGCTGCTGGCGCCCATGCTGCTGGCCATGGCGGCCCTCGGCGGGGCCATGCTGCGGCGGCAGGGGGCGCGGCGGGGGACCGGTCGCCGGCTGGTGGCGGCGGCGGTGGCGGCGACCCTGGTCATCAACGCCTGGCTGGTGGTCGTCAAGGTCCGTCCCTACGCCGTGGAATTCAGCCGAGGGGTGCACGACTGCTACGGCGGCACCGGCGACTGGCTCCGCGAGAACACGCCGCCCGGCGCGGTGATCGCGGCGCTGGACATCGGCGCCCTGGGCTATCGCGCGGAGCGGCGCATCCTCGACCTGGCCGGACTGGTCAGCCCCGACGCCCGCGCGCTGGGCCTGGAGATGGGCTTCGACGAGATGGTCGCCAGCGGACGCTGGCTGGAGCTGGGCCGGCCGGACTACTTCTTCGACCGCACCACCGGCCCGCCCCGCTGGACGGACCGCACCGTGCACGGCGTGCGCTTCGTGCTGCTGGACACCTGCGGCATCGACGGGGTGGGGCTGGCCGAGGCGGGTGTGTGGACCTACGCCCTCTACCGGCTGGAGCATCCGGAGGCGACGGAGCCTAGTCGCTGATCTCCCTCACCTGGGGCGAGCGCCGTCCGGAGCCCATCGCGTAGAGATCGCTGCGGGGCTCGAACTCGTCGGCGCGCAGGCGGCGCACCGCCACGACCGTCACGTCGTCGAGCCAGGGAGCGCCGGCGCCGAAGTCGCGGGCCGCCGCCAGCAGACGGGACACGTGTTCCGCGGCCGGGGCGTCCGGCATCTCCTGCACCGTCGCGACCAGGCGCTCCACGCCGAACTCCTCGTCGCCGGCCTCGTTCTCCCGCTCGATCAATCCGTCGGTGAACAGGATCAGCACCTCGCCGGGGCGGATGTTGGCGAAGCTCCGGTTGTAGACGGCCTCGGGCAGGGGGCCGAGCACCGGGCCGTTGCTGGGCAGCTCGAACACGCGGCCGTCGCTGCCGAAGAGCAGGGGCGGGCAGTGGCCGCCGTTGACGAAGGACAGGTTGCCCGTCTCCTCCAGCTCCCCGTAGAACAGCGAGACGAAGCGGCTCACCAGGCCGCTCTGGTGGATCACCCGGTTGAGCTGCTGCATGGTGGTGGAGATCTTGTGCTGGTCGGCGGCGCCCATGCGCAGGCCGGTGACCACGTCGCGGGCCTGCAGGGCGGCGGGCAGTCCGTGGCCGCTGGCGTCGCCCAGGGCCAGGCTGATCACGCCGTCCTCCACCACCTGCGCGTCGTAGACGTCGCCGCCCACCTCCTCGGCGGGGATGGACTCGGCGGCGATCTCGAAGCCGGGCAGCTCGGGCAGGGTGCGGGGCAGGAGGCTCTGCTGGATCTGGCGGGCCTGGCGCAGGCGCGTCTCCAGGTTGCCCTGGCGCAGCTTGAGGCCCACCGAGGTGCGGATGGTCTGCAGGATCAGGTACAGCTCGTCCGCGTCGGTGTTGGCGCGCGTGCTGAAGCTCATGATGTAGGCCGGCTCGTGGCCCACCATCACCGCCGCGTTGTCGAACTCGCTGAGCTGGGCCTCGAGGTCGGGATCGAAGCCGGGGGTCTGGGGCGTGATCATGGCGATGCGCTCGTGCTCGAGGACGCGGATCAGCGGGTAGCCCTTGGCGATGGTCTTGCCGGTGATGGCGTCGCCGAACTCGCCCACGCTGTGGATCAACGTGTAGCCGTCCTCGCTCTCGCGGTAGACCCGTCCGCTGACGATGACCGACTGGGGCCAGTTCTCGACGATCTCCTGCAGGATCAGGCGCATCGTGTCCTCGACGCTGTTCGCGTCGTCGATCCGCCTCAGAACCTCTTCCATGGTGCGATAGATCTGCTTGGCCATTGCGTCCTCCCGTGCGCGCCCACAGAATGGACGCGGCGCGACGCGGGGGCAACCGATTTTCCGAAAAGCGGGCGAGGCGGGAAACAAGCGGCTTCGCGCGCGTATGATCCCCGGTTGAGACGCCCGTCCCCTTCCGTTACCTTGAGCCGGACGTCCCGCACCGCACACCGACAGGAGCCAGATCGTGGAGACCAACGACCGCATCGACGCATTGACCCGGGCCGGAGCCGACCTGCGCGCCGAGATCGCCAAGGTGATCGTGGGACAGGAGCGCGTGGTGGAGGAGCTGCTGGTGGCGCTCTTCGCCGGCGGCCACGTCCTGCTGGAGGGCGTGCCGGGACTGGCCAAGACCCTGCTCATCTCCACGCTGGCCCGCGTGCTCGACCTGAGCTTCTCGCGTATCCAGTTCACGCCGGACCTCATGCCCGGCGACATCACCGGCTCGGAGGTGCTCGAGGACGACACGGCCACGGGACAGCGCGTCTTCCGCTTCATCAGGGGGCCCGTCTTCGCCAACGTGGTGCTGGCCGACGAGATCAACCGCACGCCGCCCAAGACCCAGGCGGCGCTGCTGCAGGCCATGCAGGAGCGCCGCGTCACGGCGGGCGGCGAGACCCACGAGCTGCCGCCGCCCTTCTTCGTCCTGGCCACCCAGAACCCCATCGAGCAGGAGGGCACCTACCCGCTGCCCGAGGCCCAGCTCGACCGCTTCATGTTCAACGTGCTGATCGACTACCCCTCCCTCGCGGAGGAGGTGGACATCATCGAGAGCACCACCGGCGCCCGCGAGGCCGATCCGCGCACCATCCTCGGCGGCGAGGAGGTGCTGGCCGGTCAGGACGCGGTGCACCGGGTGCCCGTGGCCGAGAACATCACACGTCACGCCGTCGACCTGGTCCGCGCCACCCGCGTGGGCACGCCCGAGGCCGCGGCGGTGGCCGAGGAGTTCCTGTCCTGGGGCGCCGGTCCGCGGGCGGCCCAGTGCCTGCTGCTCGGAGCCAAGGCCCGCGCCCTGCTGCAGGGCCGGCCCACGCCCGACGTGGACGACGTGCGCGCCCTGGCCCATCCGGTCCTGCGCCACCGCCTGGTGACCAACTTCCACGCCGAGGCCGAAGAGGTGTCGAAGGAGACGATCATCGACCGGCTCCTGGACGAGGTCGGCGCGTGAGAACGACCGCGCCCACGCCCGCCGAGGTCGCGGGACTCGAGCGCCTGGACCTGATCGCCCGGCTGGTGGTGGAGGGCTTCCTGGTGGGCCTGCACCGCAGCCCCTACCACGGCTTCTCGGTGGAGTTCGCCGAGTACCGCCAGTACATCCCCGGCGAGCCCGTGACCCATCTGGACTGGCGGGTCTACGCCAAGACCGACCGGCCCTACCTGAAGGTCTTCGCCGAGGAGACCAACCTGCGCGCCACCCTGCTGGTGGACGGCTCGGCGAGCATGGGCTTCGGCGCCGATCCGGAGCGACCGACCAAGCTGGGCTACGCCCGTCTGCTGGCGGCCAGCTTCGCCCAGCTGCTGCTGCGCCAGAACGATGCCGTGGGCCTGGAGATCTTCGACGAGGCGCCGCGCGCCTCGGTGCCCGCCCGCGCGGTCAAGCGCCAGCTCTTCCAGGTGCTCAAGCCGCTGGACCGACTCGAGCCCGGCCGCGGCACCGCCCTGGGCGCCATGCTGCACCGCGTGGCCGAACGGCTGCCGCGCCGCGGCCTCATGCTCCTGTTCTCCGACCTGATGGACGATCCCGACGAGGTGATCTCCGGCCTGAAGCACCTGCGCCATCGCGGGCACGAGGTGATCGTCTTCCAGATCCTCGATCCCCGCGAGCTCGACCTGGACTTCCGGCGCGAGGCCCGGTTCCTGGACCTCGAACGACCCGGCCGCGAACTGCGCCTGGAGCCCGCCCACGTCAAGGCCGCCTACGCCGAGCGGGTCGAGGCCTGGCGCGAGCGCCTGCGCCGGGGCTGCCGCCGGCGGCGGATCGAGCTCGTGGAGATGGTGACCGACACGCCCTTCGACCGGGCCCTGCTGGCCTACCTGAGCAAGCGGAAACGGTTGTCCTGAGATGCCCCTGACCTTCCTCAACCCGGCCCTGCTCTGGGGCGCCCTGGCGGCGGCGGTGCCCATCGTGCTGCACCTGCTCAATCGCCGGCGCGTGCGCGACATCCCCTTCAGCGATCTGCGCTTCCTGGAGGAGGTGCAGGTGACGCGTTCGCGCTCGCTGGGCCTGCGGCGCTGGCTGCTGCTGCTGCTGAGGGTGCTGGCGGTACTGCTGATCGTCGGCGCGGTGGCGCGACCGCGTCTGGCGGGGCTGGCCCCGGGGGAGTCGGGACGCGTCTCGCTGCTCGCGGTGATCGACGCCAGCGCCAGCATGCAGACGCTCGACGATGGAGACACCCGCTTCGCGTCGGCGCTCGCCTACGCCGCCGACGTGTCCGCCGACCTGCCGGGCGGCAGCGAGGTGCAGGCCCTGCTCGCCGCCGACGAGGCCCGCGCCGTCTTCGCCGACTGGCTGCGCGCCGACGCCGCAGCGGCCGAGGCCCTGATCGGTCTGGATCCCACCGACGGCGCCTTCGACCTGCCGGCCGCCCTGGCCGCCGCCGCCCGCTGGGCCGGCGAGGCGCGGCACCCGCCC
>CAZSNA010000136.1:0-5511 GCA_964607825.1 uncultured Fibrobacteraceae bacterium | reverse complement strand
GTCGCCGCCGCCGTCGCCGCCGCAGCCGGCGACGAGGAACAGGCACAAGGCCACGAACGGCCGGAGATATCCTAACCGGGAACGGAGGGTCGTCACGTCGGTGTCCCTTCGGATGGAGACCATGGTCGAACGATGACGGAACGCACGGGAAGACGCAGTCCTGCGTCGCGCGAGGATACAGGATACGGGGAGGCGGGCGGGAAGGCCAGTCCAACGGTAATCCGGGCGGCGAGGCGGCACATAGGCTGAACACACCTCAACTCGTTAGAACAAGGGCAGATGCAAATAGTGACCCCAGACGCTGAACGCAATATGGAAATATTGCCTGATTGCCGAATTTTAATCGACATCACACCAGAAATAAGGTAGAATATTTCCAATTAGGGCAATGCCGCACAAGGAAATCCGCAAAGGGGCCCCCTATGGATGCCATCGATCTCCGAATCCTCGACATGCTTCAGCACAACGCGCGCATCACCAACGTGGAGCTGGCCAAGGCCAACGGCATGGCGCCCTCGTCCATGCTGGACCGGGTGCGCCGGCTCGAGGAGCGCGGCGTCATCCAGGGCTACACGGCGATCCTCGACCCCCAGCAGGTGGGCGTCGGGCTGGAGGCGATCGTGATGATCTGCCTCAGCCGGCACCAGGAGCGCTCCATCGACGCCTTCGAGGCGGCCGTGCAGGCGGTGCCGGAGGTCCGGTCCTGCTGGCACGTGGCCGGCCGTTACGACTACGCCCTGCTCGTCTCCGCGCGGGACATCGAGCACCTGGGCGACCTCATCAAGCACGAGCTCTCGTCGATCCCCGGCATCGAGAAGCAGGAGACCTTCCTGACCCTCTCGACGGTCAAGGCGGACCGCGGCGTGATGCTACCCGTTCCCGAACTCCAGCGAAAAGGGGCCTGAGATGTCGACCCTGAACCAGAGCGGCGTGGACCGCTACGTGTCCGCGGCGGCCGAGGTCATGAAGCGGCGCGCCGAGGATTGGCGCACCATGAAGGCGGCGCGTTTCGACACCGTGGCCGTGCACGGCCTGTACACCATGCAGGAGGCCCTGGACTTCAACCAGGGCTCGGTGATCGAGCCCATCTACATGTCCTCCTCCCAGGGCTTCCGCGACAGCGACGAGATGGAGGCCGCGCTGAGCTACCGCATCCCCACCTGGTGCTACTCGCGCATCGCCAATCCCTCGCTCTACTACTACGAGAACACGCTGGCCCTGATGGAGACCTACGGCTCCGATCTGGAGGCGAGCTGCGTGGGCACCAGCTCGGGCATGTCGGCCATCTTCGCGGCCACCGATCCGTTCCTGGCCGTCGACCCCGACAGGCCGGACGCGCCGCGCAACTTCGTGGCCACCTGCCAGGTCTACGGCGGCACCTTCCAGCAGTTCAGCGTGCGGCGGCAGCAGGAGCAGGGCGTCGACTGCCGCTGGGTCGTCAACTCCAACGACATGGACGAGTGGGCCTCGAAGATCGACGAAAACACCCGCTTCGTGTACGGCGAGCTGCCCAGCAACCCCGGGCAGGCCTTCTTCGACCTGAAGAAGGTGATCGAGATCGCCCACGAGAAGGGCGTGCCCGTGATCATCGACAACACCGTGGGCACCCCGGCGCTGCTGCGCCCCCTGGTCCTGGGCGCCGACGTGGTGATCCAGTCGGTCACCAAGACCCTGACCACGTCGGGCTTCGGAATCGCGGGCGCGGTGATCGCGCGCAAGAACCTGGTCAGCCGCTTCGGCCCCGACGAGATGAAGGCCGACTACGCCATGTATCTCAAGGCCCTGCCCAACCGCGACTGGGGCCAGAACCTCTCGCCCATGAACGCCATCCTCTCGCTCAACGACATGCGCACCCTGCGCAGCAAGGTGGACCTGCTCAGCCGCAATACGCAGAAGGTGGCCGAATTCCTGGAGTCGCATCCCAAGGTGGAGTCGGTGTCGTACCTGGGCCTGCCGAGCCATCCCCTGCACGGGCTGGCCAGCGAGTACCTGTTCCTGGCCGACGCCGAGCACGACGACCACTACGGCGAGCCGACCAACCGCTACGGGCATCTGATGTCCTTCTGCGTGGCCGGCGGGGCGGAGAAGACCCGCGCCATGTTCGACGGCCTGCAGCGCATCTGGCGGGCGACCGACCTGGGACGGATCAAGTCGGTGGCGACCATCCCGGCCATCTCCACGCACTCCCAGCAGGGCGAGGAGGGCCGGGCCATGGCCGCCATCCCGCCCAACATGGTGCGGCTGTGCGTGGGCGGCGAGCACGCCGACGACATCATCGGCGACCTGGACCGGGCCCTGGCCGCCATCGACGGCGGCGCGACCCGGCCGACGCCTTCCGGCTTCTCCTTCGGGGGCGCCTCCCACGCGTCGATCGTGGAGGGGGACTGACATGGCGCTGCGGTACTACAGCACCAACACCACCGTGCCGCACGTGCCGGTGGGCGAGGCGCTGCTGCAGGGCCAGGCCGGCGACCGCGGCCTGTTCATGCCCGAGCGCGTGCAGCCCCTGTCGCCGGACCTGCTGAAGCGGGCGCGGGACCTCTCCTACCCCGAGCTGGCGACGGAGATCCTGTGGCCCTACGTCGAGGGCACCTTCGACCGCGACACCCTGGCGGACATCTGCCACGACGCCTACGACTACGACATCCCGCTGGAGCGGATCGACGGCGCGCGCCACGTCATGCGCCTCGACCAGGGGCCGACCGCCTCGTTCAAGGACTTCGCGGCGCGCTTCATGGGCCGCTCGCTCGGGCGCCTGGTCTCGGCCCGCGGCGAGGATCTGCTGATCCTGACCGCCACCTCCGGCGACACGGGCTCGGCGGTGGCCAGCGCCTTCCAGGGCGTGCCCGGCATCCGGGTGCTGGTGCTGTTCCCCATCAAGGAGGTCAGCGACCGGCAGCGGAAGCAGATGACCACCCTGGGCGGCAACATCGCCACGCTGGCCCTGCCCGGAAAGTTCGACGACTGCCAGGCCCTGGTGAAGCGGGCCTTCTCCGATCCGGACCTGACGCACCTGAACCTGTCGTCGGCCAACTCCATCAACATCGGGCGGCTGCTGCCCCAGTCGGTCTACTACACCTACGCGGCCTCGCGCCTGGCCGACCCGGCCGGCGGCGAGGAGGTCGTCTTCTCGGTGCCCTCGGGCAACTTCGGCGACATGATGGGCGGCATGCTGGCCATGCACGGCGGCCTGCCCGTGCGACGTTTCGTGATCGCGACCAACGCCAACGACGAGGTGCCGCGCTACCTGGAGACGGGCGTCTACGGGAAGCTCGAGCCCTCGCTGACCTGCATCTCCAACGCCATGAACGTGGGGCACCCCTCCAACCTGGCGCGGCTGGTGGCCCTGTACGGCGGCCGCATGGACGAGACCGGCAGCATCCACGAGACGCCCGACATGGAGCGCATGCGCGGCGACCTCTACGCGGTGTCGGTGGACGACGACGAGACCCGTCGCACCATCCGCGAGACCTGGGAGCGCCACGGCGCCATGCTCGAGCCCCACGGGGCGGTGGGCTGGGCCGGACTGCTGCGCTACTTCGACGCGCAGCCGGCCGACGCCGACTGCACGGCGATCTGCCTGGAGACCGCCCACCCCGCCAAGTTCCCCGACGAGGTGCGCGCCCTGACCGGCGAGGAGCCGCCCCTGCCCCCGAGCCTGGCGGGCATCGAGGACCTGACCGAGGCCTACGGCGAGATGCCGGTGGACTACGAGGCCTTCAAGACCCATCTGCAGGAGGAGTACGCGGGATGAAATCCATCGTCATCCTGGGCGACGGCATGTCCGACAAGCCCCAGGCGCAGCGCGACGGCCTGACCCCCCTGGCGGCCGCCCGCACCCCGTTCATGGACCGCGTGGCCCGCGAGGGCCGTTGCGGCGTGTTCGCCACCGTGCCGCAGGGCATGCCCCTGGGTTCGGCGGTGGCCAACCTCTCGGTGTTCGGCTACGACCCCCGCGCCACCTTCCAGGGCCGCGGCGTGCTCGAGGCCGCGAGCCTGGGCGTGGAGCTGGAGCCGGGCGACGTGGCCATGCGCGTGAACCTGCTGACGCTCAACCCGGACGACACGGTCAAGAACCACCACGGCGGCCACGTCGACAGCGAGGAGTCGAAACAGCTGATCGACCGGCTCAACGCCGAGCTGGGCGGCGGCGAGCGGCCGGTGGTCTTCCACCACGGCGTGAGCTACCGGCACGTGATGGTGCTGAAGGGCTGGGGCTCCGCGGCGTTCAAGAGCGCGCCGCCCCACGACCACGTGGGCGAACCCGCGCGCGAGCTCTACTGGTCGCCGAAGGACGACTCGCCGGAGGCCGCCGAGACCGCGGCCCGCCTGGTCGAGCTGCACGAGCGTTCAAGGGAGATCCTGTCGGCCCACCCCGTCAACGTCGCCCGGCGCGAGCGGGGCGAGGACACGGCCATGGCCCTGTGGCCCTGGTCGCCGGGCGTGAAGCCCTCGATGGGCACCTTCCGGGACCTGTTCGACCGGAGCGGCGCGGTGATCTCCGCTGTGGACCTGGTGCGCGGCCTGGGCCGCCTGGCGGGGCTCGAGGTGATCAAGGTGCCCGGCGCCACGGGCCTGTGGGACACCAACTACGAGGGCAAGGTCGAGGCGGCCCTGGATGCGCTGGCGCGCGTGGACTTCGTCTACCTGCACGTGGAGGCGCCCGACGAGGCGTCGCACGCCCAGGACCTCGACCTGAAGATCCGCTGCATCGAGGACCTCGACGCCCGCGTGGTCGGCCCCGTGCTGGACGGGCTCGAGGCGCGCGGGATCGAGGCCGTGGTCTCGGTGCTGCCGGACCATCCCACCTTCGTGTCGGACAAGGGCAAGCACGGCGACGACCCGGTGCCGGTGGCGGTGCGCGATCCGCGTCTCGAGCCGGACGGGGTGGAGGCCTACGACGAAACGTCCGTCGCCGTCGGCGGCTTGGGCGTGATGGAGAGGGACGCCTTCATCAGGACCGCGCTGGGGCTCTAGACTCCCGGTTCAACAGATCGGCCCCCGGTCTCTCGATGGAGACCGGGGGCCTTCTGCGTCCGGCGATGATCAGCGGGACGAACCCGTCCCGACCAATCGCGCCAAATCGCCGGTCGCGTGCTCGAGATCGTCGGCCATCTCCTCGAGCTCGTGGGAGGTCGAGGCGATCTCCTCCGCCGTGGCGGCGTTGGCATGGGTGATGGATTCGATGCTGGAGACGGCCTCGTTGACCTGCGCCAGCTCGTGGGCCTGGCTGTCGATGCCCGTGGACACGCCGCCGATGGTCGTCGTGGATTCGAGGATGTCGCTCGCGATCTGCTCGAGGGAGCGGGCCATCTCCTCCACCGCCGAGCAGCCGTCCTCGGTCGAACCCAGGGAACGGTCGATGAGCTCCTGGGTGTCGCGGGCCGCCTTGGCGCTGCCGGCCGCCAGCTCCCGCACCTCCTCGGCCACCACGGCGAAGCCCTTGCCGGCCTCGCCGGCGCGGGCGGCTTCGACCGCGGCGTTCAGGGCCAGCAGGTTGGTCTGGAAGGC
>CAZSNA010000135.1:0-5598 GCA_964607825.1 uncultured Fibrobacteraceae bacterium | reverse complement strand
CGAGCTCGGTGATGGCCAGGTAGCGGTTGTGGAAGATCATGTCGGTGTCGATGTTCTCCACGTCGACCACCCAGGCGCGGCCGGTCAGCACGGCGGGCTTGTCGGCGTCGGCGGCTGCGGCCTCGGCCGCGGTCGTCGCTCCGCTCCCGCCGGTGCCGATCTCGAAGGCGACCGCCTCGGCCGGCAGCGTCGCGGCGGTGCAGATGACGCCCGCCACGGCGGTGGCGGCGGCCGTCTCGGGGCTGGACAGGTACACCTCGCCCTTGCCCTGCTTGCCGGCGAAGTTGCGGTTGCCCGTGCTGACGGTCACCTCGCCCGGTCCGTTCTGGCCGATCTGGCCCGCGGCGCAGCCGCCGCAGCCGGGGTTGCCCACCAGGGCGCCGGCCTTCATGAACGTGTCGACCAGACCCTCGTCCAGGCAGGCCTGCCAGATCTTGCGGGTGCTGGGCACGACCTTGAGCACCACGCCGGGGGCCACGCCACGGTCCTTCAGCACGGTGGCGGCCCGTCGCAGGTCCTCCAGCCGGCCGTTGGTGCAGGAGCCGATGAAGACCGAGTCGACCTTGCGGCCGGAGACGTCGTCCACCGGCACGGTGTCCTCGGGGTGGCCGGGGCGGGCGATCATGGGCGCGATGCCCTCGATGTCCACCTCGAACTCGGCGCCGTAGTGAGCGTCGGCATCGGCGGCGATGGGCTGGAAGTCGCCGCCGCCGGCGCCGCGGCAGAAGTCCAGCACCGTCTGGTTGGGCTCGAACAGGCAGATGATGGCGCCCATCTCGGTGCCCATGCTGGCGATGGTGACGCGGTCGGGCACGGTCAGCTCGTCGACGATCTCGCCCTCGATCTCGGCGGCGTAGCCCAGCAGGCCGCCGGCGCCGAGGATCTGCAGCATCTTCAGCACGATGTCCTTGGCCGTAGCGCCGGGGCCGGGGCGGCCCTTCAGGACGACCTTGCAGGACTTGGGCACCTTGAACCACACCTTGCCCGAGCTCCAGGCGTAGGCGATGTCCTGGTCGCCCATGCCCTGCCCGAAGGCGCCCACGGCGCCCATGATGTTGGCGTGGCTGTCGGTGCTGACGAAGGTGGAGCCGGGGCCCACGAGCCCGTCGTCGATGGCGATGTGGGTGCCGATGCCCTGGGTGATGTCGCGCAGGGCGACGCCCGTCTCGCGGGCGTACTGGCGGCAGATCTGCTGGTTGGCCGCGTAGCCCTGGTCGCTGCCGCCGGGGTTGCAGTCGAAGGTGAACAGGGTGCGGGCGGGGTCGTCCACGCCCAGTCCGGCCTGCTGCAGGTTCTTGACGACGTTGGCGCCGCCGAAGTCGCGGGCGGCGCGCACGTCGACGCGCATGTCCACGGTGTCGCCCGGGTGGACGACGTCCTGATCGCTGTGATTGGCGATGATCTTCTCGATGAGCGTGAGACCCACGATTCACCTCCTGCGGCCGAGCCGCTTAGTCGTCGTTGTCCTCGCCGACCGGACCGAAGTCGGGGTCGGCGCCGCTGAGCATGGCGCTCATGCCCGTCACCGTCTCGCGCGAGTCCCAGCACTGCTGCTGGGCCTCGAACTCGAGGGAGAGCATGGTGGTCATGTCGAACTGGGGGGATTGCTGCACGGCCAGCTTGCTGAGCTGCAGGGCCGGCTGGGGGATCTGGGCCAGGCGACGGGTGAAGCTGTCGACAACTTCGTCCCAGACGTCGCTGCGCACGACGCGATCGACCAGGCCCATGCGCGCGGCCTCCTCGGCGGGCACCGAACGGCCGGACCAGAACAGCTCCAGCGTGCGGTTGGGGCCGATCAGCCGGGGCAGGGTGTAGGACAGGCCCCAGTCGGGCAGCAGACCGTGGCGCATGTCCTGGATGGTGAAGGTGGCCGTGGCGCTGGCGAGCCGCACGTCGGCGGCCATGACCAGGCCGAAACCGGCGTCGCGAACGTCGCCGCTGACCGTGGCCACGATGGGCTTGCCCATCTCCTGCATCAGGGTCACCACGCGGCGCACGGTGTCCAGGCCGGCGGCCACGGTCTCCATGCCGCCGCCGCGGACGCGCTCCTCGGCGACCGAACGCAGGTCCATGGTGGCGTCGAAGGCGCTGCCGGCGTCGTTCAGGCGGATCACGCGCACGGCGCGGTCCTCCTGCAGACGCAGCAGGGCGTCGACCAGTTCGTCACCGAAATCGCGCAGCGGCGGCGTGTCCGGTCCCAGCAGGGACAGAGTCGCCTGACCGGCGTCGATGTCGCAGTCGAAGTACTCGTAGTTCACGTCCGCTCCTCTCGCGGGGGTCGGCGGCGGGGCCGCCGTTCCCGCCACACGATAATACCGGGAGGGCCTCCTTCCAAGGCCCTCGACGCCCTGGACAAGCTCGGGCGCCGCACCTATGCTGGCCGTCGGCAACCGGAACCCCACGTCCGCGGAGACGAGCATGCGAGTGTGCGTGACCGGAGGCACCGGCCTGCTGGGCCGGGCCCTGATCCAGAAGCTGATCGAACGAGGGGACGAGGTGGTCTGCGTCACCCGCGATCGCCGTCGTTCCCTCTCGCGCCTGCCGCGGCCGGTGGAGATCGCCGAGGGCGATCCCACGGCGCCCGGCCCCTGGCAGCGGACCCTGGACGGCTGCGGCGCCGCCGTCAACCTGGCCGGGGAGTCCCTGGCCTCGGGCCGCTGGACGTCCCGGCGCAAGACGCTGTTCCGCCGCTCCCGCCTGGCGTCCACCCGCAACCTCGCGCAGGCCGTCGCCGAGGCCGGCGTGCCCACGCTGCTGAGCGCCTCGGCGGTGGGCTACTACGCCCCGGCCGGCCGCGAACCCCTCTACGAGGAGCGCGAGGCCGGCGGCCGTTTCCTCAGCCGTCTGGCCCACGAGTGGGAGGGCTGCGCCCTGGAGGCCGCCTCGTCGGAGACGCGCGTCGCACTGCTGCGCATCGGCGCCGTGCTGGCCCGCGAGGGCGGGGCCCTGTCGCGCATGATCGCGCCCTACCGCTTCGGCCTGGGCGGTCCCCTGGGCGACCCCAAGGCCTATTTCCCGTGGATCCACCGCGAGGACCTGGTGCGGGCGATCCTGTTCCTGCTGGACGCCTCGGACATCTCCGGCCCGGTCAACGTGGTCGCGCCCGATCCCCCGACCCAACGCGAGTTCGCCGACGCACTGGGCCGCGCCCTGGGCCGACCCGCGCGCGTGCGCACGCCGGCCATCGCCCTGAAGCTGGCGCTGGGGGAGAAGTCCCAGCTCGTGCTCGGGAGCCTGCGCGCGGTGCCCAAGGTGCTGCGGGCGAACGGGTTCGAGTTCAGGTATCGGGACGTGGACTCGGCGCTGGCCGATCTGCTGCGCTAGCCCACCACGAACGCGTCCACCTCGAGCTCTCCCGACTCGAATCGCGACAACGACAGCGACTCGATCAACGGATCCGACGCGCCGGTCAGGATGTGCCGGGCCATCCGCCGCGCGGTGACCGGCGCCAGCATGAACCCGTGCCCGCTGAATCCGCACAGGTGATGGTAGCCGTCGAGGCCCGGCACGCCGCCCAGGATGGGCCGGTGGTCGGGGGTGACGTCGTACATTCCGGCCCACTGGCGCATCAGGCGCAGGGGGCGGGCGGGTGGGAAGTAGTCGATCAGGGCCCGGGCGAAGCGCACCGCGAAGCGGAGCTGGCTGCGGGTGTCGAACTGCGCGGGGTCGCGCCAGTGGGGCTCGCCCGGGTCGCCGATGCCGCCCAGGATCTCCCCGCGCATGCTCTGGCTGAAGTAGATGCCGTTGGTGATGGAGATCACCATGGGCTCGATGCAGGGCTTGAGCGATTCGCTGACCATGATCTCGTGGCGTTCCTGCCGGTTGGGCAGCTCGACGCCGACCTTGGCGGCCAGCGTGCGGGCCCAGGGGCCGGCGCAGTTGATCAGGCGCGGGGTCGCGATGTCGCCGCGGGTGGTGCGGACGCCCGTGACGCGATCGCCCTCGAGCGTGACGTCCACCAGCTCGGTGCGGATGAAGATCCGCACGCCCAGCCGCTTCGCCAGCCGCGCGTAGCCCCAGACCA
Source organism: uncultured Fibrobacteraceae bacterium (assembly GCA_964607825.1). Taxonomy (GTDB): domain Bacteria; phylum Krumholzibacteriota; class Krumholzibacteriia; order LZORAL124-64-63; family LZORAL124-64-63; genus JAHIYU01. The sequence continues at coordinate 1,574 of CAZSNA010000135.1, read as the reverse complement.
CCGAGAAGGGATAGGCCGTGCCGTCGTCGGGGCAGAACAGGGCGCCGGCCAGGCGGTCGGCGCGCAGCTGGGGCACCAGTCGGCGGCAGTCGGCGGGGGTCATCAGTTCGCTGGCCACGCCGCAGCGGTTCTGCAGGGCGCAGGCGTCGCGCAGCAGGGGCAACTGGCCCTCGTCCTCGGTGACCATCAGGTAGCCGCCCTGGCGGAAGAAGGTCTGCAGACCCAATTCGCCGGCGAGGTCGCGGTAGCGGGCCACGCTCTCGCGGGCCAGGCGGATGTTCTCCTCGGTGGACCACACCTGCCGGATGCCGCCGCCGCAGCGTCCGGTGGAGCCGCTGCCCAGGTAGGCCTTCTCGAGCACCACGATGTCCTTGAGGCCCAGACGCGCCAGCTCCACCGCGGTGGACAGGCCGTTGATGCCGCCGCCGACGATGACCGCCTCGGCGCGGGCGGGGACGGGGCCGTCGGGCAGGGGGATCACGGCGCGGCTTCCGGGTCGGGGTCCGGATCGACCGGACCTTCCAGCTCGCCCAGCAGGGGCGGCGCGTCCAGGGCGGCCAGCTCGCCGAAGCTCACCGGCTCCACGGGGGGGCGCACGGTGGTCAGGGGGATCTCCGACGGATCGACGCCGCGCAGCTCGGCCAGTTCCAGGGCCGCTTCCACCAGGCAGCCCTTGCCCTGGCAGAATCCCGTGCTCACGCCGGTGAAGCGCTTGAGCGACTCCAGCTCGGTGAAGCCGTCGCGGTAGGCCTTGCGGAATTCGGCGCGGGTGACGTCCTCGCAACGGCAGAGGATGCGCTTGCTCATGGCGACGCCTCCTCGGGCAGGATCTCCTCGATAGCCTGGCCGCGCGCCTCGCCGACGGTGTTCAGCACGCCGGCCTGGGGCCCGCGGGGAACCCAGCCGCCGCGGGCGGGGTCGAGCGCCAGGTCGTCGCCGAGCTGATAGGGCACGTCGTAGGCCGGCTTGGCCCGGCGGCAGACGACGGCCAGGTCGGCCGGCAGCTTCAGGGCGCCGCCCTCTCCGCTCAGCTCCAGCGCCGCCAGGGCGCCGCCGCGGGACGTCGCCCGTGCGATCGACAGGCCCGTGTGCAGGGTCCAGCCCAGGGCGTGGGCCGCGGGCAGGTGTTCGCCGCCGTCGCCGTCCGGGACGACGGTCACGCGGGCCCCCGCGGCGTGCAACAGCGCCGCCGACAGCCACAGGTCCAGTCCCCGGCCGGTCGCCACGGCGCGGGCGCCGTCCAGGCTCAGGCCCTGGGATCCGAGCAGGCGGTAGAGGCCGCGCGGGCCCAGCAGGCCCGGCAGGTCGTTGTTCTCGAAGTCGCCGCCCCGGTCCCAGGCGCCGCCGGCCCAGACGATGCGGTCGGTCCGCAGCAGGGCCAGGCCCGAGTCGTCGCGCAGGAGCAGCATGTCGGGCTGGTAGGCGCCGACCACGCGTGTGGCGGGGCGCAGCTCCAGGCCGGGCGTCTCGTCGACGCGGCGGCGGAGGTCGCCGATCCGCTCGCGCAGGGCCGCGAGCCGGGGCAGGGCCGACAGCACATCGGGCGCGGCGTCCGCCAGACGGTCCAGGGCGGG
>CAZSNA010000134.1:1774-6025 GCA_964607825.1 uncultured Fibrobacteraceae bacterium | reverse complement strand
ATCGCCGCCGCCGCGGCCCAGGGCGGCCGGGTCCCCGGCCGGCGCGCGCCCAGCAGCACCAGCAGGCCGAGGACGCCGCTGAACAGGGACGTGGCGACCAGGGCGCCCTTGGCCGCCAGCAGGGGCAGCAGCAGGAAGCCCGCCGCCAGCGACCCGGCGATCGAGCCCAGGGTGTTCAGGAAGTACAGGGTGCCGACCCCGTGCCCGAGCGCGTCCATGCGGCGGATGCCGATGCGGTTGACGATGGGGAAGGTCATGCCGATCAGCAGCGTGGGCACGACCATGACCGCGAAGGCCGTCAGGAAGCGGCGCAGCAGGTAGGCGGTCCAGCCGAGGTCGCGATCGTTCAGCAGGTCGGTCGCGCCGAGCTCCGGCAGACCGCCCCAGATGGCCGGGACCGTGGCCAGACAGCTCGCGCCGATGCCGATCTGGACCCAGCCGAGCAGGGCGTCCGGACGCGCCACGCGATCGGCGAGCCGGCCGCCGACCCAGCCGCCGACCGACAGGCCCAGCAAGAAGGTGGTCAGCATGGCGCTGAAGGCGTAGGTGGAGTTGCCCAGGAACGGCTGCAGGGCGCGGGACCAGTAGAGCTCGTAGCCCAGCGAAGCGAAGCCGCTGGCCGCGAACACGACGCCGAGCAGGGCGAAGCCCAGCCGCGATGCGCCGGCGGCCGGCGCCGGGACGGGCTCGTCCGGCGTCGCGTCGGGGATCATGTCCTGTGCGGATCCGTCGCCGGATCGGGCCAGGACCAGCACGCCGAGCCCGATCAGCACGTTCAGTCCCACCGCCAGGGCCACGCTGCCGGGCACGCCCAGCGTCGCGACGAACACGTATCCCGTCAGGAAGCAGCCCAGCACCGCGCCGAAGGTGTTCACCGCGTAGAGCAGCCCGAGGCCGCGACCCAGGCGCGACGACTCGCGCACCAGGAAGCGGGAGAGGATCGGCAGGGTGCCGCCCATCAGGAAGGTCGGCGGCAGGATCACCAGCATGGCCACGACCACGCGCAGCACGGCCAGCGCCCCCGCCGGCAGGGTCTGGGCCACCGAGGCGTAGACGGGCGGGGCCAGGCGGATCAGCAGCCAGGAGGCCGCGCCCAGGGCTGCGATGCCGAACTCCAGACGCGCGTAGAGACGCAACAGATCCGACGCGCGGTCGGCGCGGCTCCCGTAGTACCGGCTGCCCAGGGCCAGTCCGCCCATGAAGGCGGCCAGCACCGTGCTGATGGCGAAGGTCGTCCCGCCCAGCAGATGGCTCAACTGCCGGATCCAGGTGATCTCGTAGACGAGACCGCTGACGCCGGAGAGGGTGAACAGCAGCAGGAGCGGGAAGGCGCGGCGCGTCATGGGAGTCCTTTCGGGGCTGTCCGGGATCGGGCTGGAAGCAGTCTCGGGGACGCGGGGGGACCTGTCAAGTCGTGCAGGATCACGCCCTGCGCGCCCTGGCGGACCAGGTCCACCCGGTTGGCGACCGACCCTCGCGGATACGAAACGGCCCGGGCCACGTGGCCCGGGCCGCCGTCTCGCTCGTCGCGGGGATCAGCCCCCGGCCTTCGACTCCAGCTCGTCCAGCTTGTCCGGCTCGCTGACGGCGATGTCGACCAGGCACTTGGGGATGTCGCTCTGCTCGCACATCTGACGGATCTCGTCCGCCACGTCGGAGAACTCCATGATCTCGCGGATGCCCTCGATGTACTCGAGCATGTCGTCGTCGGAGATGCCGTCGAGCGACGGGCCGGCGGCCTCGGCGGCCTTGCGCGCGGCCTCCTCCTCGGCCAGACGCTGCTTCTCGGCGATCTCCGCCGCCATCTGCTCCTTGGCTCCGTCCACGGCGGCCGGTTCGACGCCGGCGATCTCCACGATCAGGTCGTCCGCGACGTCGTTGTCGATCAGGTGCTTGACCCGCTCGATCTCGGGCTGATCCTCGACCTTGGCCAGCAGGTCCCGCACGCGCGTCCGCTCGGCGCGCTCGGCGGCGATCTTGGCCACGATCTCGTCATGGGCCGCCCGGTCGATCTCCATGGCCGACAGGATGGTCTCGACCTCGAGGCCGGCCTCGATCAGATAGCGCACGCCCGCTTCTCCGCCGAGATCCCGGGCCCGGGCCGTGTGCAGGTCGAGGCGGGTCCGCTCGACGATCTGCAGGATGTCCTCGCGGCGGTCGAGCTTCTTGAGCTGTGGGAAGTCCTGACCCACCTCGACGGCGATGCGCGCGGCGGCGACGGTGGAGTTCTCCACCTCGTCCAGGGTCAGGGCTGAGACGGCCTGCTCGAAATCCTTCAGCAGGGGGCGGCCGGCCGAGAGGCGTTCCTCGACGGCGATCCGCAGCATCAGCATGTTGCCGGCGTGGCCGGCCATGTCCAGATCGCCGGCCAGGCGCTGGATGGTGCGTTCCTTCGCCTCGGTGGACAGGTCCTGCTCGGGCAGGTCGCGGATCAGGCCCTCCATGGACAGCCACAGGGGAGGGGTGCCGGGCGTACCGTGCGTCGTCATGGCGTCAGACTCCTGTCGAGAAACGGACCGGAAGCGCTCGATGGTCTGACTCGAAATACGCCGGTGTGATCAACGTTGTCAACCTGGAAAGCCGCACTCATGAATGACCATACGGGCTGTACGACCCTTCGGGTCCCGGACGGACGACGGCCCCCGATCCGAGGATCGGGGGCCGTGTCTATGTTGGTAGCGGGGACCCGTTGTGAAGTCCAACAGACAGACCGGGCGCGGGAGATCGAGGTGATTCCGCTGCGGTTCGTGGCGGAGGGGACGGGGTTGGTTTTGGTGGGGGTGGGGTAGGGGCGGCCGGGGCGGTTGTGGATAGAAAGCCCAGCATTTGTTGGGAAGTGCTGGGGATTCTATCCAGCCCAGATATCTCAAACCCCTCCGATTTGCTGTCAGGATTTTATATGGGTATAATAATTGCCTATATGAGCGCACGGGGAAAAAATTAGATTGCCAAGGTGGGCTTATATGGGTAGAATTATTGCCACTATGGATACAAATCAGCAAATGAAGCCGACCGACTACTTCGACCGCCACCCGGTGTTCCGCTTCGACGACTTCGCGGCGGCCCACGCCGCGGGTGGCCGCCGGAGCCGGCAGACCACCGCCTCGGTGCTGAAGCAGCACGTGGCCGCCGGCCGCCTACTGCACCTGCGGCGCGGCCTGTACGCGTCCGTGCCGCGTGGGGCCGATCCGGAGCGCCATCCGGTCGATCCCTACCTGCTGGCCACGCAACTCGCCCCTGACGGCGTGGTGGCGTACCACGCGGCCCTCCAGTTCCACGGCAAGGCCTACTCCTTGTGGAATCGGTACCACTACCTGACCCGGGGACGGCAACGCCGGTTCGCCTTCGGTGACCAGGAGTTCGTGCCGGTCCAGGCGCCTGTGGCGCTGCGGGACCTGCCCGATCTGGGCGGCGGGGTGGTGGAGCGGCCGCACGCCGGCGGCGTGGTCAGGGTCACGACTCTTGAGCGCTGCCTCGTCGACGTCTTGGACGCCCCCGAGCGTAACGGCGGCTGGGAAGAGGTCTGGCGCTCCCTGGAGATGGTCGAATTCTTCGACCTAGACGCTGTACTCACCTACACACAGGTGCTCGGTTCGGCGCTGACGGCCGCCCGGGTCGGCTTCTTCCTCGAGCAGCACCGCGACGCGCTCATGGTCGAGGACCAGCACCTGGAGGCGTTGCACGGCCTGGCCCCGGCGCAGGCGCGGTACCTGGACTCCCGGCGCGAATCCGGCAGGCTCGTGAAGGACTGGAATCTGGTCGTGCCCGAACGGGTGCTGGCCCGGTCCTGGGCGGAGGTGAGTTGATGCTGACCCCTGCCGAACTGCAGCGCGAAGCGGCGGCCACCGGGTTCCGGGCCGAGGCGCTGGAGAAGGTGATCCGCCTGCTCGAGGTGCTCGACGGGGTCCGCAGCCACCCGTTCCTGAAGTCGCGGATGGTGCTGAAGGGCGGCACGGCGCTGAACCTCTTCGTGCTGGACGTGCCGCGCCTCTCGGTGGACATCGACCTCAACTACATCGGCGCGGCCGACCGCGAGACGATGCTCGCCGAGCGCCCGAAAGTGGAGCAAGCGCTGCAGGCGGTGTTCGGGCGGCTGGGGCTCCAAGTCAAGCGCGTCCCGAGCGATCACGCCGGCGGGAAATGGCGGCTGTCGTATTCAAGCGTCGATGGGCGCTCGGGGACCCTCGAAGTGGACGTGAACTTCATGCTCCGGACGCCGCTGTGGCCGCCGGTGCCGGCGGACTCCTGCCG
>CAZSNA010000134.1:0-1674 GCA_964607825.1 uncultured Fibrobacteraceae bacterium | reverse complement strand
TGACCGGTGACACGGCCATGCAGGAACTCTTGCGCGGACATCCCGGGTTGCTCTGGAAGGCGCTCAATGTCCGCAAGCATCACGGGCTTGGGGGCAACGGGGATGCAAAATTGAGCGAGTAAAAGCGGGAACGGCAGAGCGGATGAACGTGGAGGGTATCGCGATTGGCCTTTCTCGAACAAGGACAAGTTGGAGTTAACGGGAGGTAGAGGATGGACCTGGCCCAAGCGGCAGAATTGGTCGAACGCTTCTCCAGTCCTGACTTAGGAACGAGTATTTCTCGGATTGAGTCCGCATTGAAGGGCCTGACGGCAGCGGAAGCTGAAGGGGTGTTTGAATCTCACGGCGTCAGTCACCAAACGCTCATGGGGGCTGCAACGCTTAAGCGAGTCGCTGGACAAATCAACGTGGCAATCCATGCCCTGGGAATTGCCCTATGTCTGCCGCACCTGCTGGATCCTGATGAGAAGGTCATTGGCCTGTCCCTCGGTGCGGGGAATACGGGACAACTTTGGGACCTCGAAACTGATGGCCGCATCGCGGAGTTCAAGTTCATTTCCTGGCGCGGTGGGGCCGAAGCAATCCGGCAGAACTCATTGTTCAAGGATTTCTTTTACCTGGCTGAATATGACACGGAGAAGTCGAAGCATCTGTACGTCCTTGGAACGGAGCACCCCCTGAAGTTCCTGAGAGGGCGGAGAGCCTTTAGCAGCATTCTTACGAAGAACGCCAAATTCGAACGTGACTTCAAAGCACGGTATCCGGATCTGAAGGTCGTTCGCGACTACTACGAACCGCGCAAGGACCTTGTATCCATTGAGGATATAGCCCCCTATCTCGATGGGTTGATTCCGGAAGCCTAGGGCGCGCTGCTATACCCGCGGTGCGGTTGCAGGGCGGAATTCGGCTGAATAGCCGGTTACCAATGTGATCACAATCTGCCCGATTGCAGGCTTGTGTCAAAATAGCGAGCGCTTGACCCAATCATTCGCTAAAACGACACAATTCCAATGGGTTAAGGGGATGTCGGCAGCGGATGCGCCCTACAAATCGCTCGCAAAAACTACCAAAAAACGCTAGCTTCTGCGAGTGAAATGTAGAACGGTCCTGTCGAAACCGAGATCCCAAGCTACGAATTCCAGCCCGTTTAGGGAAGCCGGCACCAGCAGCCCCGCGGTCAATCCGGACGCTGCACCCTGAACTCGCCCGCCTTGGCGCCCTCCTGTAAACGAATCGTCACATGCCCATCGATCGGCGCCTCGTCGAACGAGGGGGTCGTGGTGACATGGGTTTTCTCGAAAGCATCCATGACCCGGTCCACAACCCGCTTGCCTCGCCGGCTCACGCCGAACCAGGACAGGACCTCCCGCACGCTGCACACAACGACCTCGCCGCTGGACAGGACTTTGGCCATGGTGGTCACGTACTCGTCCGCGATTGTCGTGGGCACCTCAATCAACTTGAGGTCGCTGGGGGAAGCCTGGACCTGCATCAAGGGCTTGCTGTCGTCTTCCAGTTCGGCACGTAGCACCTGGCAGCTTCCAGGGGAGATACCATCGAAGAGGGAGATCTCGATGAAATCGTCGATCGCGCTGTCTTCCCAGGTCGGGACGACCGCGAGTTTGGCCAGATCGAATTGTTCGGTGACGAACGCGATGGCGCGAACGCCTCGAC
>CAZSNA010000133.1:0-6025 GCA_964607825.1 uncultured Fibrobacteraceae bacterium | reverse complement strand
GGAGCCTGCCGACACCCCCGGAAGAGGGGTGTGATCACCTGCAGGTCTACATCATGTGAGGACGCCGCGCGGGGGAGGGGGGGCGGATCGTTCGTTGGATGCGCTCATGTGCGTCGGGGATGAAATGTCGGGGGGCGGCCTGAAAGTAGATAATTTACGTCTTGTATGGTAGTCTCCATCGTCCCGTAAGCGGAACATCCCCTTCCAGGAGCAAGTCCATGTTCAGATTGTTCAGGGCCATCCGCCATGGCCTGATCGTCCGCAACCGGTTCACCAACTATCTCCTCTACGCCTTCGGCGAGATCGTGCTGGTGGTCATCGGCATCCTGCTCGCGTTGCAGGTCAACAACTGGAACGACCAGCGTAGGACGCGCGAACTGGAATGCCAGTACCTCGGGAACATCAGGGCCGATCTCGTCAACAACATCGCCGAGATCGACAAGTTCGTCGGGGACAGGACGGTGAGCATCGAGAATGCGAACCACATCATCGAGCACATCGAGGGGAAGCCGATCGAGGACCCCGCGAACTTCAACGCGCGCTGCATTCACATCTACAACTGGAAGCGCTTCGTACAGATCAACTTCACCGTCGAGGAGCTGATCTACTCGGGCAACCTGGCCCTGATCTCCAGCGACGCCGTCAAGTTCTCGCTGTTGCGGCTCGAGTCCGCCTACAAGACCAACAAGGCGGAGGAGGATCACTTCCGCTTCGATTCCGAGGAGCTGCTGTACAAGCCGCTCTACGAGCTGGCCGATCTGCACCCGATGTTGCGGTCCTACGGAGGGGAGGCGGGTGTGCTGACGCCGGAGTACTTCGACATCTACCGGACCGATCCCAGGATCAAGAACGGGTTCCTGATGGCCATCCTCGAGTTCTCCGTGATGAACGAACAGCTCGCCGAGATGAAGGGGATCTGCGAGGAGCTGATCGCGGAGATCGACGTCGAGCTGGGGCGGACGCCAACGGCGGATCTCCCCGGGTGATCCCCGGAGTCGTCTCGTTCCCCGCACGTCCGGTTCCGACGTCCGGGATCCTGCTCGCCGGGGTCCGGCGCATCGAGTTCGCGCTGGCTCCCGTCGGACCGCTGGGTTAGTCTCGCCGCATCGAGGCGAATCGCCCCCCAAGCGCCAGCGGGAGAATCATGTCGGGCCTGAACCCCATCATCGCCTTCGGCACCGGCCGCAGCGGCACCACCATCTTCCACCAGCTCCTCGCCGAGCATCCGCGCTACGCGTGGTTGTCCGCCCTGTGCGACAGGTACCCCCACAGACCGGGCCTCAACCGCCTGCTCATGTCCCTGCTCGACGCGCCGCTGATCGGCGGCTATCTCCGGCGCGAGGTCCACCCCTGGGAAGGCTACGACTACTGGGACCGCTGCGCCCCGGGCTTCAGCGTCCCCTGCCGCGATCTCGTCGCCGCCGACGTGAGCGTCCGGTCCAAGCAGCGCATCCTGCGGGCCATGTCCGAGGTCACGGGGGGGCGCCGCAGTCGCCTCCTGCTCAAGATCACCGGCTGGCCGCGCCTGGGCTACCTGGCCGAGGTCTTCGAGGACGCCAGGTTCATCCACGTGGTGCGCGACGGCCGCGCGGTCGTCAACTCCCTGCTCAACGTCGACTTCTGGCGCGGGTGGGAGGGGCCCGAGAACTGGACCTGGGGGCCGTTGCCCGAGGCGTACGAACGCGAGTGGCTCGAGCACGACCGCTCCTTCGTCGTGCTGGCGGCGATCCAGTGGAAGATGCTGATGGACGCGGCCCGCGACGCCATGGCGCGGGTGGACGCGTCGCGCGTCATGGAGATCCGCTACGAGGATCTGTGCGAGGATCCCGTTCCCCTGTTGAAGGACGTCGCGGCGTTCGGCGGGATGGAATGGGATGCCCGCTTCGAGACCCGGGTCCGGCGCTACGAGCTGCGCAGCATGAACACCAAGTACGAGCGGGACCTCACGCCCGGCCAGCAACGGGCCCTGCACGAGGTGCTGGAAGCCCACCTGAAGATCTACGGCTACCTGCCCGACTGAGCCCCGAACGCGTCCTTCACCTCGCCCCAGCTCATCTGCTCGGCCGACAAGGCCCCCTGCCACGGCTCGTAGTCGACGATGACGGCCTCGTTCGCGGACACCCACCAGCAGTTCTCCGCGGAGATGGTCACCGTCGGTGCGCTTTTTGAGGCACTGGATGCCGCGGTGGCAGTGGCGGAACACGCAGCTGGTGAGCGTCACGACCGAATCGTTGGGCCGAAAGCCGAGCGCGCCGGCCACAGGACGTGGCCGGCGCGCGAACCCGGGAAGAACGTGCCCTCGACTATCCAGCCGCGATCGGCATCCCCATCACCGGCCAGATGAACTTCACGAAGATCGCCAGCACGATCATCAGCAGGATGCTCGCCGGCACCCCGATCTTGAAGAACTCCCCGCTCGTGAACTGCCGGCTCTCGTAGGCGATCGCGTTGGGCGCCGCGCCCACCAGCAGCAGGAACGGCATGCCCGCGCAGACCAGCGACGAGAACAGGATCACGTTGGAGGAGACGCCCATGTACGGCGCCAGCACCAGGGCCACCGGCAGCGAGATGGCGATGGCCGCCACGTTCATGATCACGTTGGTCATGATCAGCACGAAGAAGGCGATGGCCATCACGAAGACGAAGATGCTCGCGTCCTGGAACATGACCAGCCAGTTGATGGCCAGCCACTCCGCGGCGCCGGTCTCCCAGAGGCAGTTGCCGATGCTCATGGCGCCGCCGAAGAGCAGGATGATGTTCCAGGGCAGCTCCTCGAGGTCTTCGAGGGTGAGGATCTTGAAGATGAAGAACAGCACCGTGGCGGTCAGCAGCACCGCGGCCTTGTCCATGCCCGCCATGGCCGGCACGAACTGGCGCAGGCCCAGGATGAAGATCACGGTGAACACGATCACCAGGGTGACGACCTCGGTGGTCGTGATCCGGCCGAGCTCCTTGTACATCTGCTTGGCCTTCTCGCCGAGGCCGGGTATGCGGTCCTTCTCGGGCTTGTAGACGATCATGAAGTAGCCCCAGAGCAGGAAGGTCATCACCACGCCCACCGGGAGCATGTAGTAGGTGAGGCCGAAGAACGAGATGTCCTGGCCGGTGATGCTCTTGTAGAAGCCCAGGGCCACCGCGCCGCGGGCGGCGCCCAGCAGGGTGATGATCGAGCCGGCGCCGGCCACGAAGGCCATGCCCATGAACAGGCCCTTGCCGAAGTTCGACTTGCCGCCCTTGGGGTCGTAGAGGTGGTAGATGGTCAGCAGCAGGGGGAAGACCGTCGCCGCCACGGCGGTGTGCGCCATGATCAGGGTCAGGGCCGAGGTCATCACGAAGCAGCCCAGGTAGATCATGCTCGTGCGTTCGCCCACCTTCGCCAGCACGCTGAAGGCGAGGCGTCGCGTGAGGCCCGTCTTGGTGAAGACCATGCCGAACACCAGCGAGCCGAAGATGAACCACACCGACGGCACCATGAAGTCGGTGAAGGCCACGCGCGGCTCGCGGATCAGGAACAGGGCCTGGACGATGCCGATGGTCAGGCTGGTCACGCCGATGGGGATGACCTCGAAGACCCACCAGGTGGCCGCCAGGAAGAAGAGCGCCAGCGCGGTCTGGCCTTCCCGGCTCAGCGGGAAGGACTGGCCGTCCGGATCGACGGCGGGCGCGGGCGTGGGCAGCAGGTACATGGCCAGGAACAGGCCGATGCCGAGGAACATGTAGATCAGGCTGCGCGTCTCGAACCGGCTGAAGAAGGACGGGGCAGCCACGGTTTCGTCGGTCTGGCGCACGGCGGGCTCGTGGTCGGTCATCAGGCGACGGGCCTACCTTTCTCCGGCGAGGGGAGGGCCGGTCCGGTCGTCTCCGGATGTGTCCGGATGATTGTTACCAATTTCACGACCCCACAAACATAGTCAATGCCGGGCCGTCGATGAAGTCGGATTCCACGCGTCCCGCAAAAAAACCGTTGCCGGACCGCGGGGGCTTCGGGGGCGTCTGGAGACGGATAGCGTCGGATCCGCGCCCTTCGGATCTCGATTCTGCATTTTCTGGATTGCGATCCCGGGTCTCGATCGGCCGGATGGTCGAGCACCGTATCCGAGCCGGTCCCGTGGTGGGGGACCCTCCGGCATGAAACTCCTAGTTATATACTTGATTATCGGGAATACTTATTACATAATTCAGAAAAGGCATAAAACGTAAATGACGAAGTAAGTCAGTAGGTTTTACGAACAGGTGCCTGCGTGAAGAGCCACTTCACCACGACCCAGGCGGCGCGTCTCCTGTCGGTCTCGTCCGACACGGTGCTCAAGTGGGTCAAGGCCGGCAAGCTCGCCTCCTACCGGACGCCCGGAGGGCACCATCGCATTCCCGCCGAGGCCGTGACGGCCCTGTTGCCGGGGGATGACGCCGCCGGGACGTCCCCGCCCGACGGTTCCGACCATCTCCATTGCTGGGACGCCCGCGCCCACGACGGCGGGCCCGATCCCGCCTGTCGCGACTGCCCCGCCTACGCGAGCCGCGCGAGACGCTGCCACGAGCTGCGCGACGACCCGGTCACCTTCGCCCGGCTCGAGCTCGACTGCGACAGCGACTGTCCCGCCTGCGAGGTCTATCGCCTGACCCGTGACCGCCGGCCCGGCGTGCTGATGGTCAGCCGCAGCGGCGCCTGGATGCGCCGGCTCGCCGAGGCCGCGGCCGGCGCGGATCTCGAGCTCGAGGTCGTGGACAGCGCCTACGCCTGCGCCGCGGCCCTCGAACGCTTCCGCCCCGACTTCGTCGTGCTCGACGCGGCCCTCGGCGCCGCGCGCACCCGCGAGATCAGGCGCCATCTGGTCGCCGATCCGCGCCTGCCCCTGCCGCGCGTGGTGCTCGCCTCGCGACGCCCGCGCTGGGACGAGACCTGCGCCCGCGACCTGTGCGGATGGATCCGCAAGCCATTCGACCTGGATCGACTCGAACACTTTCTCGACGGCCATCGACGCCCGGAGTCCCCGGGCGCGCCCGTCGTCTGACCCCGAGGAGGCCCCGGATGCCCGACAAGCTTCAAGTCAACAACCGCGCGATCCGCCTGACCAAGGGCGACATCACGCTGCTGGAGGTCGAAGGCTTCGTGTTCTACGCGCAGCACGACCTGCAGCTCGGTTCCGGTTTCGGCACGGCCGTGTCCCAGCGCGGCGGGCCCAAGATCCAGACGGAACTCGACGAGATCGGCGGCGCGGCGACCACCGAGGTCATCGTCAGCGGGGCCGGCCAGCTCGCGGCGGAGAAGATCCTTCACGCCGTGGGCCCGCGTTTCCAGGAGGAGGACCTCGAGGCCAAGCTCCGCGCGACGGTGCTCAACTGCCTGAAGGCGGCGGACGCCGAGGGCCTGCGCAGCGTGGCCTTTCCGGCCATGGGCGCGGGGTTCTACGGCGTGCCCCTGCCCGTCAGCGCCGAGGTGACCCTGCGCGCGGCGCGGGACTACCTCTGCCAGGAGACGGGGGTCGAGGACGTGGTCGTATGCCTGCTCGACGACCGGGAATACAAGCCCTTCGCGGAGCGGCTCTCCGCGCTGGACGCCACGGCGGCGCAATCCTAGGAGGAGACATGAGCGAGTTGTTGCATTTCGCCGAGCACGAGCTCCAGGAAGGGGCCCTGCTGCTGATGGCGATCGTCTATTCCCTGCGGCTGACGTGGCTGCTCCGCTTCAAGGCGGGCAAGGAGCGCCAGGCCGCCACCGGCCTCGGCGACACCACGCCGCGCCGCGGCTTCATCTACTCCTGGGCCAACGTGGCCATGCCCATGGCCATGGAGAGCACGCGCACCAGGCTCTTCCTCTACGCCCAGTTCGTGGTCTTCCACCTGGGCGTGGTCGCCGCGATCGGCCTGTCGTTCGTCATTCCCTACGGACCGCGGCTGCTGGAATCCCAGGTGCTGGTGGCGGTGCTGCAGGTGGTCATCGGCGCCGCCTTCCTGGTGGGCGTGATGCGGATCATCCGCCGCGTGGGCGGCGTCTACATGCGCGCGCTCAGCTCGCCCGACGACT
>CAZSNA010000132.1:0-6110 GCA_964607825.1 uncultured Fibrobacteraceae bacterium | reverse complement strand
GTCGGTGCGCCGCATCCAGTCCATGCTGTTGGCGCAGGCGGCGGGGACGCAGCCGTTGACGTCGTTCTCCTGTCCGGCCTGCGTGCTGTCCAGCTCGACGTTGCTCATCTCGCAGCCCAGGATGCCGGCGATGGTGCTGTCGTCGGGATCGACGAAGGGACCGTAGCGGCTGCTCGGCAGGCTGGCGAAGGGGTCGGTGTCGCTCGTATCGATGAGCGTGCCGTCGATCCTGGGGAATTCGATGTGCTGCTGGACGGGCGCGACCTGGTCCAGGGGCACCGAGAAGGACCAGGCTCCGAAGTCGTCGTCGAGCAGGGGCTCCGGCGTGAGGGTGTAACCGTAGAGGATCGTGTCCACGAGCATGCCCGGCTCGACGCCCAGGTCGTCCAGGAAGAGCCTCAGGGAGTACTCCTCGTAGAAGTAGCCCACCGTATCGTCGTGGAGCAGGAAGTTGCGCACGACCCATCCCGGCTCGATCGTCAAGCCCGGGATCGAGGCCTGGAGGTTCAGGTACTCGGTATCCGGCCCCGCATCGAAGGCCAGGTTCAGCTCACCCATCGGGGACTGGGGCACGTCGCCCTCGTGATCCGGGAACTCGAAGCTCAGCTGGGAGAATTCCATGTAGTGGATGACGGCGGCCGGCGCCGCCGAAGCGAACAGACAGGCCAGGATCAGGAACACGAGACAGGCGGGCTGACGGCGGCGGATACGTGGCGACATCGTGGATCCCCCTCGCGAGTATGCGACCAGTGCCTTCGACGACCGACGAGCATGTCGATTTGAACGCAGCATATCACATCACGATTACGACTTTGTGTGAAAAACCCGGTTTGACGTGGTGCTGCAACCGCTTATATTGTGCATATGCACAATTCCAGCGGAGAGGACGACCATGCCGAGACCCCGTAAACGCCGCTGCTGCCGCCGCTACCGGGGCGACCGCATCTACAAGCTGCGGGGCGTCCCCCTGAGCGACTGCGGCCTGACCGAACTGGCCCTGGACGAGTTCGAGGCCCTGCGCCTTTGCGACGCCGAGGGCCTCGACCAGACCGCAGCCGGAGATCGCATGGGCGTCTCGCGGGGGACGATCCAGCGGCTGCTGGCCGCGGGACGGCGCAAGCTCGTCACGGCCATCCTCTCCCGTGACGCGATCGCGGTGACTCTCACCCGAAAGGACGAAGACGATGAAGGTCTGCATTCCCACGCTGAACGGCACCGGTGCGGACGACGAGGTGTGTGAGCACTTCGGCTCGGCGCCCTACTTCACCATCCTGGACACCGAGGGCGGCGAGCCCGAGGTGATCCCCAACGGCAACGCCCATCACGCCCACGGCACCTGCCACCCCCTCTCCCAGCTCGCGGGCAAGGGCTTCGAGGCCCTGGTCTGCGGCGGCATGGGACGGCGGGCCCTGGATATGATCAACGCCCAGGGGCTGAAGGTCTACAAGGCCAAGGCGCGGAGCGTGAGCACGACCCTGTCGGCCCTGGCCGCCGGCGAGCTCGACGAGCTGGAGGCGGCGCACGCCTGCGGCGGGCACGGGCACGGGTCGCAGGGCGGGCACGGGCACCGGCATCGGCACCGGCCGGACTAGGCGAGACGTCCATACACTTGGAAACGGCGCGACCACCGGGGCCGCGCCGTTCGTACGCATGGCCGGGCGCTATTCGAAGAGACGCTTGACCCCGCTCCAGGACGAGGCCGAGTTCGAGACCGGCGCCTCGGCGTTCACGACGTAGACGGGCGTGTCGACGTCGCCGGTGCTGTTGGCCAGGGGGATGACGCACCCGATCTCGCAGGCATAGTTGGCCGAATCCACGTAGTGCGTGGTTCCCGGGACGGGCCCCACGTAGAACTCGACGACCTGGTCGAACTCGGTCAGGGCGAGCCCGATCTCCATCAGGACCACGACGTCCTGCTCGTTCGGCTGGAGGGGCGCGTAGCCGTGGCCGACGATGTACTCATCGCCCCCGCCGACGTTGATCCCGTGCGGTGGAATCTCCCAGGCGCCGAAGTACGCGCCCGCGGACTCGATCGAGACCGTACCCTCCCAGGCCGCGACCTGCCCTCCGCTCGGCTGCGTGACGCAGAGGTAGAGCCTCTTGGTCTCGAAAGGCGGCAGCATGCAGCCCGCCACGACCTCGCCCGTGGCCTCCGGATCCTCGTAGACCCCGATGCTGTCCGGGCCGGGGAATTCGGCCGGAGCGACCGAGACGAGACAGATCAGGGACAGAAGAACGATAAAGAAGCGCATGGCGAATCCTTCCGTATTGAGACGATTCCTTGTCGTCCGGCATGTCGAGGGGTACATCCAAGCGACTCGATATTGACTGATGATACGGATCGGCGAGCGGCTATACAACAGGCTTCGTTTTACACGTGGAAACGGCGCGGCCGGCGCGGCCGCACCGTCTGTGCGAGGGCCCGGGGGCTACTCGTAGAGACGCCTGACTCCGCCCCAGGATGAGGGCGAATTGGCGACCGGGGCCTCGCCGTTGACCACGAAAACGGGGATACCGTCGCCTCCCGTGCTCGTGACCGTCGCCACGATGACTCCGACTTCTGCGGCATAGCCGGGCAAGCCGTCGAAAAGCGAGTCCTCGACACCCCGGACATGGATCTCCACAGGTGCTTCACTCGAATCGACGGACAGGTCGATCCACATGAGCACGACGACGCCGTGTTCGTTGGGCAGCAATGAAGCCGGACAGGTCCCTACGATGTAGTCGTCCCCGGTTCCGATGTTGATGCCGTTCATCAACGTCCAGACACCCGAGCAAGTGACCTCCGACACGATCTCGACGTGAGCCTCCCATGACATCACCTGCAGTCCGCTGGGGTGCGTGATGCAGAGATACAGTCGAACCGTCTCCCCCGGCGCCAACTCGCACCCCGTGGCCACCGTCCCACTCGCCTCGACGTCGGCATACACGCCCATGCTGTCCGGCCCGGGATAGCCCGCCGCGGCAACCGCCTCCAACAAGATCAGACTCGCAATCAAGATCGTTCCACGCATAACGAACCTCCCCACATATGCCGCGAGGATATCACATCCGGACCACGCTAGACACGCGATAACCCCTACCCGAACGAACGACCTGCATAGACACACCCGCCGCCGGGCCTAGCGACGGCCCGGCGGCGGGTGTGTCTATGCAGGTCGGCCTCAGTTCGCGAGCATCGCCCCGCTCAACGGCGGCAGCGTCACCTCCAGCGTCCCCGCCCCCAGGTCGAGGGTCTTGCCGCTGGTCAGCGTGCCCTGCTCGACGTTGGGGAACCAGTCGGTGCCGGCGACCACCTTGAACACCGTGGCGGCGCCCTCGGGCAGGGCGGCGGCCAGCGTGTCGGCGTCCAGGGTGAGCGTGACCGCCTGGGTGTCCGCGTTGAAGATCGACACCACCGCCTTGCGGTCGCGGGTGCGGGCGAAGGCGTAGGTGCGGCCCTCGGCCAGCAGGGTGGTGAAGTCGCCGCGGCTGAGCACCTGGTTGCCGCGGCGGAAGCGGGTGATGGTGCCGTAGTAGTCGCGCAGGGCGACCTTGTCCGGATCGTCCACGTACTTCCAGTCCATGGGTCGGCGGCAGTCGGGATCCTTGCCGCCGACCATGCCCACCTCGTTGCCGTACCAGATGTGGGGCATGCCCACGTAGCTCATGCCGAACATGGCGCCGAGCATCAGGCGGCGCACGTCCTTGGCGCTGGTCAGGTAGCGGATGGTGTCGTGGCTGTCCATGAGGTTCATCATGGACTGCACCGACTGGGGCGGGTAGACGAAGCGGCCCGGCGCCAGGCGCTGGTCGAAGACCCGGGCCTCGATGCGGCCCTGGCCGAAGAACTCCATCACCGGGTCGCGGAAGTACTTGTAGTTCATGGTGGCGTCGAAGCAGTGCGGGCCGATCCAGCTGCCCGCGTTGCCCCAGATCTCGCCCACGAGCCAGCAGTCGGGCTTCACCTCGTGGCAGACGTCGTTGAACATCTTCCAGAACCAGAAGGGCACCTCGTTGGGCACGTCCAGGCGGAAGCCGTCGATGCCCATCTCGCCCAGCCAGTGGCGGGCCACGTCCAGCACGTGCTCGACCACGGGCATGTTCGGGTCGGCGTCGGCGATGTCGCCGATGTTGTTCTCGGCGTTGTTGGGCCGCTTGAGGTCCCAGTTCAGGTTCGGGTGCAGGCCGAAGCCCCACCAGCAGTCGTAGTAGTCGCCGGCGTTGAAGTCGCGGTTGGCGGGCAGGGGCCACTTGTGCCACTCGAACCAGTTCCAGTACTCGCTCTCGCGGCCGTTGTCCGCGCCGTCGCGGAAGGCGAAGTGCCAGTTGCCGGTGTGGTTGAAGGCCATGTCGACCACGATGCGGATGCCGTGGTCGTGGGCGTCCTTCACGAAGGCCTTGAACTCGTCCTCGCTCGCGAAGTGCGGATCGACCGTGTTGTAGTCGACGGGGTCGTACTTGTGGTTGCTCATCCCCTGGTTGACGGGGTTGAAGTAGATGATCGTGATGCCCAGGTCCTGCAGGTAGTCGAGCTTCTCGCGCACGCCGGCGATGTCGCCGCCGTAGAAGGAGTAGTAGTCGGGGCGGCCGTCGGTGCGGTAGGGGCTCTTCGACAGGCCGGCCACGTCGTACCAGTCCTCCACCAGGTGGAAGTACTCGCCGTTGGTCCTGCCGGAGGCGGGCAGGTCGCGGGCGCCGTCGTACCAGCGTTCGCTGAAGTCCGGGTCGTTGCTCTCGTCGCCGTTGCGGAAGCGCTCGGGGAAGATCTGGTAGACCACGCCGTCACGGGCCCAGTCGGGGGTCACGAACGGCGGCAGGACGCTGCGGTCGTAGTGGAAGGGCGCGGCGTTCTCGGCTACGCCGGTGCGGCCGAGCACGGCGGTCGCGTCGGCGTCCTCGTAGCGGACGGTGTAGTCGAGGCCCGTGTCCAGATCGGCGACCTCCACGCAGGTGCGGTAGTACTGGAAGGCGGGGTCGGTCTCGGCGGGCGTCATGACCGTCTCGCTCCAGTCGCCGCCGCCGGAGCGCCAGCACAGCACCACGCGCTCCACGTCGTCGATGTGGGCGCGGGCGGTGATCTCGATCTCGGTCTCGGTCACGGGATTGCAGGTCGAGTAGTCGAAGATGGGCTCGAGGTCCGACGTGAAGATGCGGCCGTCGCCCAGCTCGATCTCCACGGCGGCGAAGCGGTCGTCCACCTCCAGGATCGAGTTCTGGCCGCCGAAGCCGTCGTCGGTGCCGTCGGGATTGTTCGGGTCGGGATGCCAGCTGCCGTCGACCACGAACTTGTACTGGTAGCTGCCGGGCTGCAGCAGCAGGGTGGTCTCGAAGACGCCGTCGCCGTCGGCGTCGCTCATGCGCTGCTTGGAGTCGTTCCAGTCGTTGAAGGTGCCGGCCAGGAAGACGTCCTGGGCGGACTTGCCAGCGTCGTAGGCGAACTCTACGGTGCGCACGCCGGTCAGGGCGGCCGCGGGGGCCTGGGTCTCGGCGGCGGCGAAGGGCTCGGCGCCGAACTTGACCACCACGACCGAATTGTTGCCGCCGAAACCGTCCTCCTCGACGTTGGGGTTGGCCGGATCGGCCATCCACTCCCCGTCGACCACGAACTTGTAGGCGTACTGGCCGGGCGACAGCGCGACCGTCGTCGTGTAGGTGCCGTCCTCCTCGGGATCGGACAGGAGCTCGGCCGCGGGGTCCCAGCCGTTGAAGCTGCCGGCCAGGTACACGGCCTGCACGCCGGAGATCACCGGCGTGAAGTCGAAGGTCACCTCGATCGCGTCCGCATCCGGAGAAGCCGGAGCGGCCGGGGCGGCCACCGCACCGGGCTCGGCCGGCTCGGCGCCGCCGGCGGCGAAGGTCGCCACGCCCGCGGGCACCTCGAGCATGCTGTTCTGGCCGCCGAAGCCGTCTTCGACGCCCTCGGGATTGGTCGGGTCCTGGAGCCAGTTGCCGTCGACCACGAACTTGTAGAGGGTGCGGCCCTGGGGCAGGGGGATCGTGCAGGCGTAGACGCCGTCGCCGTCGGGATCGGTCATCTCGTCGCCGGTCGGGTTCCAGCCGTTGTGCTCGCCGGCCAGGAAGCAGGAGCCCACCGCGCCGCCCGCATCGTAGGCGAAGGTGACCATGAC
>CAZSNA010000131.1:0-6216 GCA_964607825.1 uncultured Fibrobacteraceae bacterium | reverse complement strand
GTTCTTGGTATCCGAGGTCTGGGAGCCGAACTCCGCGGGCGGCTTGCCCGGCAGCTTGATCTCTCCGAAGTTCTTCTCGTAGCGCGCCACGTTGACCTCGAGGGTCTTCAGCAGGGCCTTGGCGTTCTGTGGGGTCATGATCATGCGCGCGGCCACCTTGGCCTTGGGCAGCCCCGGCAGCAGCTTGGCGAAATCGATGATGAACTCGCTGGTCGAGTGGGTGATCAGGGCCAGGTTGCTGTAGATGCCGCCGGCCTCTTCCTGCCCCAGCTCCACGCTGATCTTCTGCGGTTCCTTGGTCTCCACGGTCTCCTCCTGGTTGATGGCTCATCCCATGGTAAGTCCTGACGGTCCGCGAAGCCAATCCGGCGCGGGTCGGCATGGCGCCGCCGCCGCCCGTCTGCTATCCTGGTACGCCTCAAGACCCCGACCGAGGAGTGCACGAGTGGATACGACGCCGCTGACGAACGTCGCCCTGGAGATCCGCCGCCGGGCCCGCGCCCACGACGCGCAGGTGGCCATGCGCCACAAGGTGGACGGCCGCTGGATCGACACGACCTATCGAGAACTGGACGAGCGGGTGGGGGAGGTCGCCTCGGCCCTGCTGTCCCTGGGCGTGGCCGAAGGCGAGCGAGTCATCGTGTTCGCGCCGAACACGCCCGACTGGATCCTCGCGGACCTGGCCGTCCAGAGCCTGCGGGCGGTGACCGTGCCCATCTTCGCCACCAGCACCGTCGAGCAGGCCCGTTACATCGTGGAGGAGACCTGCGCGCGCGTGGCCTTCGCCGGCGTCGGACCGGAGCTCGACAAGCTGCGCGAGGTGCGCGCCGCCTGCGGCCGGCCCGAGATCCTGATCGCCCTGGACGGTCAGCTGGACGCGCCCGAGGACGGGGATGCGGACATGGAGGGTTTTCGCGCCCAGGGCCGGGCCTGGAGCGACGACGACGAGGCCGCGCGCCGCGCCGCCGCCGCCGAGCCGCAGGACCTGGCCTCGATCATCTACACGTCGGGCACCACCGGCGAGCCCAAGGGCGTCATGCTGACCCATGACAACTTCCGCAACCAGTTCACCACCATCGACAATCGCTTCGAGGTGGGGGCCGAGGACCGCTCGCTCTGCTTCCTGCCCCTGAGCCACGTCTACGAACGCTCGTGGTCGTACTACGTCTACCTCAGCGGCGCCAGCAACGCCTTCGTGCCCAATCCCATCAAGGTCGTCGAGTTCATGAAGCAGATCAGGCCCACGGCCATGGTCAGCGCGCCGCGGCTCTACGAGAAGATCTACGCCACGCTGCTGGACCGGGTGGAGAAGGCGCCGCCCCTGCGCCGGCGGCTGTTCCACTGGGCCATGGACGTCGGACGGCGCGTCCACGCCAGTCGGCACGCCGGCCGCGGCACGCCCTGGCATCTCCGCCTGCCGTACGCGGCAGCCGACCGCCTGGTGCTGCGCAAGCTCCGCGAGATCATGGGCGGCCCCAAGAACTTCCTCTCCTCGGGCGGCGCCGCCCTGGCGCCGGAGATCGAGGAGTTCTTCTTCGGCATGGGCTTCCTGGTCTGCCAGGGCTACGGCCTGACCGAGACCGCGCCCATGCTCACCTGCAACTCGCCGGGCGACTTCCGCTTCGGCACCGTCGGCAAGCCCGTCGACGGCGTCGAGCTGCGCGTGAGCGACGACGGGGAGATCCTGGCCCGCGGCCCCAACCTCATGCGCGGCTACTTCGCGAAGCCGGAGCAGACCGCCGAGGTCCTGCGCGACGGCTGGTTCCACACCGGCGACCTCGGCGAGTTCGACGCCGAGGGCTTCCTGCGCATCACCGGCCGCATCAAGGACCTGATCATCACCTCGACGGGCAAGAACGTCGCGCCCCAGCTGATCGAGACCGTCGTGGGCAAGGACCACTACATCGAGCAGCTCGCCGTGATCGGCGATCGACGCAAGCACATCGCCGCCCTGGTGGTGCCGGCCTACGAGTCCCTGGCCGAATGGGCCCGGGAGCAGCGGCTCCGTTTCAGCGACCACGAGGAGCTGGTCAAGCTGCCGGAGGTGGTGCGCTTCATGACCGAGCGCATCCGCGCCCAGTCCGGCTCGCTGGCGCCCTTCGAGCGCATCCGCCGCTTCACGCTGATGGCGAGGCAGTTCACCATGGAAGCGGGGGAGATCACGCCCACCCTCAAGATCCGCCGCAACGTGATCCTGCGGAAGTACGAGGCCGTGATCGAGCGCATGTACGGACCCGAACCGGGGCGCACGGCGTCCGGTTGACGCTCCGCGGCGCCGGTGCTAGTTTGCGGGCGGATCGACGCCGGACTCACCTGATCCCGCGGGAGTCGACATGTCCCAACGCAGCCTCGACATCCTCGCGGCCATAGACGATCTGCGTCTGGCCGTGGTGGGAGACGCCATGGTCGACCGCTTCCTGTGGGGCGAGGTCGACCGCATCAGCCCCGAGGCCCCCGTGCCCGTCGTGCGACTGCGCGAGGAGACGGTCAAGCTGGGCGGCGCGGCCAACGTGGCCTCGAACGTCCGCGCCCTCGGCGCCGAGGTGGAGCTCTTCGCGGCCGCCGGCGACGGCGAGACCTCGCGCACCCTGGCCGCCCTGCTCGACGAGCGTGGCATCGACTCCACCGGCCTGCTGCGCCTCCCCGAGCGCCGCACCACCCTGAAGACCCGCATCATCGCCCACTCGCAACAGGTGGTGCGCGCCGACGTGGAGACGGACGAGGTGCTCTCCGGGGCCGCCCGTGACGAGCTGCTGGCCCGCCTGCGCGACCGCGGCCCCTTCGACGGCATCGTGATCAGCGACTACGGCAAGGGCGTGCTCTCCGACGAGGTGATCGCGGCGGTCGTCGGACAGGCGGCCATCGACGGCACCCCCGTGGTGGTCGATCCCAAGAACGGCGACTTCGTCCAGTACCGCGGCTGCACCTCCCTGACGCCCAACCAGAAGGAGGCGTCGGCCGCCACCGCCATCGCCATCGACGGGCTCGAGCCCCTGCAGCGGGCCGCCCGCACCCTGCTGGAGCGGACCGGGGCGGCGTCGGTGCTGATCACCCGCGGCGAGCACGGCATGGCCCTGTTCGAGGCCGCCGCCGAGCATCACCTGCCCACCGAGGCGCGGGACGTCTACGACGTCACCGGCGCCGGCGACACGGTCATCTCGGTCTACACGGCCGCCCTGGCCGCCGGGGCCAGTTTCCTGGAGGCCGCCAACCTGGCCAATCACGCCGCGGGCCTGGCGGTCCGCGAGCTGGGCACCGCGGCCATCTCCGCCGAGCAGATCGGCCGCGCGGTGGCGCCGTGAGCGGGCCGGCCCCCGTCGTTCCCCGCGCCGAACTCGCCGCCTGGGCCGAGGCCCGACGCGCCCGGGGCGAGCGCATCGTCTTCACCAACGGCTGTTTCGACCTGATCCACCGCGGCCACGTGGAGTACCTGGCCGAGGCGGCCGCCCTGGGCGACGTCCTGATGGTGGCGGTCAATTCGGACGCCTCGGTCCGCGCCCTCAAGGGCCCCGAGCGCCCCCTGACCCCCGCCGAGGACCGCTGCGCCGTGCTGGGGCATTTGCGCGCCGTTGGGGCACTTACCATATTTGACGAGCCGACGCCCCTGGCGGTCGTCGAACTCGTGTGCCCCGACATCCTGGTCAAGGGCGACGAGTACGCCGAGGACCGGATCGTCGGCGCGTCCGAGGTCCGCGCCCGGGGCGGCGAGGTGGTCCGCGTGGCCATGCGTCCCGGACGCTCCACCAGCGGACTGATCGACAGGATCAGGAGACTGCCCTGAACCCACACGGAATCGCGAGCCGGCCGGCACGTCCCGCCGCGATCGCGGGGCGGTCGCATCCGGCGTGTTCACATACAGGAGAGAGAGGTCATCCATGAGCAGGGAAAAGATCATCATCATCGGCGCCGCAGGTCGCGACTTCCACAACTTCAACTGCGTCTACCGTGACAACGAGAAGTACGAGGTCGTCGCCTTCACCGCCGCGCAGATCCCCGACATCGACGGCCGGGCTTATCCGCCCGAGCTCGCCGGCAAGCTCTATCCCAACGGCATCCCCATCGAGGCCGAGGAGGACCTGCCCCGCCTGATCGAGGAGCACGACGTGGAGACCTGCGTCTTCTCCTACAGCGACATCTCCCACGAGGACGTCATGCACAAGGCCGCCCTGGTCAACGCCTGCGGCGCCGACTTCAAGATGCTGGGCGAGCGCCTCACCCAGGTCAAGAGCACCAAGCCCGTGGTGGCCATCTGCGCCGTGCGCACCGGCTGCGGCAAGAGCCAGACCACGCGTCGCGTGAGCGAGCACCTGCAGGCCGCCGGCCTCAAGGTCGCCGCCATCCGCCACCCCATGCCCTACGGCGATCTGGCCAAGCAGGCCGTGCAGCGCTTCTCGACCCTCGAGGACCTCAAGACGCACGACTGCACCATCGAGGAGATGGAGGAGTACGAGCCCCACATCGTGCGCGGCAACGTGATCTTCGCCGGCGTCGACTACGAGGCCATCCTGCGCGAGGCCGAGAAGGAGGCCGACGTCATCCTGTGGGACGGCGGCAACAACGACACGCCCTTCTACAAGCCCGACCTGCACATCGTCGTGGCCGATCCGCATCGCGCCGGCCACGAGCTGACCTACTACCCGGGCGAGACCAACATCCGCCTGGCCGACGTGGTGGTCATCAACAAGGTCGTCGAGGCCCAGTTCGAGAACATCGAGGAAGTGCGGGAGAACGTGCGCAGCATCAATCCCGACGCCGTCGTCATCGAGGCCGCCTCGCCGCTCACGGTCGACGATCCCGAGGCGATCATGGGCAAGAACGTGCTCGTGGTCGAGGACGGCCCGACCCTGACCCACGGCGGCATGTCCTACGGCGCCGGCGTCATCGCGGCCCTGCGCTGCGGCGCCGCCGACCTGGTCGACCCGCGGCCCTGGGTCACCGGCAAGCTGGCCGAGACCTTCGAGATCTATCCGGAGATCGGCACCCTGCTGCCGGCCATGGGCTACGGCGCCCAGCAGGTGGCCGACCTCGAGAAGACCATCAACGCCGTCGAGTGCGACGCGGTGGTCATCGGCACGCCCATCGACCTGTCGCGCGTCGTCAAGATCGACAAGCCCGTCGTGCGCGTGAGCTACGACCTGCAGGAGATCGGCAAGCCCGACCTGAAGGACCTGATGGGCGACATCATCGGCTGATCGCGGGGGCGGGGAGGGGCGACCCTCCCCGCATCCCATTCGAGATTCCCAACCACAGCGAGGTATCCACGTGAACATCCACGAATACCAGGCGAAGGAGATCTTCCGCGCCATGGGCCTCAACGTCCCGCCCGGCGACGTCGCCGACACGGTCGACGGAGCCCTGGACCTGGCGCGCCAGTACGGGCTGCCCGTGATGGTGAAGTCGCAGGTGCTGACCGGCGGGCGCGGCAAGGCCGGCGGCGTGAAGTTCTGCGAGACCGAGGACGAGGTGCGCACCCACGCCGGGAACATCCTGGGCATGGACATCAAGGGCCACACCGTCAACAAGGTCCTGATCACGCCGGCCGAGACCATCGCCGAGGAATACTACGTGGGCATGCTCGTGGATCGCGCCTCGCGCCGCGTGCTGCTGATGGCCAGCGCCGAGGGCGGCGTGGAGATCGAGCAGGTGGCCAAGGACAACCCCGACGCCATCCTCAAGTTCGCCATCGACCCCCGCTACGGCCTGCTCGATCACCAGGCCCTGGGCATCGCCATGAAGATGACCGGCGACATCAAGAAGGCCCGCCAGCTCGCCGTCGGCATGCAGAAGCTCTACCGCGCCTTCATGCACGCGGACGCCTCCCTGGCCGAGATCAACCCCTACATCTTCACCGACGAGGGCGTGGGCAAGGCCATCGACGCCAAGGTGAACCTGGACGACAACGCCCTCTATCGTCACCCGAAGTACGAGGAGCTGCGCGACCTGGACGAGGAGGACGAGAGCGAGCGTCTGGCCCGCGAGGCCGACCTCTCCTTCGTCAAGCTCGAGGGCAACGTGGGCTGCCTGGTCAACGGCGCCGGCCTGGCCATGGCGACCATGGACCTCGTGCAGTACTACGGCGGCATGCCCGCCAACTTCCTGGACATCGGCGGCAGCTCCAACCCGGACAAGGTCGTCAATGCTCTCGACATCATCCTGCGCGACGAGAACGTCGAGGTGATCCTCTTCAACATCTTCGGCGGCATCACCCGCTGCGAC
>CAZSNA010000130.1:0-6255 GCA_964607825.1 uncultured Fibrobacteraceae bacterium | reverse complement strand
CGAGACCGGCGACGACCACGGCATCCACGTGGTCGGCCACACGCGCGAGGGGGGGAGGGACTGGTACCTGATCAAGGACAGCAACCGCTCCAGCCGCCTCGGGCAGTTCGAGGGCTACTACTTCTTCGACGGCAATTACATCAAGCTCAAGATGCTGTCGATCATCGTGCACCGGGACATGCTGCGGAACGTGATGCCGCGCTGACGACGCCGTCCGTGACGACGAAGGCGGGAGCCCCCGGGGCTCCCGCCTTCCGCGTCCGGTCCGGTCGGCGCCTACAGCTGGTCCTGCTCCCGCTCCGCCGCGATCCCCCTCTGCGCCAGCTCCGCGAGCATCCGCTCGGCCGGCACCACCGTCTCCTGGGGCCGGGCGCCCGGCGCGTCGAGGCCGCCGGTCGCCAGCAGCGCGGCCACGATGGCCGCCGGGAAGCCGGTCATGCGGGCCATGGCGCTCAGGCCCGTTTCCGGGTCGAAGCCGTCGACGATCCGCAGCCGGCGGCGCAGGCGGCGGCCGTCCACGACGCCGTCGGCCTCGGCCTGGAGCAGCACCAGGTCGGCGCCGCCCGAGGGCAGGGCCTTCTCCAGGCAGGCGCCGAGCACGTCGCGGGGGCGCACGCGCACGTCGCCGGCGTCGATCTCCTCGGACGACGTCAGCCCCAGGTCCATCAGCAGCCTGATGCGGTCGCGATGACCCCGGTAGCGGATGGTCTTGTAGTCCATGTCGCGCACGCGGCCGGCCAGGGTCTCCGGCAGGGTGGAGCAGCCGCCGGAGGTCTGGAAGGCCTCGAGTTCGCCGAAGCCGGGGAAGGACAGCGTCTCGAGCTCGGACAGGCCCGGCACCACGAGGCGTTCGCCGCCGCGCAGCACCACGCAGTCCTCGATGTACTCGTTGATCAGGCCCTGCACCGCGAACACGATCTCGTAGTCCAGGGGTGGCCGCGGGTCCCGGGGCAGGCCGCCCACGCGCAGGCGCACGGCCTCGCAGTCGTCGAAGCCCTCGGCGAGATGGTAGCCGAGGATCCCCGCCAGGCCTGGGGCGAGGCCGCAGTCCGGCACCACGGTGACGCCGGCCGCGCGGGCGTCGTCGTCGCGGGCGAGCTGGGCGGCGACCACGTCGTTGTTGCCGCCGAGATCCAGGAAGTGGCAGCCGCGGGCCACGGCCAGCTCCGTGAGCGCGTCGTTGAACCAGTAGTTCACGGCGCTGATGCAGACGTCGGCATCGGCCATCAGGGGGCCGATCCGGTCGGCGTCGGTCACGTCGCCGCAGGTCGCGACGACGCGGGGATCGTCCAGCCAGGCGATCAGTCCGTCGACGGCGTCGGCCGAGCGGTCGAAGAGGTGCAGGGCGGTCGTGCCCTCGGCGTGGCGGAGCAGGTCGTGGGCGATGGCGCGGCCCTGGAGGCCGGCGCCGAGCAGCAGGTAGCGCATGGGATCCTTCCGGTTGGCGTTCCGGGGGACTCTACACCGCCGCCGTGAGGGGATAAAGGGGCTTTGACGCGCGGCGCGCCCGGGTCTACACTCGGCCCTCGAAAACACCGACGATCCGCACGCACCCCCATCGATCCACACGGCCAAGGAGCGAAGATGGACGCGAAGCTGTTGCAGTCCCGGCTGCTGGAGTTGATCCGCCGCACCTCGTGCGAGCTGCCGCCCGACGTCCGACGGGCGGTCGACAAGGGATGGCGCAAGGAGAAGAAGGGCACCACCGCCAAGTACGCCTTCGGCGTGCTGCGCGACAACGTGGCCCTGGCCGGCGACAAGTCGCAGCCCATCTGCCAGGACACCGGCACGATCATCTGCTACGTGGACCGGCCGGCCTGGATCACCGAGACCGCCTTCCGCAAGGCCTTCGAGAAGGCCGTCGTGCAGGCCACCAGGATCGGTTACCTGCGGCAGAACTCCGTCGATTCGATCACCGGCAAGAACTCCGGCACCAACCTGGGGCCGGGCAGCCCGACGATCCACTTCCACGAGACGCGGGCCAAGACCATGACCTGCCGCATGATGCTCAAGGGCGGCGGCTGCGAGAACGTGGGCGTGCAGTACGCGCTGCCCAACACGGAGCTCGGCGCGGGCCGCGACCTGGAGGGCGTGCGGCGCTGCGTGCTCGACGCGGTCAACAAGGCCCAGGGCAAGGGCTGCGGCCCCGGCGTGCTCGGCGTCTGCATCGGCGGCGACCGGGCCAGCGGCTTCGCGGCGTCCAAGGAGGAGTTCTTCCGGTCCCTGGACGACAAGAACCCCGACCCGACCCTGGCCCGGCTGGAGAAGCGGCTGGTCAAGGAGGCCAACAGCCTCGGCATCGGTCCCATGGGCTTCGGCGGCGCCACCACGGTGATGGGCATCAAGATGACCCATCGCAACCGGGTGCCGGCCTCGTACTACGTGTCGGTCTCGTACATGTGCTGGGCGTACCGCCGCGACGGCTGCACGATCGCCGAGTCCGGCAAGGTCACCCGCTGGCTCTACCGCTGATCCGATAGAAAGGAACCGACATGATCCTGGAAGCCCCTTTCACCGAGGCCAAGATCCGCAAGTTCCGGGTCGGCGACGTGGTCGAGATCACCGGGCTGGTCTACACGGGACGCGACGCGGTCCACAAGTACCTGCACGAGGGCGGCAAGCCGCCGGTCGACCTGACGAACTCCATCATCTACCACTGCGGCCCCGTGGTGGTGCGCGAGAAGGGCAAGTGGGTCGTGAAGGCCGCCGGCCCGACCACCTCGATCCGCGAGGAGCCCTACCAGGGACCGCTGATGGAGCAGTACGAGATCCGCGGCGTGATCGGCAAGGGCGGCATGGGGCCCAAGACCCTGGCGGCCTGCCGCAAGGTCGGCGCCTGCTACTTCCACGCCATCGGCGGCGCCGCCCAGGTGCTGGCCGAGAAGGTGGTCGAGGTGCCGGACGTGCACATGCTCGAGAAGTTCGGGTCGCCCGAGGCGATCTGGGAATTCCAGTGCGTCAAGTTCCCCGTGGTGGTGACCATGGATTCCCACGGCGGCTCATTGCACGAGAAGGTCGAAGGCGTCTCGGCGAAGGCGCTGAAGCGGTTGATCGGCTGAGCGCACGGCGACAGGAGGCAACGTGAGCGCAGACCACGCGACATCCCCGAGCGGCGACGGCGGCGTCATCTCCCTGGCGAGCGTCCTGAACATCCTGTGGCGACGCCGCTGGATCATCCTGCTGGGTGTCCTGCTGGGCCTGGCGGCGGGCATCGTCTACCTCGCCGTCACCGACCCGCTTTACCGGGCGGTGGCGACGGTGCGGCCCGGCATCACCAGCTACGACGACCGCGGCACGCCCCAGCGGACCTGGCGCATCAAGGACGTGGTGCGCTGGTACCGTTCCGGTCTCTACGGCACCGGCGTCAAGACGCGCCTGGGCCTGCCGGAGGACGCCTACCGTCCGGACATCATGGCCGAGTTCATCCCGCGCGGGGTGGGCATCCAGGGCGGCGACGTGGTCACCCTGAGCACCCTGAGCCCGAAACCGGAGCACGCCCAGCGCGTCCTGTCCGCCTCCATCGAGACCTTCAACGAGTACGCCGAGATCAACTCGGTGGGCAACAGCCTGTCCCTGGCCCGGAGCGATCTGGCCAACCAGATCGAGAACCTGGGCAACGACCGGGACGACATCGCCATCCGCAAGGACGTGCTCGACCTGCAGATCGCCCGCAAGCGGCAGGAGCTGGAGGGCCTCGCGGTGGAGCGGCAGCGGCTGGAGCTTTCGGTCAAGGAGCACCTGGCCAAGCAGGCCCTGCGCGACGAGAAGGGGGAGATCCTCACCGCGGGGGTCGACTCCACCCTGAGCGGGCTCGGCCAGCTCTCGGAGTTCCTGGACCGCATGCGCGAGAAGGAGGCCCGCCAGGGCGAGGTCGACTCCACCCTGGCGCGGGTGCCCGAGAGCGAGCGTCTGCCCTTCCTGTGGTGGGAGATGGCCCAGGACAAGACCGCCATGGCCGGTCGCATGCTCGTCAGCGGGCTGGAGATCATGGGCAGCCTCTACGACGACCAGCTCCAGGCCGCCAACCTGCGGCACCTGGGCGAGATCGAGGGCTACGCCCACGAGGCCGAGCTGCTGCAGCAGAACTACGAGCTGGCCTATCGCGAGGCGCTGCTCGAGTCCGAGATCCAGGAGATGGAGATCAACCGCGACCGCACGCTGCAGCAGGAGCGGATCGACATCGAGGACGAGATGCGGGTGCTGCAGTCGCGCCTGGAGGTGCTCACGCCGCTGGAGTCGATCGGCACCATCATCGTCAGCGACGGGCCCGTGCGGCCCCGCAAGCAGCGGGCGGTGGGCCTGCTGACCCTGGCGGGCCTGCTGGGCGCCCTCGGGCTGGCGCTGGTCTGGGAGTACCTGTCTCTCAACGGCCACGTGATCTTCTCGAACCGCCGACCCGGCGAGTGAACGACGCCGCCCGCCGCTGGACACGGCGGGCGGTGCGACTATATTGACCGCGCGCCGCGGCCCCGCCGGCCCGGCCTCACGAACCCGAGAAGGGGAGTACCGATGAAGCGATCCCTGATCCCGACGATCCTGGCGATCCTGATGACCTTGGCCATCGCCCTCGCGGCGAGCGGCTGCAAGGAGAGCGCCGAAACCGAAACCGCGGCGGCCCTGGAGGAAGTGACAGTGATGGAAGGACTGACGTACGTGGACGTGGTCGAGGGCGCGGGCGAGGCCTGCGTCAAGGGCGACGTGGTCGCGGTGAACTACGCCGGCTGGTGCCTGGTCGAGGGCGTGAAGGCCGACTCGACCTTCGACGCCTCGCCCGAGGGCGAGCCCGTCAAGTTCCCCGTCGGCGTCGGCCGGCTCATCAAGGGCTGGGACGAGGGCATCCCCGGCATGAAGGTCGGCGGCAAGCGCCACCTGACCATCGCGCCCGAGAACGCCTACGGCGCCTTCGAGCGGCCCGGGATCCCGGCCAACAGCACCCTCTTCTTCGAGGTCGAGCTGGTGGACATCAGCCGCGTGCAGATGACGGACGTGGTCGTGGGCACCGGCGCCGTCGCCGAGCCCGGCGACAACGTATCGGTACACTACACGGGCTGGCTCTTCGAGGACGGCGAGAAGAAGGGCGAGCCCTTCGACAGCTCGCGCACCCGCGGCCAGCCCTTCGAATTCCCCCTGGGGAAGGGCCGCGTGATCAAGGGCTGGGACCAGGGCGTGGCCGGCATGAAGATCGGCGGCCAGCGCACGCTGATCATCCCGCCCGAGCTGGGTTACGGCGCGCGCGGGGCCGGGGGCGCGATTCCGCCCAACGCCACGCTGTACTTCGACGTGGAGCTGCTGTCCATCCAGGGCAAGTAGGCGCAACGGGATCGACCGTATCCGCGATGGGGCGGCCTTCGGGCCGCCTCGTTAGTAAACGTGATTCACCTTGCCTCGGCCGATTCCGTTAACTAACGTCGTTGGACAGTTTACGGGCGATTCTCCGGCCGGAGGTCGTCCCAATATCAGTGGCCGCGACACGAACGGTTCGCGGCAGGCGCGCGGAGACGACGCGCCGGTGGGTTCCACGTCGACACGAAGGGTGAACGACACATGGACAACACGATCTACCTGATCCCGGCCGCGGGCGTCCTGGCGCTCCTGTTCGCGCTGTTCAAGGCGGGCTGGGTCAAGAAGCAGGACGCCGGCAACGACACGATGCAGACCATCGCCGGTCACATCCAGGAAGGCGCCATGGCGTTCCTGGGCCGCGAGTACAAGGTCCTCTCGATCTTCGTGGTCATCGTGGCCGTACTGCTGGCCTGGGGCAACGCCAGCCTGCCCAACAGCCACTGGCTGATCGGCATCTCCTTCGTGTGCGGCGCCCTGTGCTCCGGCTTCTCCGGTTTCTTCGGCATGCGCATCGCGACGATCGCCAACGTGCGGACCACCGCCGCGGCGCGGACCGGCCTGAACAAGGCCCTGGCCGTCGCCTTCTCCGGCGGCACGGTCATGGGCATGTGCGTGGTCGGCCTGGCGGTGCTCGGTCTGAGCATCCTGTTCATCGTGTACGACAAGGCCTTCGGCGTGGAATGGGGCATGGTCCGCGTGCTGCAGGTCCTGTCCGGCTTCTCCCTGGGCGCCAGCTCCATCGCGCTGTTCGCGCGCGTGGGCGGCGGCATCTACACCAAGGCGGCCGACGTGGGCGCCGATCTGGTCGGCAAGGTCGAGGCCGGCATTCCCGAGGACGATCCGCGCAACCCCGCCGTCATCGCCGACAACGTGGGCGACAACGTGGGCGACGTGGCCGGCATGGGCGCCGAC
>CAZSNA010000129.1:3007-6376 GCA_964607825.1 uncultured Fibrobacteraceae bacterium | reverse complement strand
TTCTACACGCCTCCTGATCAGAATCAGATCGACACACTCACAATCGAATGGACGACTATAGCGGACAACCATCAGGGCGCCGCATCGTCTCCGGTGATTGGAGCGAGAGGCGAAATCGCCTACGATTCACTGTTGATCGAGGGTGTCATCATTGCACGGAATAACGGATACGCCATCGAGACCGGGGACGATTATGGCGAGGAGCTGAACACCAACATCACCTGCAGCGACATCTGGGGCAACATCGGCGGCGACTGGACCGGATCCATCGCCGGCCAGGCGGGCCTCAACGACAACATCTCCGCCAACCCCCGCTTCTGCCATCCTCATGTCGGCGACTACACCCTGGCCGCCGACTCCCCCTGCGCCCCGGCCGCCGGCTGCGGCATGGGCGCCCTGGGCGTGGGCTGCGACTCGTCGATCGGCTACGCGTATCTTGTTCCCGACGACTACGCCACCGTGGCCGAGGCGCTCGACGTCGCCTTCGACGGCGACACGGTCGTCCTGTCCTGCGGCACCTACTATGAGCACGGCCTCGTCATGCGCGCCGGCGTGACCCTGCGCAGCCATACCGGGCTGGCGAACTGCGCGACCCTGGACGCGAACTACGCCGGACGTATTCTGACCTGTTCGGGAACGGAAGCCGGCACCCGCATCGAGGGCCTGACCTTCCGGCACGGGCAGGCCGTCTCCGGCGGAGGCCTCCATGCCTCGACGCCGGACCTGACCCTCGACGACTGCGAGTTCGTCAGCAACGTCGCGACCTCGTCCTCCTTCGCGGGCGCCGGGCTCTACGCCGATCACTGCGCCGTCGACGTGTCGCGGTGTCTCTTCTGGCAGAACGAGGTGACCACCGCCGCCTCCAACGGCGGCGCCATCATGGCGTGGTACTCCGATCTCGACGTGTCCGACAGCCGCTTCCTGAGCAACCGGGCCGAGGGAGGCGC
This sequence comes from uncultured Fibrobacteraceae bacterium, assembly GCA_964607825.1. GTDB lineage: Bacteria > Krumholzibacteriota > Krumholzibacteriia > LZORAL124-64-63 > LZORAL124-64-63 > JAHIYU01. Next base: position 5,429 of record CAZSNA010000129.1, on the reverse strand, counting down.
CGCCATCAGCGCGCTCTACGCACCGGGGGTCACGCTCAGCGGCTCGACCTTCCACGACAACGGGGTGTCGCCGGGCATCGTCCAGGGCGCCGTCCTCCAGTACTTCGGCGCGGGCAACCCTTCGGTCGTCGACTGTACGGTCGGATACAGTCCCGGGGACCTGGGCACGGATTTCTCGGTCTACCCGTTCATCGGAACGGGCGGCGTCCTGACCGTCTCGTCCTGCATCTTCGTGGGGAACCCCGGCGACGTCTTCTCGCCGATCAACGCCGACGCCCAGACGCCGGTCATCGACTGTTCGAACTTCTACGGCTACGAGGACGGCAACTGGCTCGGCTCCTACGCCCACCTCGAGACCCAGAACGACAACATGTCCGTGGATCCCCTCTTCTGCGACGAACCCGCGGCGGACCTGCGGCTCGATCCGTTGTCGCCCTGTCTCGACGTGTCCGGCTGCGGCACCATCGGCGCCTGGGACTCGCCCTGCGGCACGCCGGTGGCCCAGCCCTCCGGCGTGTCGGTCGACTACGGCGCCGGCGGCAACACGGTGGACTGGAGCGCGACCCGGGATCCCGGGGCCTACTATCGCGTGTATCGCGACGACCACGCCGGCTTCACGCCCTCTGAAGCGAACCTCATCGCCGAGGTGCCCGGCCCGCCGTGGCTGGACGATGCGGGCGGCTATGCGGACCACTACCTCGTGTCGGCCTACAACGTCTGGGACGAGGAGAGCGGCGCCACCGCTCCCGATGCCGTATCCGACGTCGCCACGCCCGGTCGCGTGATCCTCCACGCCGCTCATCCCAATCCCTTCAATCCCTCGACCACCATCGCCTTCTCCTTGCCCACGACCATGGACGTCCGCCTGGACGTCTACTCGCCCCTGGGCCGCCACGTGCGCACGCTGGTGGACGGCCGGCGCCCGGCCGGGCGTCAGACGGCGGTCTGGGACGGGCGCGACGGGTCCGGACGCGAGGTGGCGTCGGGCGTGTACGTGTACCGCCTGAAGACGGCCGAGGGGAGCGTTGGGAAAAAATTCACCCTCATGAAGTAATATGGGGAATTATTCCCCAAGCCACGCCCGGACCTCGACCCGGGCGTGGCCATATCCGATGTCATTCTCAACTTATAACAAAAACTCAATAACGATGCTATCTGTGTGATAATTAGTAAAATACCTTCCAATGCATGACCGATCCGGTGTAAAATATACGTCAGCCCATTCCCCCCGCCGGCTCACGCCGGTTTTTTGCGTACGGAGGTTCTGGATGCGCGCCCTGTGGACCCGACCCCTCACTCGTCTCTCCCTCGTGATCCTCGCGCTGATGGCGACGGCCGGCCTGGCGGCCGCCGCGTCGGAACTGCAGCCCCTGCAGTCGGAGGCGAGCGATGCCTCGCCCGGCTGGCGTGTGCTCTCGCGCGACGCCGGCTCCGTCCGGCTCGAGTTCTCCCTGGACGCCTTCCGGGTGGACGAGATCGGGATCGACGACGAGACCTGGCGCGCCCTGACCATCGACGGCGGCGCCGTCCACGGCGCGGACGGCGCCCCCGGCCTGCCGATCGCCACGCGGCTGGTGTCGGTGCCGCGTGACGCCCGCGTGACGGGTCGGGTTGTACGGTCCGAGACGGTTTCCCTCCCTCCCTTCCGTCTCTTCCCCGTGCAACCCGGCCACGCCTCCGACTTCGTGGTGGACGCGGCGGCCTACGACGTCGTCGACAAGTCCGCCGCCCCCCTGCTGCGCGTGGGCGAGCCCGCCGTCCTGGCCGGCCGCTCCGTGGTGCCGGTGACGATCTGCCCGCTCGACTACGACGCGACGACCGGCGCGGCCGAGGCCGCCCGCGTCGTGGAGATCGAGCTGACGATCAGCGGCGGCGTCCCCGAGACCCGCCCCCTGACCGCGTCGCTGGACGCCTGGCTGCGCACGCACGTCTCCGGCCTCGCGGACGCGGACAAGGCCGGCGCCGAGCGCACCCACGGCACCTGGGCCATGGTCCGCCACGGCAACTCCCAGATCACCAGCCGCGTGGCCGATCTGCAGGCCTGGCGCGAGCGGCAGGGCTACCACGTGGAGATCGTCGACGTGGACGTGGTGGGCAACAACACCTCCGACATCAAGTCCGCCCTGCAGGCCCTCTACGACGACGACACGATCCCGCCCCTGGAGTTCGTGACGCTGGTGGGCGACGTGGACGGCACCTACGGCGTGCCGACCTGGACCGAGACCGTGTCCTTCTACAACGGCCCGGGCGACCACTACTACGCGACCCTCGACGGCGGCGACGTGCTGGCCGACGTCCACATCGGCCGCCTGTCCTTCGAGACCACCGACCAGCTCGAGACCATGGTCGCCAAGATCGTGAACTACGAGCAGTCGCCGCCCATGGACGACACCTCGTGGTTCGGCCGCGCCAGCCTGATGGG
>CAZSNA010000129.1:0-2907 GCA_964607825.1 uncultured Fibrobacteraceae bacterium | reverse complement strand
CTCGCGGTTTGCGTCTATCGCGATGGGGAGTTCAAGGTCACTGCGTTCACCGACGCGTCCGGCTCGGCCCTGCTGCCGGTTCCGGACCTCACGGCCGGCCCCGTGCTGGTCACCGTCACCGGCCACGGGCGGCTGCCCTACCTGGGCGACCTGTCCGTGGGTTCCACCGCGACATACTGCACCCTCGAGGACGTCACCATCGGCGGCGACGGGCTGCTCACCCCCGACGACGAGGTCGAGCTGATGATCGCCGTCCGCAACGAGGGCACGTCCACGGCCTACGGCGTGACCGGCAGCCTGGGCGCCGGCTCTCCCTACGGCTCGGTCGTCAGCGGCGCGCTGGACTTCGGCGACGTGGCGCCCGGCGCCACGGCCTGGGCGACCGCCCCGGCGATCGTGGGCGTGCCGGCCGACGCCGAGCACGGCGCGGCCGTGACCTGGCCCCTGACCGTCAGTGCGGGCGGCTCGGACTGGGAGTCGGCGCTCGTCCTGGACGTGACCGGCACGGCCCTGTCGGTCGACGGCGCGAGCGCGCCGCCGGCGCCCGGCGCCTCGGGCGACCTGGTCGTGGACCTGTCCAACACGGGCGCGTTCGACGCGACCGGGCTGACGGGCGCGCTGACCTCCGACAGCCCCTGGATCATCGTCACCGACGGCGACGCCGACTTCGACGACGTGAACACGGGCGGCAGCGGCGACAACGCCGCCTCGCCCTTCGCCCTCTCCGTGGCGGCCGACTGCTACCCCGGCCACCTGGCCACCCTCGAACTGACGCTCACCGACGCCGCCGGCGCGGTGACGGTGCTCCCCGTCCCGCTGCAGATCGGCACGGCCTCGACCGACGATCCCCTCGGCCCGGACGGCTACGGCTACTACGCCTACGACGACACCGACGTCGCCAGCGGCCTGGCCCCGACCTACGATTGGATCCCCATCGATCCCGACAGCGGCGGTCCGGGCGACGACCTCGGCCTGTCCGACTTCGGCTGGGAAGAGGACGACACGAAGACCGTCGACCTGCCCTTCACCTTCCGCTACTACGGGCAGGACTACGACCGCGTCTCGATCTGCTCCAACGGCTGGCTGGCCATGGGGGAGATGAACCTGGTCCACTACCGCAACTTCGGCATCCCCTCGGCGGGCTCGCCGGGCGCCATGATCGCGCCCTTCTGGGACAACCTCTACCAGACCGGCACCCACCGCGTGTACACCTGGTACGACGACGTGGAGCACCGTTTCGTGGTGCAGTGGGCCGACATGCCCAACGACTACTCCAACACGACGCAGAACTTCGAGGTGGTGCTCTACGATCCGTACTGGCACCAGACCTCCACCGGCGACGGCATGATCCTGTTCCAGTACGAGACCGTCGGCAACACGGACTCGCGCGACGGCTACGCCACCGTCGGCATCCAGAACGCCGAGCGCACCGACGGCCTGATGTACACCTTCTGGAACGAGTACGCCGGGGCCGCGGCGCCCCTGGCCTCGGGCCGCGCCATCCTGTTCATGCCCCTGGGCGAGATCCTGCAGCCGGCCGCCGACGTGTCGCCGGTCGACGTGGCTGCCAGCGCCGCGTCGGGCGGGCAGGTCCTGGAGTACCTGCACATCGGCAACACGGGCGAGGTGGGCTCCAAGCTCAACTACAGCCTCGAGGTCGTCGACCCCCTGACCCGCTCGGCCGCCAAGAGCCTCGCGGGCTCGGACGTGAAGCTCAACGCGACCCAGTACGAGCCGGGCACCACGGTCACCCTCGACGTGGCGGCCACCTGCATCAGCGGCGACTGGGAGTGGCTGCAGGAGGTGATCCTGGATCTGCCGGCGGGCGTCACGGTGGAATCGGCCACGAACATGCCCACCAACCACGGCACCCTGAACTGGGACGGGACCACCGGCGACGGCGTCACGACGAGCTGGGGTTCGGGCGGCTACATCGACCACGAGGAGACGGCCCACGCCGACATCACGCTGACCTTCGACGCCGGCCTGGTCGGCGACGTGGAGATCGACTGGACCGTCAACGGCGACAACTACGGCGCGCCGCCCCACACGGTCAGCGGTATCATCGTGCTGACGCCCACCGACCCGGCCATTTACGTCACCGCCCCGGTCGACGGCGTGGTGGCGACCCTCGGCACGTCCCTCGACGTGGAGTTCCTGGCGGTCAACGGTCCGGCGACCGCGACCGTCGAGCTGCAGCGCGAGTCGGGCGGCGCCTGGTCGACCCTGGCCACTGGCGTCGACCTCTCGCTCGGCTCCTGGAGCTGGACGGTGGCCGGCGACCCCGGCCCCTACGCCGTGATCCGCGTGACCGACGAGCTGGATCCCCTGGTGTTCGGCCTGAGCGGCGTGTTCGCCGTCGGCCGCGACATGGGCTGGCTGAGCCTGGGCTCGACCGAGGGCCAGGTCGACGCCGGCGCCTCGCACGACATCACGATCACCCTCGACGCCACCGGCCTGGCCGACGGCGTCTACGAGGCCGACCTGGACGTGATCCACAACGGCGGCCCCGCCGTCACCGTACCGGTGACCTTCACCGTGGGCGGCTTGGTCGCCGCGGAGCTGCCCACGCGCGTGGCCCTGCTGGGCGCCCATCCCAACCCGTTCAACCCCCAGACGACCATCAGCTTCGCGCTGCCGTCCGACATGCCCGTCACCCTGAACGTCTACTCGGCGCAGGGCCGCCTGGTGCGGACGCTGCTCGCGGGCTCACAGCCCGCGGGTACCCACCGCGTGCTGTGGGACGGCCGCGACGGGTCCGGACGCGAAGTCGCCTCGGGCGTGTACCTGTATAGGCTGACGACGCCCGAGGGTGCACAGAGCGGAAAGGCGGCGTTGCTGAAGTAGCTTGGCACGTGGAGGGTCGTGGGTGTGGGGCCGCGACCGGAGGATGTAGCGATCAAGCGC
>CAZSNA010000128.1:0-6386 GCA_964607825.1 uncultured Fibrobacteraceae bacterium | reverse complement strand
CTGGAGTTCAGACGTGTGCTCTTCCGATCTGGCTCCGCGGCCCTCCACACGCCCAGCCACGCCCCTCCACCCACACGGGCCCTGCATACCCCTATCCCCCTCCACCGCTTGCCGTGAGGGCAGGTCCCCGTACCGCCACGTCTCCTCGAGGGATCCCCGACGTTCCCATTCTCCTCCCGGATTCATATGGACCTTCCTCTCCCGTATCACCGATGTGGTCGGGTGGGTGTGGATGGAGGAGGGGGTGGGTACGCGAGTGTGATCCGGGGGCGTGCGCAGGGGGCCGCAGCCAGGAGGGCGGAGGCCCCCGGAGCCCGAGCGCCGCGCCGACAGGAGGTCGGCGCAAGCGGCCCCCGGCTCACACTCGCGTACCCACCCCCTCCGGCCCATGCATATCCACCCAACCACATCCGTGACACGGCGAGCAGAAAGGTCTATCATGGACCTTGGGAAGTCGGGGAGACGACCGCGGGCCTCTAGAAGGTTCGAGGAAAGTCCGGGCTCCGCAGGGCAAGGTGCTGGGTAACCCCCAGGGGGAGTGATCCCACGGAAAGTGCCACAGAAAACATACCGCCTCGGTCCTCGGACCGCGGTAAGGGTGAAAAGGCGAGGTAAGAGCTCACCGGGCGGCTGGTGACAGCCGTCGCATGGTAAACCCCACCCGGAGCAAGACCATATAGGGGAGGATGAGACGGCCCGTCTCGCTCGACTCCCGGGTAGGTCGCTCGAGGCCGTCGGCAACGGCGGTCCCAGATACATGGTCGTCGCCGCCTCGGCGGCAACAGGACCCGGCTTACGACCGGCTTCCCGCCATCTGACCGTCATGCGACCGGGAATCTCGTGTTTCCCGTGTCGCTGGGTTTTATCCGTAGCCGGTGGAGGAACCGTGCAGTTCGAGATGCCCTTCGACGGACGTGTCGATGCGGACCTCGGCGCTTCAGCGCCTCCGGAGATCGAGACCGGCGAGCCCGGCCTGCTGACCGCGCGCTCGTGGGTGCCCGCCGAAGTACCCGACGCCGAGGTGATCGACGCGGTGCGTCGCGTGATGCCCATCACCCGGACCGTCTCGGACGAGCTGCTGGCTCTGGTCGCCGCGCGGGGACATCGCCGCGCCGAGGATCTCGAGCGCTTCTTCTATCCCACCCTGGATCACCTGCACGATCCATTCGGCCTGGACGAGATGGACGCCGCGGTCGACCGCGTGCTGGCCGCGGCCGCGCGGGGGGAGACCGTGGCGGTGCACGGCGACTTCGACGTGGACGGGCTAACCGGCACGGCCATCCTGGGCGAGCTCTTCGCCGCCCTGGAGGTCGACGGGCGGCGCATGGACCTGCGGCCGCCCTTCGTGCCCGACCGTCTGATCGACGGCTACGGCGTGTCCGAGGCGCGGCTGCGCGTCTGGAGCGACGAGGGCGTCGACCTGCTGGTGACCGTCGATACCGGCTCCGCAGCCCATACGGAACTGTCCCTGGCCCGCGAGCTGGGCATGGAGGTGGTCGTGCTGGACCACCACCTCTTCGACGCGCGGCCCGAGGCGGTCGCGGCGCTGGTCAACCCGCGTCGCGCCGGCAACCGCTATCCCAACTCCGAGCTCTGCGGCGCGGCGGTCGCCTTCAAGCTGGTGCAGGCCCTCGCCCGGCGCGCGCCCGAGGCCCTGCCCGGCGACTTCGTGTCGTCGGTGCTGGACCTGGCCGCCCTGGGCACCATCGCCGACCAGATGTCCCTGGTGGGCGAGAACCGGGCGCTGGTGCTGCGCGGCCTGGAGCGCCTGCGCGATCGCGCGACCCTGCGGCCCGGGCTGGCGGCGCTGCTCTCGGTGGCCGGTCTCGACGGGGGCTTTCCCGTCTCGGCCACCGGCATCGCCTACCAGGTGGCGCCGCGCCTGAACGCCTGCGGACGGGTCGGCTGCGTGCAGACCGCCCTGGACCTGCTGATGACCCGCGACGAGGGCGAGGCCCGCCGGCTGGCCAAGGAGGCCGACGACACCAACGAACGCCGCAAGCAGACCGACCTGCAGGTCAAGGAGGACGCCGTGGCGGCGGCCCGGCCCTTCGCCGAGCGCGGCGATCCGGGGCTGGTGCTCGGTTCGCGCGACTGGCACCGCGGCGTGATCGGCATCAGCGCGGCCCGGCTGGTGGAGACCTTCAACGTCCCCACGATCCTCTTCGCCCTGGAGGGGGACGAGGCCCGCGGCTCGGCGCGCAGCGTGCCCGGCATCGACATCAAGGCGACCCTGGACCGCTGCTCCGGACGCCTCGTGCGCTACGGCGGGCATCCCCAGGCGGCGGGCATGTCCCTGCGGGCCGCCGATCTCGACGCCTTCCGCGAGGACTTCCTGAACGCCCTGGAGGCGTCGCCCGGCAACGGCGGCGTGCCCGAACGCTACGACCTCGAGCTGTCCCTGGTCGGCATGAGCGCCGACGACGTGGCCCGCTTCACCCGCGAGATCTCCCTGCTCGAGCCCTTCGGCGAGGGCAACCGCGCGCCCGTGTTCCGCAGCGACGGTCTGCGCCTGGCGAGGCCGCCGATGGCGCTGGGCCGCACGGGGGAACACCTGCGCTTCAGCTTCGCGGGACCCGCGCGTTCGGCCGGCGGCGGCACGCCGTCGCTCTCGCGCGAGTTCATCAGCTTCGGCAGCGGCCGCGCCTGGATCGGCATGGTCCGCGACCGCGACCTGCGCCCCCGCGACCTGCTCGAGATGCGGTGGGACATCCTGTTCCGTCTCGAGCCCAACACCTGGCGGCCCCGCAACCGCGCCGCGGTCGATCCCGTGCAGCAGCAGCTCGTGGACATCAAGCCCGCCGAGGGATCATGAGCGAGAGCATTTCACACCGCGTGGGCGAGGTCGACATGGACGCCATGATGCGCGCGGTGGTGCGCAAGGTGGCCGCCTACAATCCGCGCGCGGACCGTGATCGCCTCTGGGACGCCTTCCGCGAGGGCAAGACGGCCCACGAGGGCCAGCTGCGCAAGAGCGGCGAGCCCTACTTCACGCACGCGTTGACAGTCGCCGGCATCCTGGCCGACCTGCGCCTGGACGTGGACACCCTGGTGGCCGGCCTGCTGCACGACGTGGTGGAAGACACCCCGGTGACCCTGGACGAGGTGCGCGACCACTTCGGCGAGGACGTGGCGCTCATGGTCGACGGCGTCACCAAGATCAGCGACCTGCGCTCGCACAATCCCGAGAAGCGCCAGGCCGAGAGCTACCGCAAGCTGGTCTTCTCCATCGCCCAGGACCCGCGCACGGTGCTGATCAAGCTGGCCGACCGGCTGCACAACATGCGCACCGTCGAGTTCCTGTCGCCGGAACGGCAGCAGGGCATGTCCAGCGAGACCCTCGACGTCTACGCGCCGCTGGCCCACCGCTTCGGCCTGGCCAAGATCAAGTGGGAGCTCGAGGACCGGGCCTTCAAGGTGCTCGACCCCAGCGCCTACTTCGAGGTGGAGCGCGGCGTGAAGCAGAGCCGCGCGGTGCGGGAGCGGGTCATCGAGGAGATCGGCCGGCCCCTGGGCGACGCCCTGGCCGAGGCCGGCATCAAGTCCGAGATCGCCGGCCGGCCCAAGCACTTCTGGTCCATCTACAACAAGATGAAGTCCCAGGACCTGCCCCTGGAACGCATCTACGACCTCTACGCCCTGCGCATCCTCGTGGAGTCCAAGGTGGACTGCTACCATGCGCTGGGCATCGTGCACAGCCTGTTCACGCCCCTGCAGGACCGCATCAAGGACTACATCGCCAACCCCAAGGCGAACATGTACCAGTCCCTGCACACCACCGTGCAGGTGGCCGGCGGCAAGTTCCTGGAGATCCAGATCCGCACCTACGAGATGCACGAGCGCAGCGAGATCGGCATCGCCGCCCACTGGAAGTACAAGGAGGGCGAGGACCGCGACGCCATCGACTTCTCGCGCATGGTGAGCTGGCTGCGGCAGATGATGGCCTGGCAGGAGGACGTGGCCGACCCGCGCGAGTTCATGGAGAACATGAAGATCGACCTCTTCCAGGACGAGGTCTTCGTGTTCAGCCCGGCGGGGGACCTCTTCCAGCTGCCGCGCGGCGCGACGCCCCTGGACTTCGCCTTCGAGGTCCACTCGGAGGTCGGTCTGCGCTGCGCCGGCGCCAAGGTCAACGGCCGCATCGTCAGCCTGGGCACCCCCCTGGACAACCGCGACACGGTGGAGATCCTCACCAGCAACAACGCCCACCCGAGCACCTCGTGGCTGGAGATCGTCAAGACGCCCAAGGCCCGCCACCACGTGCGCAAGTGGATCCGCTCGACCCAGTTCCTGGACAGCGTCAAGCTGGGGCGCGAGATCCTCCTGCGCGAGATCCGCAAGCGCCGCCTGGACGTGGACGTGGACCGCGATCTCGAGGCGGTGGGCCAGGAGCTGGGCTACACCGACCTGGACCGGCTGCTGGCCGCCGTGGGCGCCGGCGACCTGACCCACGCCAAGGTGCTCAACCGGGCCGCGCCGGTGGAGAAGAAGCCGCCGCAGAAGCTCGTGGAGATGGGCAAGGACATCTACGCGTCGGTGATGCGGAAGCGGGCCTCGGGCGTGCGGATCCAGGGGCTGGACAACATGATGGTGCGCTACGCCCGCTGCTGCGAGCCCATCCCCGGCGACCAGGTGGTGGGGGTGGTCACCCGCGGCCGCGGCGTGTCGGTCCACCGGGTGGGGTGCGCCAACCTCGGCAGCACCGAGCCCGAGCGCCTGATCGACGTGACCTGGGACGTGGAGGCCGACCAGACCTTCCTGGTCAAGCTGACCGTGACCGCCGAGGACCGCCAGGGCCTGCTGGCCGATCTCAGCGACTCCATCCGCAACGCGGGCGTCAACATCCGCAGCGGCGACTTCAAGTCCGATTCCGACGTGGCCCGGGCGACGATCCTGGTCGAGGTCCGCAACCTGAGCAACCTGGAGAAGGTGCTCAAGGCCATCGGCCGCGTGCGGGGCGTGCAGCACGTCGAACGCTACCAGGTGAGCTGACACCGGATCAGGGGGGACGCGACGTGCGATGCGTGGTGCAGAGGGTCGGCGCGGCCGCGGTGCGCGTGGACGGCGAGACCACCGGCCGCATCGAAAGCGGCCTGCTGGTGCTGGCGGCCTTCGCGCCCGACGACGACGAGGCCGAGCTGGCCTGGATGGTCCGCAAGCTTGTCGACCTGCGCCTGTTCAACGACGATCAGGGCCGGATCAACCTCTCCCTGCGCGACGTGGGGGGCGGGATCCTGCTCGTTTCCCAGTTCACCCTCTACGGCGACTGCCGCAAGGGCAACCGGCCGAGCTTCGTCGGCTCGGCGCCGCCCGAGCGGGCCCGCGCCCTCTACGGCCGCTTCGGCGAGCTGCTGAGGGCGGCCTGGCCCGAGGTGGCCGAGGGCGTCTTCGGCGCCGCCATGGAGGTCGACCTGACCAACGTCGGCCCGGTCACGGTGATCGTGGACCGGGACGCCGAACGGAGGACTCCGTGACCCGACCGCCCTTCGTCCCCTGGCCCGAGGAGCTGGTCCTCGTGCTGGCGTCGGCCTCGCCCCGCCGCGCCGACCTGCTGCGCATCGCCGGCGTGCCCTACGAGATCGCCGTCGCGCCCGAGGCCGCCGAGTCGGCCGTCGCCGCGCGTCTCGACCGCGTCGATCCGGCGCGCTACGCCACGGCCCTGGCCGCCGCCAAGGCCGAGGCCGTGGCCGCGGACCGGCCCGGACGCCTGGTGCTGGGCGCCGACACCGTGGTGGTGCTCGACGGGGACATCCTCGAGAAACCGGTCGACGCCGACGACGCCGTGCGCATGCTCACGCGTCTGCAGGGGCGGCGCCACACCGTCATCACCGCCGTCGCCCTGCGCGGCGCCGAGGCCGGACCGCTGGACGCGGCCGAGCGGACCGAGGTGGAGTTCCTGCCCCTGACGCCCGCGGCCGTGGCGGCCTACGTGGCCACCGGCGAGCCCATGGACAAGGCCGGCGCCTACGGCATCCAGGGCTACGGCGCCATGATGGTGCGCCGGGTCGAGGGCTGCTACTTCAACGTGATGGGCCTGCCCCTGGCGCGTCTGGGAGAGCTGCTGCGCCGCGCGGTGGCCGTGCCGCAGAAGGGAGGCCGGTCGTGAGCGGTCTGCCCTTCCCGTTTCCGGTGGTGACCTGGCGCGACGACGCCGTCGTGCTGATCGATCAGACCCGCCTGCCGGGCGAGCTCGTCGACCTGGTCTGCGCCGACGTGCCGACCCTCTGCGACGCCATCCGCCGCCTGGTCGTGCGCGGCGCGCCGGCCATCGGCGTGGCCGCCGCCTGGGGCTCGGTCCTGAGCTGGACCCTGTCCGAGCACGCCGGCCGCGACGCCGGCGACGCCCTGGCCGCCCTGGAGGCCGACCACGCCCGGCTGGCCGCCAC
>CAZSNA010000127.1:0-6456 GCA_964607825.1 uncultured Fibrobacteraceae bacterium | reverse complement strand
CTCGCGGCGGCCGAGGCCCGGGGCGAGATCCTGGTCTTCTCCGACGCCAACTCCCTCTACGCCTCCGACGCCCTGCGCCGCCTGATGGAGCCCTTCGCCGATCCGGAGGTGGGCTACGCCACGGGCCGCATGCTCTATCGCGCCCCCGACGGCTCGCTGACCGGCGAGGGCTGCAGCGCCTACATGCGCTACGAGAACGTGCTGCGGGGCTTCGAGACCCGGCTGGGTTCGGTGGTCGGCGTGGACGGCGGCATCGACGCCGTGCGGGCGGAGCTCTACGAACCCATGCGGCCCGACCAGCAGCCCGACTTCGTCCTGCCGCTCGGCGTGGTGGCGCGAGGCCATCGGGTGGTCTACCAGCCCGAGGCCCGTCTCTACGAGGCGAGCCTCGCCAAGGCCTCCGACGAGTTCCGCATGCGCACCCGCGTGGCCCTGCGCGCCTGGCACGCCCTGAAGGACATGGCGGGTCTGCTGAATCCCCTGCGCCACGGCCTGTTCTCCTGGCAGCTCTTCACGCACAAGTGGCTGCGCTACCTGGCGCCGGTCTTCCAGGTCCTGGCCTTCGTCTCCAACGCGGCGCTGGCCGGCCGGGGCGCGCCGTGGGACCGGATCTTCGTCCTGCAGATCCTGTTCTACCTGACGGCGCTGGCCGGCATGGCCCTGCGCGGCCGCAAGCTGCCGGCGCCCCTGTCCTTCCCCTTCTACCTCTGCCTGCTCAACGCGGCCGCCGGCGTGGCGCTGGTCCGCTTCCTGCGCGGCGAGCGGCAGGTCACCTGGACGCCTCGCCAATGAGCGGCTTCCGGGCACCCGACTGGTTCATCCGCCGCGTGACCGAGCCCGCCTGGGATCTCTGGGAGCGCAGCGTACGCCTGCGGACCTATCGGGATTTCGAGCGCGACCAGTTCGACACCCCGGCCGCCCTGGCGCGGCGGAGCGCCGAGCGGCTCAACCGCATCGTGCGTCACGCCGCGGCCCGTTCGCCCTTCTACGCCGAACGCTTCGCCGCGGCCGGGATCGATCCCGCCGGCGTGTATGACATGGCCGATCTGGCGGACCTGCCCCTGCTGACCAAGGCGGACGTGCGCGCCCGCACCGACGAGATCATCGCCGACCCCTGGACGCGCGCCGGCCTGGTGCCGGCCAAGACCGGCGGCTCGACCGGCGTGGCCCTGCACGTGTACTGCGATCCCCGCGGCGTGCAGCGCCGCAACGGCGCCGCCCTGCTGGCCGACGTCTGGAGCGGCTGGCGCCTGGGACAGCCCATGGCGGCGGTCTGGGGCAATCCGCCCGAGCCGCGCACCTGGCGCAACCGCCTGCGCCGGGCCTTCAAGGACCGCGTCATCTTCCTGGACACCATGAAGCTGGACGAGGCCGCGGTGCGCGTCTTCGCCGACGAGTGGCGGCGGTTGCGGCCGGGCCTGCTCTTCGGCCACGCCCACTCCATCTTCCTCTTCGCCGAGATGGCCGAGGCCCTGGGGCTCGAGCTGCGCCCCGACGGCATCGTGGCCACGAGCATGATGCTGCTGCAGCCCGAGCGCGAGGTCATCGAGCGGGTCTTCGACCGGCCGGTCACCAACCGCTACGGCTGCGAGGAGGTCAGCCTCATCGCCTGCGAATGCGAGCGGCACGAGGGCCTCCACATCAACGCCGAGCACGTGGCGGTGGAGGTGCTGCGCGACGACGGCACGCCCTGCGCGCCGGGGGAGGACGGCCGCCTGGTGATCACCGAGTTCGTCAACTTCGGCATGCCCATGCTGCGCTACGAGGTGGGCGACCGCGGCGTGCTGCACGACCGTCCCTGCCTCTGCGGCCGGCCCCATCCGCTGCTGCGGGCGGTGACCGGCCGCGTGGCCGACTTCCTTGTGGCCGCCGACGGCAGCCGCGTGGCGGGCATCTCGCTGATAGAGAACACGCTGACCCGCTACCCCGGCATCGGACAGCTCCAGGTGGTGCAGGAGACGGTCGACCGCCTGCGCGTGAACCTGGTGCGCGCCGCGGGTTGGCGCGAGGAGACCGTCGACGCCCTGACGAGTTTCTTCCGGGACGCCCTGGGCGCGGGGCTGGAGCTCGAGATCGACTACGTCGAACGCATCCCCCGCGAAGCCAACGGCAAGTACCGGTTCTCCATCTGCCGGGTCGACGCGGAGGCGTCCCCCCGATGAGAGTCCCGCCCCCGGCGCTCCGGCGCTGGCTCCCGATCGCCCTGCTGCTGCTGATCCCCTTCGTGGTGCCGATCCCGGACGACCTGGAGCGGGTGCGCCCCCTGCGGGCCCTGGGCGTGTCGGCCCACTTCGGACTGCCCCTGCTCCTGACGCTGGTGCTGCACGCGGTCGGTCCGCTGAAGGGACGACCGTGGGCCGCGGCCCTGGCGGCCTTCGTCCTGGCGGCGGGCTGCGAGATCCCCCAGTACTTCGTGGACCGTCATCCGCGTCTGCAGGACGCCGGCGTGGATCTGTCGGGCGTGATCGCGGCCCTGGCGGCGCTGAAGCTGCGCGCCGGAGGCGCGCGGATCTGGTGGTTCGCCCTGGCGATCGCGATGGCGGTGCCGCCCTTCCAGCTTCGCGACTGGCCCGCCCTGGTGCGCGGCGAGGCCCTGGCCCGGGCGCGCTTCCCCCTGCTGGCCGATTTCGAGGACGAGCGGGAACTGGCGCTCTGGGATGGGACCCGGGGCAGCGGCGTGGCGTACGGTTTCCCGCGTCCCGACGGCGGCGATCGCGTGCTGGAGTTCGTCGGCGAACCGGAGGACCGCTGGCCCGGCGTGCTGTTGCGCCTGGAACCCCGCGACTGGAGCGGTCGGCGCACCCTGGTCTTCGACGCCCGGACCCCCGGCGGCGCCGCCCGGGTGCACGTGCGCCTGGACGACTTCTCGAGCCATCGCGATTCCGTATACTGCACCGAGGCCTTCGAGCTCGGCCCCGAGTGGCGCCGGTGCCGTCTGGACCTCGCGGCGGCCGCCGGCCGGGTGGCGGAGAGGACATTCCGGTTGGACGATATGGACAGTCTGCTATTATTCCTCGGGTCCGTATCGCATCCCACCGTCGTACAGGTGGACAACATCTCCCTGGAGTGAGGCCTTGAGGATCGGATCGGGTTGGGATCGACATCTGTTGTCGGCCGACAGGCCCTGCCGTCTCGGCGGGGTCCTGTTTCCGGACTGTCCGGTGGGTCCCGCGGGACACTCCGACGGCGACGCCGTCGCCCACGCCGTGATCGACGCCCTGCTGGGCGCCGCCGCCCTGGGAGACATCGGCCGTCATTTTCCCGACACCGACCCGGCCTGGCGCGACGCCGACAGCCTAGACCTGCTCGCCCGCGCCGCCGCTCTGGTGGGCGAAGCCGGCTGGCGGGTGGGCAACGTGGACGCCACCGTGATCGCCGAGCGGCCGCGCATCGCGCCGCGGGCCGACGAGATGCGCGCGGCCCTGGCCGGGGCCCTGGGCGTCGACGCGGGCCGCGTCTCCGTCAAGGCGACCCGCGGCGAGGGCGCCGGGCCGGAGGGACGCGGCGAGTGCGTCACCGTCACGGCCGTCGCCCTGCTGGTCCCCGCCGAGGGGGGGAGCGAATCGACATGAGCGAACACGCCGTCGACACCCTGCGCGTCGTCGTCCTGATGGGCGGCGACTCCTCCGAACGATCGGTGTCCCTCGATTCGGGCCGCGCGGTGGCCGACGCCCTCGCCGAGGCCGGTCACGAGGTCGACGCCCGCGTGATAGGTTCGGTGGCCCAGGTGCGCGACATGCGCGACCTGCGCGACTGGGACCTGGTCTTTCCGGCCCTGCACGGCGGCGACGGGGAGGACGGCCATCTGCAGGCCCTGCTGGACCTGATGCAGGTGCCCTACGCCCTGTCGGGCCCCCGGGCCAGCGCCGTGGCCATGGACAAGGCCGTCACCAAGCGCATCCTCCGCAGCGCCGGCGTGCCCACGCCCGACTGGCTGCTGGTGAGCTGGGAAGGCGAGGGGACGCGCCCCACGGCGTCCACGGGCGGCGCCGCCGAGGAGAGCCTCGACCTGACCGCCCTGCGCGGCCGGGCCGAGTCGGAGCTGGGATACCCGCTGGTGATCAAGCCCAACCAGGGCGGCTCGAGCGTGGGCGTGAAGATCGTCGAGCGCTCAGCGGAGTTCGACGCGGCCTTCGGCGAGGTGTCCCGCGACGCCCGCAGCGTGCTGATCGAGGCCTTCGCGCCCGGTCGCGAGCTGACCGCGGCGGTGTTCATGGGCCGCCGCCTGCCCCTGGTGGAGATCGTTCCCCGCCAGGGCTTCTACGACTTCGAGAACAAGTACACCGACGGCGCCTGCGAGTACATCTGTCCGGCCCCGGTCCACTCGCCCCACTACGAGCAGATGAGCGACGACGCCCGGCGCGTCTACGACCTGCTGGGCTGCCGCGGCGTGGTGCGGGTCGACTTCCGGCTGGACGAATCGTCCTACACCTGCCTCGAGGTGAACACCATCCCGGGGATGACCGCCAACAGCCTGGTGCCCAAGGCGGCCGCGGCGGTCGGCATCGGCTTCGCGGACCTGTTGACCGATCTCTGCTTCGACGCCCTGCGCAGAACGAGGAGTTCCCGATGAGCCTGCACGTCTACGACCACGTCACCCGCACCCGGCGCAAGTTCGAGCCGATCCACCCGGGCAAGGTGGGCATGTACGTCTGCGGGATGACCGTGCAGGACAAGCCCCACGTGGGCCACATGTTCGCCTTCGTGGCCTGCGACATGGTGCGGCGCTACCTGGAGCACCAGGGCTACGAGGTCACGCACATCCAGAACTTCACGGACATCGACGACAAGATCATCGCCAAGGCCGCCGAGGAGGGGATCGACTTCCGCGAGGTGGCCGACCGCAACATTGCCCTGTACCACGAGTACGCCGCGGCCCTGAACCTCCTGCCGGCCCACGAGTATCCCCTGGTCACCGACCACATCCCGGAGATCATCGCCTTCATCGAGGGCCTGATCGGCAAGGACCACGCCTACGCCGCCGACGGCGACGTCTATTTCCGGGTGCGCTCCTACGACGATTACGGCTTCCTCTCCGGGCGCCACGTGGACGACATGCGCAGCGGCGTGCGCATCGAGGTGGGCGAGAAGAAGGAGGATCCCCTCGATTTCGCCCTCTGGAAGGCCGCCGACGAGGGGGAGCCCGGCTGGGATTCGCCCTGGGGCCGGGGCCGGCCCGGCTGGCACATCGAGTGCTCGGTCATGTCCACCAAGCTGCTGGGCAACCACTTCGACTTCCACGGCGGCGGACGCGACCTGCTCTTCCCGCACCACGAGAACGAATGCGCCCAGAGCTGCTGCGGAACCGGCGAGAAATTCGTCAACTTCTGGCTGCACAACGGGTTGCTGTACCTGGGCGACAAGAAGATGTCCAAGTCCGACGGCAACTTCTTCGCCATGGGCGACGTGCTGCGGGCCTTCAGCCCCGAGGTGATCCGCTTCTACCTGCTCAACGCCCATTTCCGCAGCCAGATCGACTACAGCGAGGAGCGCCTGCGGGAGGCCGAGGCCGCTCTCGAGCGCCTGAAGCGGGGGGCGACCCGCCTGCGCGCCAAGCTGGATTCCGGCGCGGATCCGGTGCCCGAGGGGATGTCGTCCCAGCCGGGGGAGGTCCTGGCCAAGGCCCTGCGCAACCATCGCCGACGCTTCTTCGCCGCCATGGACGACGATTTCAACTCGGCCGGGGCCATCGGCGCCCTCTTCGGGCTGGTCAAGGACGTGAACCAGTACCTGAGCGCGGCCGACGAGGCCCTCCTGGACGCCGAGCCGCTGCAGGCGGCCTGGGACCTGTTCACCGAGGGCGTGGACGTCCTGGGGTTGCATCGCGACGGCCTGCCGGGCCTGGCACGGGCCGGGAAAGCCGAAATTCCGGCGGAAATCAGGCAAATGGCGGCCGATCGGGACGCCGCCCGCGCCGCCAGGGACTGGGCCCGGGCCGACGCCCTGCGCGACGAGCTCCAGTCCCGGGGCTGGATCGTGGAGGACGGGCCGAAGGGCACCCAGGTCCGGCCCGCGTGAGTCCCTTTTCTCCTTGACACTTGTCGGAGTCCCCCTATATATTGCTGGGCCCGCCGAAATCGGTGGGATCGGGGAAAAGTGACGGTGAATCCGTTGGCTTTCTTCCCCGACGTGTGCCCACGATTTCGTGGATACGGGCTGGCGTAGCTCAACTGGTAGAGCTCCTCACTTGTAATGAGGTGGTTGGGGGTTCAAGTCCTCTCGCCAGCTCCAGCCCCCGGGTTTCGGCCCGGAACCGGGTACGCAGACATCGAGTGGCGGGGTTCCCGAGTGGTCAAAGGGAACAGACTGTAAATCTGTCGGCGGATGCCTTCGATGGTTCGAATCCATCCCCCGCCACCACAGACATACCGACTGGATCGGGGCGGGAGTAGCTCAGTTGGCTAGAGCATCAGCCTTCCAAGCTGAGGGTCGCGGGTTCGAGTCCCGTTTCCCGCT
>CAZSNA010000126.1:0-6638 GCA_964607825.1 uncultured Fibrobacteraceae bacterium | reverse complement strand
ACCTTGTAAAATGGGCCGGTTTGGTGTATTCTCAATCTCTGATCGCCCATCAGATTTTAGGTCTCGTCATGATCGTGGCGAGTCGTGTCTGACACCGGATCCGGGGGGGAACCCGGGAGGGACCGAGTCGTGAAGGGCATGAGCGGATCGTACCGACCGCCTCGCAGCGCCGAGGCCGCGGAACGAGCCGAAGACGCATTATTGAACGGAGCCGGCCTTCACGAGGCTCCAGCCGTCGAGAACACTCAGCATGTTCCCGACGATTCCCGCGGCTATATCAGCGGACCCAAGCGCCTGGTCGACATCTTCGTCTCCCTGGTGGCCCTGCTCCTGTTCGCCCTGCTCATGCCGTTGATCGCCCTCGCCATCAAGATCGATTCGCCGGGGCCGATCTTCTTCCTCCAGTCGCGCATCGGCATCGACCGTCGCCAGCGTCGCAAGACGCCCTGCGCCACCTATCCCGAGCGACGCCGGGTGCTGTACCCCGGCAAGCCGTTCCGCATCTACAAGCTGCGCACCATGCGCATCGATGCCGAAGCCAGCGGTCCCCAGTGGGCGACCGAGGACGACGACCGCATCACCCGAGTGGGACGCTTCCTGCGCAAGACCCGCCTCGACGAGTTCCCCCAGTTCGTCAACGTGCTGCGCGGGGAGATGAGCGTGATCGGGCCCCGCCCCGAGCGGCTCTGCTTCATCCGACAGCTCGAGCACGACATCCCGCTGTACCACGACCGCCTGATCGTGCTGCCGGGCATCACCGGTCTGGCCCAGGTCATCAACGGCTACGACACGGACGTGGAGTCCGTGCGCCGCAAGGTGGCCCTGGACAAGCAGTACATCAGCAGCATCGGCTGGCGGACGGATCTGCGCATCCTGCTGATGACCGTCAAGACCGTGCTGGAGGGCGAAGGCGCCCTCTGACCCTCCCGACATCGACGCCGAATCCCGTCGGGGCCCAACTGCGCCTTGCACCGGGGGCGCGACGCACCGATAATCGCGACAGCGGAACCGGACTCCCCAGACACGCACGGTGCCAAGATGAAGCCACAGTTGCTGGTGGTCGACGACCAGCCCCAGATCCTCCAGTTCCTGCAGGGCGTCCTCGCGGACGAGGGCTACGACGTGTCCGTCGCCGCGGACGGGACCGCCGCCCTCGAGAGCCTGGGCGATGCGATCCCCGACCTGGTGCTGCTCGACCTCAAGCTGCCCGACACGGGCGGCCTGGAGGTCATGGCCGGCATCCATCGGGAGTTCCCCCGCATGTGCGTGATCGTCATGACCGCCTACGGGGACGTGGAGACCGCGGTGCGGTCCATCCGCGCCGGCGCCTTCGACTTCATACCCAAGCCCTTCAATCTCGACCAGCTCCTGCAGGCCATCCGCCGCGGGCTCGAGGCCAGCCGCGACGCACGCGAGCTCTATCGGCTGCGCCGCAAGGGCCAGAACTTCGCCGCGGCCCCGGGCATGGTCATGAGCGGCGCCCCGGCCATGCAGGAGATCTACGACACGGTGCGCAAGATCTCCGCGGGCGACACCACCACCGTGCTGATCGAGGGCGAGTCGGGCGTGGGCAAGGAGGTGCTGGCGAGCCTGATCCACGCGGCCTCGCCCCGCAGCGACGCCCCCTTCCTGGAGATCAACTGCGCCGCCCTGCCCGAGAAGCTGCTCGAGAGCGAGCTCTTCGGGCACGAGCAGGGCGCCTTCACGGGCGCGGACCAGCAGAAGCCGGGCCTGCTGGAGATGGCCCACCGGGGCACGCTCTTCCTGGACGAGATCGGCGAGATGAGCCTGACCCTGCAGGTGAAGCTGCTGCGGGTGCTGGAGAAGCAGAACTTCCGGCGCGTGGGCGGCGTGAAGGACCTGAACGTGGACGTCCGCTTCGTCGCCGCCACTAACCGGGACCTGGCTCGACTGGTGGAGGAGGGGCGCTTCCGCGAAGACCTCTACTACCGGCTCAAGGTGATCCCCATGCGCATTCCGCCCCTGCGCGAGCGGCCCGAGGACATCCCCGCCCTGGCGGACCACTTCCTGCGCCTCTACAACGTCCGCTTCCTGAAACGTTTCGAGGGCTTCGACGACGAGGCCCGCGCGGCCCTGTCCGCCTACGCCTGGCCGGGCAACATCCGCGAGCTGCGCAACGTGCTCGAGCGCGCGGTCCTGCTCAACGAGGGCACTCGATTGGGGGTCGAGGCGTTGAACCTGCCCGGGGCCGGCCGCGCCGCCTCGCCGCTGTGGGACGAGCTCGACACCCTGCTGGCGGCCGACCTGCCCGAGGACGGCGTCGACCTGCTGGACCTGCTCGCGCGAGTGGAGAAGCGCTGCGTGGGCCGGGCGCTCGAGCAGGCCGGCGGCAACCAGTCCCAGGCGGCGCGCCTGCTCGGACTGAACCGGGACAAGTTCCGCTATCGCCTCAAGCAGTACGGATTCGACAAGGACAGACCCTCATGAGGACTCCGGCAATGAAGCTCGTCCCGGCGCTGCTGGCGCTGGCTCTCCTGGCGACCACCGCTTGCGGCGTCTACTCAACCCGCAGCGGCCGCATCGACGATTCGATCCGGCGCGTGGCGGTGCCCTACCTGGAGAACCTCACCTCGGAGCCCAGCATCGAGGTGGAACTCACCGAGGACATCATCGAGGCGATCCAGGACGACAACACCCTGCGCGTGGTGGAGGCCGGCGACGCCGCCACGGAGATCACGGGCCAGGTGGTCCGCTACAACCTGCGCGAGGCCTTCACCACCAGCGAGCTGCAGGTCGACGAGTACCAGGTGCAGATCATGGTGGAGTTGACCATGCGCGTGTTGTCCACGGGCGAGGCCCTCTTCGAGAAGAAGCGCATCACCGGCACCGGCAACTTCGCCGTGTCGGAAGCGGGCGGCAGCGCCGAGCAGGACGCGCGGGCCGAGGCCGCCGCCGAGATCGTCCGCGAGGTGCTCGCGGCCGTCGTGGAGGACTGGTGATGGCGTTCCGCGGCCGCAAGTCGGGTCCCGATTTCCAGCAGCTGCGCGGCGAGCTGTCGCGCGGCGAGTACCGGCCCGTCTACCTGCTGGTGGGGGAGGACGCCCACCGGATGCAGGGCGTCGTGGACTTCCTGCGCAAGAAGCTGCTCGGCGAGGCCGGCGCGGCCTTCAACTTCCACGTCTTCGACGGCGACGACGCCGAGGTGGGCGACGTGGTCCAGCAGGCCCTGAGCTACCCCATGATGTGCAGCCACCAGGTGATCGGCGTCAAGCGGGCGGATCAGCTCGTCAACGACGGCGGCGCCGAGATCGGTCTGATCAAGTACGTGGAATCGCCGGCCGCAGAGACGGTATTGATACTCATGTGCAACAAGGCGGACGGTCGCAAGAAGTGGGTCAAGGCCTGCAAGTCGGCCGGATACCACTACGATTTCTCTCCGCCGCGCGGCGGCGATCTTGTGGGTTGGGTCCTCAAGACGGCGCGCGGCAAGGAATTGGTGCTGAGCCAGGATCTCGCCGAATTGCTGGTGGAACTGGTCGGCGACGATCTGACCGCTCTGGATGGCGAGGTTCAGAAACTGGCGTTGCTCTCGAGCGAAGCCGAGACGCCTCTGGACGAGGCGCAGCTGCTGCAGGTCATCCTGGCCCAGCGGCCGGTCGATCCCTTCGAACTGGTCAAGCTGCTCGGTCCCGGACAGGGCCCGGCCGGGATGCGGGTCTATCACGAGTTCCTGGCCGAGGGAAAGTCGCCCTATGAGCTGGCGCCGCTCCTGATCTGGCGCGTGAAGCAGGTGGCCCAGGTCGCGTCGCTGCGTCGCGAAGGTCTTGGCGACCGGCAGCTTCCGTCGGCGCTGGGGGCCTCGCCGTATGCGATCAAGCAGGCTGTGGAGACGGCGGATCGCTGGGGTGAGGCCATGATCGACCGGGCGCTCGCGGCCTGCGCGCGTTGCGAGGCGGCCATGAAGAGCAGTCCGCTGGGGGCGGATCGCGTTCTGGAGCGGGCGATCCTGGATATCTGCGCTGATTGATTCCGGTGACATTCAAAGGATTCTTGGCGGGCCCGGATAAACCCTGAAACCAGTAATTAACATAATATACATTATGCGCAATACGTGAGGGAGAAAATGCAACCCCTGGCCCGCCAGCGGGTTGCATGTCCTCTACTTGATGGGAATCCCGTCCGCGAAGTCGTCGATGACCGGCAGCCTGTAGGGCTCGCCCGAGAGCGCCTTGACGACGCCGAGGACCGACAGGATGAGGCAGCCCAGCCAGACGACCAGATGCAGGACCACGGTGATCAGCAGGCCCAGGATGGGGATCAGGCCGATGGAGACGTCCACGATCTTCAGGCCCAGGTGGCAGATGATCTCCACGAAGAGCAGCGCCAGCCCCTGGCGGCAGTGTCCGACCAGGAATCCGCTCTTGTCGCGGACACCGAAGACGGGCACGAGCACGAAGAAGCTGCAATAGCAGAGGGCGCCCAGCCAGCGGTCGTTGGAGGTGGGCTCCTGCAGGGCGGTCTCGGTCTCGGCGGCCTCGGGCGCGGGCCGCTCGGTCTCGGGCTGATGGGTCTCCGTCACGATCCTCTCCCCCTTGTGCGTGGGTCCGTCAGGCAGTCTAATCGGGCCGGCGCGTCTTGTCCATTCCCGGGTCAGGTGCTATCGTCCGCGGACCGCACCCCATACGCAGATCGGAGCCTCATGTTCGGACTGGGTTCGAAACGTCCAGCCGCCTGGGAGGGCCGCTCCACGGCCGAGCTGATACCGTGCCGCCGGATCGCCCACGAGACGACGCCCGAGGGGGGCCTGCGCCTGCTGGAGCCCCGCTTCAAGAGCGGCCTGCTGGGACGCCTGCTGCAGCCGCGTCTGCCGGCGGAACGGGCCCACGTCCACGTGACCCTCGACGAGCGCGGCCGTTTCCTGTGGCTGAACATGAACGGACAGCGCACCGTGGCCGAGCTGGCGTCCCTCTTCGTGGAGCAGTTCCCCGACGACGCAGAGCAGGCCGCCGACCGCGTCTGGCGCTACGTGGCGGTGATGGAGCATCACGGGTTCCTGGCCTTCGAGATCGTCCAGGACGAGCCGGGCTGAGCGCCTCCGACCGCTTCCCGCAACGACGACGGCCGCGATCCCATGATCGCGGCCGCGTTCCCTCCGGTCCCGGAACTGGTACCCCAGACAGGGCTCGAACCTGTGACCCCTGGTTTAGGAAACCAGTGCTCTATCCAGCTGAGCTACTGGGGCCCGTATCTTCGGTTTGGCTTGCTCGAGTCACGTACAGTCTAAGCGTCGGGCGGACGTTCCGCCGCCCACGAGCACCGGTGAAGGCCGGATCGCGAAGCTAGCCGCCCTCGTCGTATTTGACAAGTGAAAATATAGGTGCAGATCCCAGGCCCGCGCGACCGCCCAGGAAGCCCAGTTCGATCACGAACAGGTAGGCCGCCACCTCCCCGCCCAGACGCGTCACCAGCTCCCCCGCGGCGGCCGCGGTGCCGCCGGTGGCCAGCAGATCGTCCACCACCAGGACCCGGTCGCCCGCGCCGATGGAGCCGATGCGGGCCTCCAGGGTGGCCGAGCCGTACTCGAGGTCGTAGCTGACCGCCTCCACCTCGCCCGGCAGCTTGCCCGGCTTGCGCAGGATGTCCAGGGGCTTGCCGAATCGCTGCGCCATGGGTGCGCCGAAGATGAAGCCGCGGGATTCGAGGGCGGCGATGCGGTCGAACTCCAGGCCGTCGACCGCGGCGTGCAGGGCGTCGAGGGTGGCGCGGAAGGCCGCGGGGTCCTCCAGCACCGACGTGATGTCGTAGAAGAGGATGCCGGGCTTGGGGAAATCGGGAATGCTGCGGATGGCGGCCTTCAGGTCCATGGCGTCTCCTATCGGCGCAGCAGGCGCGCCGGGTCCACGGCCGCGCTGTCGCGGCGCAGTTCGAGGTGCAGGTACGGGCGGCTCGTCTCCACGGGCGGCCCGGTGAGGCCGAGGCCGTCGCCGCGGACCACGGCCTGGCCGTCGGTGACGTAGGTCTCCGCGAAGGGGGCCAGCACGGTGGCCCATCCCCCGCCGTGGTCCAGGATCATCAGACGGCCGTAACCCTCCTGCTCGCCCAGGTAGCGCACCACGCCGTGGGCCGGCGCGGTGACGCGGGTGGCGCGGGGCGCGGCGATGTCGACGCCGCTGTGGTGGGTCGTCAGGCCGCTCTCGGTGGTGTCGCCGTAGGGGCGCAGGATCTCCCCCGACGGGTCGGCGACGGGCGGCCGCCAGCGGATCTCGCCGGAGCGGCCGAAGGGCGCGGGGATGGCCAGGCGCTGGTCCGGGTGGATCAGGTTTCCGCGCAGGCCGTTGGCGCTCTTGAGCGCCGGCACCGTGGTCCCGAAGGTCTGGGCTATGCGCAGCAGGTAGTCGCCGGGCTGGACGCGATACCAGGCGTCGTCGGCGCGCAGCGGGGCGGCGAGCAGGAGCAGGGCGAGCAGCGTGAACAGGCGTCGGGGCATGGCGTCTCCGGGGCTTCAGGCGTGGCTGGGATCCCGACCGAGGGTCGGGGACGTCGGCGCGGGTGTCAAGATCGGGGTCTGTCCGGCAAGAAGAAACGGGCCGCCTTCGGCGACCCGTTCCCATCGATCCTGTTGGTCGGGGTGAGAGGATTTGAACCTCCGACCCCCTGCTCCCAAAGCAGGTGCGCTA
>CAZSNA010000125.1:0-6816 GCA_964607825.1 uncultured Fibrobacteraceae bacterium | reverse complement strand
GTCACGCGGGCGAAGACCCCGCCCCCGCCCAGCTCGAGACAACGCGTGTCGAGGGCCATGAGGTCCTCGCGCAGGTCCAGGAACCGCCGCAGCTCGTCGCGATCGACGCCGCGGTCGCGGAGCAGCGCGTCCAGTACGCCGGCGACCTCGCTCCCCGGCCGCCCCCCCCGCAGCACCGCCCAGCGCTGCAGCCGGTCGCCGCTCTCCTCGAGGTCGAGCGCGCCCGTCTCGAAGTCCTCGAGCAGGGCGTTCCAGCAGCCCAGCCGCTCGTCGTCATAGCCCCGTCGCTCCGCTTCGCGGCGGAAGATGCGATGCTTGACGCGCCAGTCGAGCCGGGTGTCCCCCCAGGCCGGATCGGCCGCCAGGCCGTCCAGGGCGGACCGCCAGAGGTCGCAGAGGTCGGGGGCCCAGTCGGGCATGGCTGCGCGGCCGAGCCGGGCCGTCACGTACTCCAGGTAGCCCCGCTGGATCTCCAGCGCCGTCGCGGAGCCGCCCGATTTGAGCCGGACGGCCGCGTCGAGCTCCGGCGCGCAGGCGATGGCCTTCATGGCCGGCAGGGGCGCGTGCAGCTGCAGGCGCGGGTCGGGCTCGGCGCCGGACTCGAGGGCGGCCAGCACCAGCGAGGTGGCGCCCACCTTGAGCACCGTCGCCAGGTCCGAATAGACGCTCTCCCCGCAGATCAGGTGGAGACGCGCGTAGTCCCCGCGCCCCAGCCGCTCGTTCTTGGTGTGCAGGATGGGCCGCTCGGCGGTGGACGAGTTCGAGAACACCCGGCTCAGGTGGCGGACCCGCGGCGAGACCATGAACACGAGCCCCGGCCACAGGGAGTCGAAGCCCCCCGCGCCCGTATAGGCGATGCGCGTGACCAGGTGCGACAGCAGATGGGGTCCGACGCTGCGCGGCTCCATGCGGTGCAGGTACGACTCGTGGCAGCCCCAGGTGGCGCCGGTGCCGCTGTAGTCCACGTTGGCCCTGGTCAGCCAGATGTCGCCGAGCCAGGACAGCCGTTCCCGGAGCGCCGCGGCCGCGTCGTGGAGCAGCCGGTCGCCGGCGTTCACGTGACGGGCCACGGTCCAGGGATCGAGGCACTCGGGCGTGCAGTACTCCGGGTGATGCCCGCTGTCCACGTAGAACTTGGCGCCGTTGGCCAGGAACAGCGCGCCCGCCGACGGCGTCTGCAGGTGGGGCGTATCCCTGCGGACCTGCTCCATCAGGAGCGACGCCAGCCGCTCAGGCTCCACGTGGACGCCGTCGACGTTGCGGCCGGCGACCGCGTACTCCGTCTCCATGCCCATCAGGCGGGGCGTCACCCTACTGACCTCCCTGCTGACGTCCGGCGCGCAGGAAGGCGAGGCTGTCCCCCTCCAGCGCGCGGCGCGTGATGGCGTCGACCTCGTCCAGCAGGTGCGAGGTCTCGGCCCGCTCGGCGTCGAGCGCGTCGGTGCGATCCGACTCCGGCTCGACCGATCCGCCGGGCATCTCCCCGCGGCGGCGTCTGCGTTCTTCCATGCTCATGACCAGCTCCTTTCGAGTTTCCGTCCGTAGCGATCCACCTCGACCGCGTCGAAGACGGCGATGACGTCCTCGACCGAGCGCACCGCTTCGAGCCGCGCGCCGGCCTCGGACCGGGTCAGCGACGTGGGGTCGTCCATGTCGATCCGGTGATAGCGATGAAGCCCCCAGGCGTCCCGGGTCCGCAGCCGCACGTGGTCCCAGTCCAGGTGATCCACGGCCGAGGTGCCGAGGCGCCGCAGCAGCATGGCCCGGGTCCAGGCGCGGGTGTTCTCGGGCGGGCCCGTCAAGAAGGCCTCGATCTCCGCCTCGTCGACCACCGGCTCCACGAAGCCCCGGCGTGCGTAGGCCCAGTACAGCCCCTCGTCCGGGTCCAGGCTGGCGTAGATCTGGTCCAGGTGCTTGAGCTCGGGCGAGGTCCAGTCCAGCTCGGGGTGCTGCGAGAGCACCCGCTCCAGGATCAACCGCTTGAGGGCCCAGTCCACCCGGCGCGCCACGGGCTCCGGATCGCGCGCCTCGAGCAGGTCCAGGGTGCGCGCCCACTCCTGCAGGATCGTGTCGGCCTCGGGCACCAGGGCGATGCGCTCGTCCTCGGCCGCGAAGCGTTCGGCCGCGTCCAGGAAGCGGCGCTGGAGCTCGAGGGCCGTGACCGGCTCGCCCGAGAGCAGGGGCGCCCGGGCCGTCAGGCCGGGGTCGTGGCTCCAGCGGTGCACGGCGGCCACGGGGTCGTCGAGGGCCAGGCCGGGATCCACGCGACCCGACTCGATCAGCGCCAGCATCACCTGCATGACGCCGATCTTGAGGTAGTGGGCCATGGGGCACAGGTTGCTGTCGTAGAAGATGACGTGCAGCCGCGCCAGTCCCGCCTCCGGGTCGACGAGGCCATGGACCGGATGCCCGAGCCCGCCGCAGAGGGCCTCGTCCCGGCTGTTGCAGAGCGGCCGGTTGAAGGTCGTCTGCATCCCGGTCAGCGTCTCGAAGAAGTCGGCGCGCTGCGAGATCTGGAAGTCCACCCGGGGACGGCCGTTCTCGCTGCCCACCTTGCCCGCCCCCGTGAAGACCAGGCTCGAGGCCTGGTACGACGCCAGGTACATCAGGTGATGGAGCCTGCGCCGGAACAGGTCGTGCCACACCCGGCGGGGCAGCTGGAAGTTCAGGTGGCTGCCGTAGGCGTGGTCGAGCCCGTCGCTGTTGTTCACCAGCACGCGGACGGCGTCCGCGGTCGGCAGGCCCCGGTTCGCGGCGACCTGGGCCTCGCGAACGATGCGCAGCATGGCGAACCAGGCGGCCGTGTGGTCCCGCGCCCCGACCACCTCGGGCAGGCAGACCTCCAGGTGGTCGAGGTCGATGTAGACGCAGCCGCCGTTGGCCGGCAGGTAGCGCCGCCCCCAGTCCTGGGGATTCGGCACGTCCGCGGACGAGCCCTGGAGGTCGATGCGCGCGTCGCCGCCCCCGGCGGCGGCCGCCTGGCGCGCGGCCCAGGACTGCACGGCGACCCCGTCCACCTTCCCCAGCAGCAGCCGCGACGCCAGCGCGCCGGTCTCGCGGTCGCCGAGGCCGAGCACGAAGTTGCCCAGCTCGATGTCGCCGCCGCAGACGCGGCTGTCGGCCCGGAAACCCGTCCCGGTTTTCTTCTCGTTCATGTCGTCGTCCTTTCCCGCGCTCAGGCCGAGGCCAGGAGCGTGTAGGCGCGCTCGGCGGCGCGCGTCACCGGCTCGACCTCGGCCACCTGCGCGTCCCGCGGCAGATCCGTGAGGTAGCTGCGGCAGTTGGCGACGGCCAACGCGCCGCCCGCCTGTTCCATCTCGTCGTGAACGGCCGCCATGAAGTCCTCGCGACGCACGCCCTCGGCCCCGGTCTCGAGCTCGCGCACGCAGGCGCGTTCGAGAGCCGCGCGGCAGATCTTGGCGATGACCGCGCCGCTGATGAGGTCGCGCAGGCCGACCGGGCGGACGGCCCCGTCGCGCAGCACCACGTTGGCCACCGGCCCCAGGCCGTTGGGCGCGTAGATGCGGTCGACGACCGTCGCGATCAGCTCGGCGCGGGGATCCGCGCTCCCGTCCTCGCCGGCGACCGGCACCTGGGCGGGGACGTGCTTGGCGAAGATCTCCCGGGCGGCCGCGCGGTCCGGGCGCGGCACCTCCACGACCTTGTCGCCGAGACGGCCGGGCCGCGTCAGCCCCTCGTCGAGAATGTCGAAGCGGTTGGTGGCGCCGATCACCAGGATGTTGCCGCGCGCCGCCAGCCCGTCCAGCTCCGCCAGCAGGGCCCCGAGCACGTGGTCGTTGGCGCTCGACAGGTAGGTGCCGCGCCGCGCGCCGCAGGTGTCGAGCTCGTCCATGAACATCACCGTCGGCGTGAGCGGGTCCTCGACCCCCGCCGCCCTCGCCACCCGGAAGGCCTCGCGGTAGTTGGCCTCCGACTCGCCGAACCACTTGGTGTGCAGGGCGCTGGGCTTGATGTTCATGAAGCGGCAGCGGCCGGTGCGCGAGAGCGTCGCCATCCAGTTGGCCAACGCCTTGGCGATCATGGTCTTGCCCATGCCCGGCAGGCCCTTCATGATCATGCCGCCCAGCATGGCCAGGCCGTACTTGTCGACCTTCTCCGGATGCTCCATGCGCAGCAGGACGGCCCGCTTGAGGTCGTCGATCAGCTCGCCGTGGCCGCCGACGTCGTCGAAGGTCTCGGCGGGCGTGTCCTCCAGGAAGAGGGAGGCTCCGTCCGGCTTCTCGATCGTCTCGAAGGCCAGCCCGGCGTCGCGCGTCCAGCGGACCTGGTCGCCCTCCGCGAGGTCGGTCCCGGCCAGGGCGGCCGACGGCAGGACCACGTGCTCCTCGTCTCGCACCGACACGATCAGGCGGCCGTCCGGCAGGCGGCGCTTGAAGACCGCCAGCTCGCTGCCGACGGCCAGTCCGGGCGTCGCCCGTCCGACCACCGCATTCCGGTTCTCGCCGAGATAGAGCAGGTCGCCCACCTGCAGCTCGTCGCGGGGCACCTCCTCGGCCGCGTTCACCACGCGACGCATGGCGCCGTCGGCCACCAGGACCGCCTCGGGGCGCTCGTCGCCCGCCGGCCCCAGGTAGTGGGCCAGGTGCCAGGGAGGCGCGAGCAGCTTCTCCAGCTTGGCGCCCAGCTCGTGATTCAGGCGGCGCAGCTTCCGGACGGCGTGGGCCAGCCGGGCGTTCTCGTTGACGAAGCGGGCGTCGAGATCGGCGCTCGCCTCCTCTCCCTCGGACCGGATCATGGCGATCAGGGCCTGCTTCTGGTCCAGGTCGGGCGCGCCCTCGTCGTGGGCCAGGATCTGGCGCAGCATCAGCGCCCGCTCTTCGTTCTCGAACATGTCGAACGTCATGGCGACGTCTCCTCGGAATGGGTGTCCGCGGCCGCGGCGCAGGCGGCCTCGCCCGTCACATGGAAGGCCCGCGCCTGCAGCGCGCCCTCGCGCCAGCCGAACAGGGACAGCGTGCGAGCGTCGTCGGCCAGCTCGTTGACCACCAGCGCGACGCCGTAGGCCGCGCTGAAGACCGTGCGGTGCAGCAGACGGTCCTGGTCGCTGAAGAAGTCGGTCAGCAGCGGGCACGCCCGCCGCTTCTCGGGCGGGCAGTCCCGGCACCAGGTCTTGACCGGATGCGAGTGCCACCAGCCGCAGAGGATCTCCCCCCGATCGCGGAGTTCGAGCGAGGCCCGCGCGTGGTTCCAGGTCTCGGGGGTGAAGGCGAGGCTCGACGCGTCCGCGATCGTCCCCCGGGCGGGCACCTGGGCGGTGACCTCCAGGAAGACCTCGTCCGCGCCGGCGTCGCGGTGCAGGTGCCCGATGAGCAGACCGCCCGTCTCCACGTCGCCGGCCGCCGCCGTGTGCGACCGCACCTCGGCCAGGACGTCGGCGGGCACCAGCACCGGGAAATCGCCGACGACCGGCAGCCCGTGGACCGTCGCCTCGGCCAGGGCCGCGTCCAGGTCCGCCGTCCCGAGCCGGAAGTCCGGCACGGTCGGCCGGACCGCCACCTTGGCCGGTTCGGCGTTCGACGCGGCCTCGGCCCCCGCGAAGGCCAGCACGCCGTAGGCGTAGCGGTCGCCGGGTTCGAGGGCGCCCTCCTTCCGGTAGTGCAGCGACAGCGACGCGGCCATGCGGGCGAAATAGGTGCTCGGGATCTCGGCGACGTGGGGCTCCCCCGCGCCGTCGTTCAGCTCGACCCGGAAACCGCCGAGATAGGGCTCTCCCAGGGAGGGATGCCAGACGGGCGCGATCCGTCCGTCGCCGCTACGGCGATCGAGGACCTCCCGGCCGGCGCGCAGGGCGTCGAACCAGGCCCACTCCCGCATGGGCACCCAGTCGGGCTCCAGCGGGACGCGGCCCAGGCGCGTGCCGTCCGCCTCCTTGTAGAGTTCCAGCGCGTATCGATAGACGTCGTTCGGCATGACGCAGCCATCCCTAGGTTCGGGTCAATTCCGGGCCCCGGTCAGCGCGACCGGAGCCCCGGCCGGCTCAGCCGGCCTCGACGTTGGGCTCGAGAATCACCTCGTCGCGAGGCTCGAAGGCCTCGACGGCGAGCTCGTCGCCCTGCAGCTTGGTACCCCCCCTCTCGCGCCTGGCCTTGTAGACCAGGGGCCGTCCGGAGACATCGTTCCTCGGGAACTGCATCTGGGACGTGACCAGCTCGACCAGCTCGGCGACGGTCGTATCGACCGGCACCTCGTCGACCCGGCTGTTGTTGCGGTTCTGCACGTCCGAGAACTTCAGGTTCAGCTCCCTCATGGCAGTCTGGGGCATGGCTTTCTCCTTTCCCGGTCGGGGTTCATTGCGGGATCGCCGGACGCGCCCCGCCGAACGACTCCATGTAGCGCTGCGCGACGTCCTCGGCGGCCAGGGCGGCCGCCTCCGGGCCGCAGCGACGGCACCCGACCTGCAGTGCGGTCAGGAGCCGGTCCAGGCTCGCGGCCGTGGGCGTCGTCGCGGCGACGACCTGCAGCTCGACCGTCGTCCGGCCGTCGGCCGCGTAGGCCGCGCCGCGCACCAGTCTCAGCTGCGTGCCCGCCGTCACCAGCAGGCGTCCGAGGGCCGCGCGGCTCGCGGCGCCCAGCTCCGGCCGATCCAGGAGCGTCGCCCAGGCCCGGACGCCGCCGCCCGGCCGTACGGCCAGCCGACCGCGGTACACGTCGCGCTCCAGTCCGAAATCCACGGCCAGCACGCCGCCCGGCCGCGGGTCGAGCCGCCAGCCGGTCTCGGCGCCCAGCGCCGCCAGGTCCGAGGGATCCGGGGCGTCCGGCGGATCGTCGCCCGGGGGCGTCGCCGTCGCGACGAGG
>CAZSNA010000124.1:0-6831 GCA_964607825.1 uncultured Fibrobacteraceae bacterium | reverse complement strand
CCCACAGCACCCGCGCGCCGCGTGACGCCAGGACGTCCGCCAGGGCGTCCTGCACCTCCCACAGGGACAGGCCCTCCGGGGCCGGCAGCACCCGGCAGAGGATCGCGGCCTCGGGTCCCGCGTCGGGCAGGGGCCAGTCCCGCGCGGCGGGATCCCCCCCGGGATCGACGGCCGAGGCCTCGCGCCAGGCGGGCAGCACCTCGGCCACGGCCTCCCCCACCGCCCGCTGCACGGGTTCGCGGTAGCGGTCCAGCCCCAGGCGCAGCAGACGGGCGCGGCCGGCGTCGGTGCGCGACCAGCTCAGCACGCCCACACCGGTCACGGCGACCAGCAGGACGACGGCCAGGACCGCCAGTCCGGCGCGCGCGGCGGCGCCGCGGCTCCGTCCGCGTCGGGTCTTCTTCTTCGGGGAACGTGTCTTCCGGGTGGGCATGGGGCACACCATAAGCGCCGGCGCGGACGCTGCCAACCAAAAGGACGAGGGGAGCCGCGGGGGCTCCCCTCTCTCGTCGAATCGGTCGTGCAGACTCCGTCGCTACTCCGTCCCGAGGTCGCGCTGGCCGAGCATGAAGTACCGGCTGCGGGTCGTGCCGTCGTCCTGTTCCACATCCTCTTCGATCACGTAGAAATTCTGCTCGGACGTGACCGTGATGGTGTGCTCGCCGCCCTCCAGGTAGAAGACGATCTGCACGTCGAAGAGGCCCAGGTCGGTGTTGGGGAAGTAGGGATGGGTCGGATCCTGGGTCTGCCAGGTGCCGATCTGGTGGAACGTGTTCACCGAGATGCTCTGGACGCCCAGGACGACCTGTCCGTGCTCGTCGTAACCCTGGTTGCCGTTGAACATGTTGGTGGTGGACGTGATGTCCTGCTGGCGTTCCCAGATCTCGGTATCTGTGAAGATGAACTTGTAGTCGTCGTGGAGGATCTTCTCGTACTCCGTGATGTTCATCTCGGAGTAGGCCTGCTCGAAGTTGTCCATGAGATCTTCGCGCGTGGCGGGCCACTTGTACTGGGGCTCGGGGGTATCGCCCGGCCCGTTGTCGTCCTGAGGCGAGAAGATACAGCCGCCGAGGGCCAGGGCCAGCACCAGCGGCCCGACCACGCTCAGCAGTCTTGTTCCGAATCTCGACATCGCAAAACCTCCGCAAGAATCATATCGCGCCGCCCCGGGCGGACGCGGGTCGCTCGTCACACCGCGCAAGCGCGGTGATGATAGCATATCAAAGCTGCCGTTAGCCACCTCCCGCGGCTGCGAACGCCCCGCGGCGCTGCCCCAGGCTCGGCAGGTTCGCCCCGGAGTCGGGGTCCTGCTCGCCCTGTTCGTCGAACCAGCGGTACAGGACCCAGTAGGTCCCGTCCAGTCGGAAATCCAGGGTCGCCAGCGCCCGGTAGGGCACCTCGCTACCCGCTTCATCGACCGATACGCTGTAAATATAACGCAAATTCGCTTCCGAGCCGTCCCATTCGCCGTGGATCACCTCGGCGGTGAGATCGGCCGTCACGCCCTGCACGTTGTTCAGGAAATCGTTCATGAAGGCGATTTCCCGTTCCTGGTCCCAGGAACTCCAGTCCACGCCGGGGTATGAGGCCTGCGTGCCGCTGTCGGGCTCGTAGGTGAAATCCTCGGCGATCATGCGCTCGTAGCCCGCCGGATCCTGCCCGGCCATGGCCCGCTGGATGTTCTCGATCACGGCGTCGGGATCGTACGGATCCAGGTAGATGACGCTCGCGCCCGGCGGCTCGGGGTCCCGCGGCGTGAAGACGCAGCCACCCAGAGCACTTGAAATTATAGCAAAGATCAGGCCGAAGATCACGCGATTCATCAGAACGTCCACCCCAGCTTGAGGTCCGCGTCCCAGTAGTCCCGGTTGACTTCCTGGACGTTCGGCCCGTCGGCGAAGTAGCGCCGCGCGCCGAGGGTGAGGGACTTGCCCGTGCCGAAGTTCTTCTTCAGTTCGCCGCCGACGGCGACTTCCCGGCTGAAGCGCTCGCTCTCCCGGGTCGTGGTGCCGAAGGTCTCCTTGAAGTCCCGTTTGCGGAAAGTGGTTC
Source organism: uncultured Fibrobacteraceae bacterium (assembly GCA_964607825.1). GTDB lineage: Bacteria > Krumholzibacteriota > Krumholzibacteriia > LZORAL124-64-63 > LZORAL124-64-63 > JAHIYU01. The sequence goes on along the minus strand of CAZSNA010000124.1, from coordinate 4,782 downwards.
CGCTCAGGGACAGCCAGTTGCTCACACGGTAGCTCAGGGCGAAATCGATGTCGCTCACCGTCTGGTCCGAATCGCGGTTGTAGTAGCTGGCGCCGGTGGCGTCGACGCGGGTCTGCTTGGCGATGGTCTTGACGTTCAGGTCGTGCCGGATCGTCAGGGTCAGGCGCGAAGTGGGCTTGATGGTCACCTGGGTGTTCACGTTGCCGCGCTTGTTGTAGTCGTCGCTCTTGTTGACGTCCTCGTACTCGGAGAAGACGTAGTCCGTGTACTGGATCCAGACGCGGTAGTTCTGGGACAGGTCGAGCCACTCGGCCACGGGCCACAGGTAGCCGGGCGCGATCTCGTAGGTGTCCTTGATGGTGTTGTTGCCCGACCGCTCCCGGCGGATGGAGATGTCCTCGGTGCGGCGCGCGTCGAAGGAGAGGTTCACGGTCACGCCGCCGGGGAAGCGCGTGTCCATCTTGACGGTCATGCCCGACTCGAGCCGGTCGCGGTCGTTGACGTTGAAGCCGCCCTCGGCGATGTCCTGGGACAGTCCCGTGCGCAGGTTGAGCTTCAGGTCGGTGTGGCGGAAGAGCTCGTGGTTCAGGTTCATGACCAGGTCGTGGCGGCGGTTCACCTGGCGGCCGCGGGACTCGGACGCGCCCTTGTAGGTCTGGTCGTCCCACTTGTTGCGGTAGCCGTAGGTCAGAGTGACGGTATCCCGCGATGTGGGTCGGAAGCCCAGGGTCAGATCGACGGTGTCCTGGCGGCGTTCGCGGGTGCCCACGCGGCTGGCCTGGAACGAGTTCTCCGACATGTCCCGCGCCAGCTCGCCCTCGAGCATGACGCCCCACAGCAGGAGCGTGTTCGACCAGCGCATGGTCACGGCGTCGTCGCGTTCGAGCTCCTGCACGATCTTCTCGGCCACGCCGATGGTGTCGACGACGCCGTTGGCGCTGCGGTTGTAGTCCAGGTAGCGCTTCTCGAAGCTCGAGGTGCTGATGGTCATCCCGCCGGTCAGCACGCCGCGCTCGTAGAAGACCCCCGCCCGCACCGAGTCCCCGCTGGCCGACGACGGCTTGGTCTCGATGCCGAGCCGGCGCTCGCCGCTCTCGCCCCGGGCGTACACGCCCGAGTGGACCGACAGCCAGTCGCTGGGCTCGTACGAGCTGCGCAGGGCGCCGTCCACGGAGCCCTCGGAGATGTCGTTGCGCTGTCCGAGCTGTTCGGCGAGCTGCTGGGTGTACGCCCCGTTGAGGGACAAGTCGTGGGAGGTGCCGCCCAGCTCCAGGTCCTTGCGGTCCAGCTTGGCGACGGCCAGGCGCGTCTCGCGCTTGTTGACGTTGGTGGTGCCGACGCTGTTGGTGATCTCGTCCCGGACCCACTTCTCGTTCAGGTTGAGCGTACCGACCAGGGCGCGCTGGGTGTCGGTGGCGTAGGTCAGGCCGGCGGAACGGTTCTCGACGATCTTCTCCTGGGCGCGGAAGTCGTCCAGGCTGAGCGACATCGTCTGGGTCAGGGTGCTGTTGTCGCGCAACTCCAGGGTGTTGGACAGGTTCGACGTGTAGCCCGTCTTCTGCATCTTGGCGCTGAAGGCGGCGTCGGGCTTGATCGTCCAGTTCTCGATGAAGGGCGGGCGCGACGCCTCCTGCTCGGCCAGCAGGCCCGCGAGGGCGGCCTGTTCGTCGGTCAGGTTCAGGATATCCTGCATGGACATGGCGGCGGCGGCGGTGTCGGTCGCGGCGGACGCGAGCGTGTCGGCCGGCGCGGTGGCCGAGTCCTGGGCGCACGCCGCGACCGCCCACAGCAGGGCGGCGATCGTCCACCAGGATGTCCGACGATGACTCAAGCGTCCTCCAGGGCCGGGACCGTCCCGGCCAGGCGTCTCAGGACCTCTCTCGGCAGGCGCTCCGGCCGGTCGGCCGGATCCGCGCCGGCCTGTTCCAGCCAGCTCGCGGCGGTATGATCGTCCACGCCGTACAGGCCGCGCAACAATTTTCCCACCATCTTGCGGCGCTGCCCGAACAGGGCCTTGACCAGGGCCCGGAAGCGCGCGAACTCCTCCGTGGACCACGTGTCGGCGCGGGGTCTGAGCGACACCACCGCCGAGACGACCTCCGGCCGGGGCCAGAAGACCGCCGGCGACACCTTGCGCCGCAGCTCGATCTCGAACAGCGCGCCCAACAGGACCGCCAGCACGCCGTATTCGCGCCCGCCCGGCTCGGCGGCCAGGCGCTGGGCCACCTCGCGCTGCACCATGAACACGGCGCCGGCCACCTGGTCGCGGTGGTCGGCGAGCGCGAAGAGCACCTCGCTCGTCAGGACGTACGGCAGGTTTCCGGCCATCACCGGCCGCTTCCCGGCCGCGGAGAGGGCCGCCTGCCAGTCCAGACGGGCGATATCGTCCTCCCTCAGCGTGAATCGTGCCTCGTCGGCGAATTCCTCGCGCAACAGCTCGCAGAGCCGTCGATCGACCTCCACCGCCGTCACGCGCGCGCCGGCCTCGAGCAGGGGCCGGGTGAGCGCGCCGCCCCCGGCGCCCAGCTCCAATACTTCATTTCCGATCGAGGTGACGTCGGCCGCGATGGCGCGGGCCATGTTGCCGTCCACCAGGAAGTTCTGCCCGCGGCGCTTGACCGGTCGTACACCGTGACGGCGCAGCAGTTCCTGCTGGCTGGGCCGTTCGTCGCTCACACCCGTCCTCCCGACTCCAGGAAGCGGTCGTAGTTGGCCTCGGTGATCGCCGCCAGCTCGGCCGGGCCCAGGCCGTAGAGCTCCGCCACGGCCGCGGCGGTATGCACCAGGTAGGCCGGCTCGTTGCGCTGGCCGCGATGCGGGACCGGCGGCAGCCAGGGCGCGTCGGTCTCCAGCAGCAGGTCCTCGGGCCGACGGTCGGCCAGAACGCCGGGCAGATGCCCGTTGCGATAGGTGACGGGTCCGCCGATGCCCAGCAGGAAGCCGTGCTCGACGCCCCAGGCGGCGGCCGCGGCGTCGCCGGCGAAGCTGTGCATGACGCCGCGCAGCCGCGGCGCCCCGATGCGCTCCATCAGGGCGATGATCTCGGCGTAGGCGTCGCGGATGTGCAGGACCACCGGCAGTCCCAGGCGGTCGGCCAGGGCGACCTGGGCCGCGAAGGCGGCCATCTGGGCGGGACGGGGCGAGAGATCGCGGTAGAAATCGAGACCGATCTCGCCGACGGCCACCACGAGCGGGTGGCGGGCCAGCGCCTCCAGCTCGGCCAGGCGGGCCTCCCCCTCGGGCGTGAGGCGTCCGTCGGGCGCGGCCAGGTCGGCGGCGTCGTGGGGGTGGACGCCGACGGTCGCGCGGATGCGCGTGTCGGCCTCGGCCAGGGCGATGGACGCCCGGCTGCTCTCCAGGTCGTAGCCCACGTTCAGGAAGCGGTCGACGCCGGCCGTCGCGGCCCGCTCGACCACGGGTCCGATCTCGCCCGCGAACTCGTGGCGATTCAGATGCAGATGCGTATCTGTAAACACGGGGTCAGTTCCGTTTCCCGGAATCGCGTCGGCCGCCGCGCCGGCCGCGCGGACGCCCCTTGGGCAGGTCCTTGCGGGCGTCCCAGGTGAGTTCCTCCGCCTCGGCCACCCACTTCTCGGCCTCGTCCTCCAGGGCGACGGTCACCCGTCCCCGCAGCAGGTCCAGCTTGCGGACCACGCCCCGCCCCCGCTTCGACTCGACGCGCGTGCCCACCCGGGGCAGGCGCTTCAGGGACCGCTGGTAGAGGCCGTGCTCGTAGGCCAGGCAGCAGCGCAGCCGGCCGCAGAGGCCCGAGAGCTTGTTGGGGCTCAGCGGCAGCTGCTGTCCCTTGGCCATCTTGAGGGTGACGGGCGAGAACTCGTGCAGGAAGGTGCAGCAGCAGAGCTCGCGGCCGCAGATGCCGAGGCCGCCCTTCATCTTGGCCTCGTCGCGCACGCCGATCTGGCGCAGCTCGATGCGGGTGCGGAAGATGGACGCCAGGTCCTTGACCAGCTTGCGGAAGTCGACCCGCTTCTCGGCGGTGAAGTAGAAGGTGATCTTGTTGCGGTCGAACTGCCGCTCGACCGTCACCAGGTTCATGTTGAGCTTGCGCTGCTGGATCTTTTCCAGGCAGATGTCGTAGTACTCCCACTCGTCGGCCCGGTTCTCGTGCATGCGCTTCAGGTCGCCGGGGCCGGCGCGTCCGATCACGCCCTGCCGGGACGCCTGGCGCCACCACTTGGGCTTGCCGGGACCGACGTAGAGGACGCGGCCCATGTCGCGTCCGCGGTCGGCCTCGACCATGCAGTAGTCGCCCAGCGCGAGTTCGACCTCGTGCCGGTTGTGGTAGTGGCCCTTGCGGTGTCCCTTGAACTGGACGGTGACGAGCACGTCGTCGGGCGTGGGCTCGAAGGTCTCGGCGGCGGGGCCCCGCGGGCGGCGGGGACCACGTCTATCGTCACGGCCGGGCGTTCGCCGCGGGCCGGTCCTTTTCGAAGGCATCGCTCAGCTCCCGAAACAACACCGACATGACCAGGCCGATGTTGAGGTTGCGGTCGATGCCCGTACGGGCCCGCTCGACCGCGTCTATGTCCAGCAACAGGCCGGCCGGCGTGCGCCGGGCGGCCAGGTCGCGCACCAGGGCCTCGTCCTCCGTCAGGCGCGGCTTCCAGCCGTCGCCGCGGGTCGAACAGCCCAGGATATCACTGTAATAGAGATGCAGCGTTTCGCATAGCCGAATCGCCCGCTCCCGTTTCTCGACCAGCTCCTTCGCGGCGCCCACGCGCGCGCGGCCGCCGGCCGCGGCCTCGGCCCGCTCGGCCAGAT
>CAZSNA010000123.1:0-6967 GCA_964607825.1 uncultured Fibrobacteraceae bacterium | reverse complement strand
CTGCGCCCGCGACAACGCCGCCCGCGCCGGGCTCGACGGGCCGCGCCTGCGCTTCGCCGCCGCCGACGGCCTCGCCGACGAGCCCCCCGGCGCGCTGGACCTGGTCCTCTGCAATCCCCCCTTCCACCAGGATCGCAGCGTGGGCGACGCCCTGGCCTGGCGCATGTTCGTCCAGGCGCGCCGCGCCCTGCGTCCCGGCGGCGAGCTGCGCCTCGTCGGCAACCGTCACCTCGCGTATCACGTCAAGCTGAAGCGCATATTCGGCAACGCGACCCTAGTCGCCTCCGACCGGAAGTTCGTCGTCCTCAGCGCCGTCACGCCTTGAGGTGCCACGCCAATCACAGCGCGCATCATGCTGTCTCTACAATAATTAGGAAGTTGCCGTCAGGGATGGCTTGACCCGGGAGCGGTCGTGACGCACAGGCCGTGAGCGCCGGATGTAGCGATCAAACGCCGCCGGCCGCCCCTCGAGGCGGCCGGCAAGTGCTCCGGCGCTCACGGCCTGTGCGTCACGACCGCGGCCCCCAGTCGTCCCCGTCCGGCCCATCATGACACGCATAGCAGGACACCCCGCTCCAGCCGCCCCGATGGTCCGGCCCATGGCACGCGGCACAGGCGGCCGCGCCGTTCTCCTCGACCTCGTCGCCGTGCAGGTAGGGCGACCCCCACCCGCCGGGATGGCCGCCGGGGCCGTCGTGGCAGTCGTAGCAGGACACGCCGGCGGTGCCGCCCGACCAGTCCGTGCCGTGGCAGACGATGCAGGTCGGGCGATCGCTGCCGCGGACCACGGCGCCGTGCTGCATCGGGGAGACCCAGCCCGGATCGTGGCCGTCGGAGGTGAAGTGGCAATCGAAGCAGGAGACCTCGCTCCAGCCGCCCGCGAGCTCTTCGCCGTGACAGACCGCGCAATCGGCGACGCCCTCGAGGAAGGCTTCCGCCCCATGGGCGTCGGGCGAGGTCCAGCCCTCCGGATGACCGCTCGGTCCCTCGTGGCAGACGAAGCAGGAGACCTCGGACCAGCCGCCGGTCAGATCGCCGCCGTGGCAGTCGGTGCAGTCCAGGCCGGCATCCAGAGCCGCCGCGGCGCCGTGGGCTCCGGGGTCGACCCAATCCTGGGGATGGCCGCCGGGACCGGCGTGGCAGTCCGAGCAGGCGGGAGCCGCATCGACGGGATCGCCCTCCAGGACGTGGCAGACGGCGCAGGTCTCCACCGCGCGTTCGCGCACATAGGCGCCGTGGAAGTCCGCCTCGCCGGCGTCGGTCCAGGCGTCGGGATGGGTCGGCGGGAGCGGCTCGCCCGAGCGTTCGGCGCAGCCGCCCGCCAGCAGCAGGACCAGCGCAAGCAGGAGCGCGAGGCACGGAGCGGACGTCACGGCTCGGAGTCGCACGATCATTCACCTCCGTGGCAGCGGGCGCAGTCGGGCGCCTCGGCGCCGGCGTCGTGACACGCGATGCAGCTCTCCAGATCGAAGAGGCCGTCCTCGGCGTGGCGACCTCCGGTCAGGGGGCTCACCCAGTCGGCCCGAGAGTGGCTGAGCGGCAGGACGCGCTCGGCGGCGTGGCAGTCGCCGCAGTAGCCGGGGTCGGCGTGGCAGGCGTAGCAGGCCGTCTCGTGGGCGCGGGCCTCCAGCGCGTGGCCGAAGCGGAAGTCGGGGCCGTGGCTGCGGGGCCGCACGTTGTCGCCGACGTGACAGTCCTGGCAGCCGGAAGCGGTGTGGCAGAGATAGCACCGCGCATCGTCCAGTCGGGCATGGACGCCGTGGGCGTGGTCCCAATGGGCGTCGTGATCCCTCGGCAGGAGGCGCTCGCCGGACGCGTGGCAGAGACGGCAGTCGGCGTAGTCGTCGGCCGTGGCGTGGCATTCGCGGCAGAGGGCCTTGTCGGGCCGGCGCGGCGCGGCGACGGTCAAGTCGCCGTGGCAGGCGGCGCAGTCCAGCGTCGCGTGGGCGGCGTGGGAGAAGAGCCGGACGGGCCGCGTCGGTGACGGCGTCCCCAGCGCGGCGTCCAGGAACTCGTCGTCGGGCTCGTGGCAGTCGAGGCAGAGCTCCCGCTCGGGGCGATGGGTCGTCAGGGCCGAGGTCGAGGCGGCCACGCCTTCGTGGCAGGTCGCGCAGTCGAGCCCCTCTTCGAGGTGCACGTCGTGGGGAAAGACCGGCGCCGCGACGGCGGGCGCCGCCGCCAGTCCCAGGACGAGAAGCGTGATCCGTGTCGCCGCCTTCATCGCAGACCCCCTCCCCGGCCTAGCCCCAGACGCGATGCGCCCCGGGCCATCGACACGTTCAGCCCCAGCAGCAGGCGGACGTCCTCGTCGTAGACGGGCGTCCGGACGTTCTGCACCTCGGCCAGCAGCCGCAGGCCGGGCCGCAGGTCGGCTTCGACACGGGCCGACAGGGTCGTGAGTTCTCGTTCGTGTGCGGTGGGCGCGTCCTCGAAGAGGGCGTACGTCACCAGCGAGGCGTGGGCGCCGACGCTCAGCCAGGTCAGCAGGCGACGACGCAGGTCGCCGTAGAGGGTGCTCTCCTCCCCCGCAGCGCCGAGACGGAGCGAGTAGCCGAGGCGCGCATCGGGCAGCAGCAGCGCCGCACCCAACCGCGTCGACGTGCGGCCGTCCACGTAGGCGCCCGTGTACTCGATCTCACCGCCGAGACGGCGCTCGGTCTCGTGACGCAACAACGCCCGCGCCATGCGGATCCGCTTCAGCTCGGCGAAGCGCGCGAACCACGAGGCGGCGTCGATCAGGGGCCGGCGATCGACGAGTTGCACGCTCAGGGCCGTCCTCCCCGACGCGGGCGCCCAGCGGGCGTGGGCTTCCATGCGGCCCCAGTCCTCCAGCTCGAGGTCGTAGTCCAGTCGTCCGGCCAGGCGGAGGTCCCGCCGCGGACTGGCGGCGAGTTCGAGGCCCACCGGCCGCTGGGCCGTCTCCCCGCCCCGCTCGCGGACGGCGGCCGAGACGGCCAGTCGCAGTCCGGGACGCGGCGCGTAGGCGACGCGTCCGCCGTAGGCCGCTCCCACCGAGAGGTCGCCCGCCGCGAAGGCGCGGTCGCGGGGAGCGCCGGCGCCGCCCCACAGCCCCACGTCGAGGCCATGGGCCGGGCGGGCGGTCACGCGCAATCCGTCCAGGGTGAGCCCCGCCACGCCCTCGCGCAGGAACTGGCGTCCCAGCACCATGCGCAGGCGACGGTCGATCCGGTACTCGGCGTAGCCGGTGTATAGACGGGCCGTTTCGTCGCCGACGGGGTCGTCGCGCAGGTCACCGGCGAAGCGGCCCGACACGCGCAGGCGCAGCCGACCGTCGGCCAGGCCGGAGACCGTGCCCGAGACGTGCTGGAAGGCCCTCAGCCGGTCGACGACGTCGCCGGCGGCGTCCTCGGTCTGGGTGAGATATCCGGTCGAGCGGAGGTTGAGCCACCAGGAGGAACCGACGTCGGACGGGGTCGTACCGCCGACGGCGAGCGAAACCGGAAGGAGAGACGCCAGCGCCGCGACGAGGCTACAGCGATACGCGAAACCGAGCGATCTGCGCACCGGGCCGAAGATCTCCAATGGACCCTCTCGCTTTCCGGGTCCGGGGATGTAGGGCGGACCCGGCACGGAATATACCATGCCGACGGAGTCGAGAGTAAGGGAGTTTTCCTACCCGAATTACAGGAGACTCACGTTCCGGCGACGTCCGCGCCCCACAGCTTGGGCACGACGGTCACGCCCTGGTCGGTGACGGTGAAGTGCTCCCGATCGGCCTCGTGGTCGTGCCCGATATGCATGCCCTCCGGGATCACCGCGCCCTTGTCGACGATGGCCCTGTGGATCGAGACCCGCGGACCGATGACCGTGTCGTCCAGGATCACCGAGTCCACCACGTGGCAGCCGGCCTCCAGGCGCACGTTGCGGCCCAGGATGGAGCGCTCCGCGGTGCCGCCGGAGATGATGGTGCCGCCGCCGGTGATCGAGCCGATGAGCTGGCCCAGGGGCTTCTCGCTGTCGAGCAGGCCGTGCACGCTCTTGGCCGGCGGGGTGGGCGCCATCCAGGTGCGCACGGGCCATTCGCGGTCGTAGAGGCTGAAGGGCGGCACGGGTCTGAGCAGGTCCATCGACGCCTCGTAGTAGCTGTCCAGGGTGCCGATGTCGCGCCAGTAGCGGGGCTCGTCCGTGTCCATGTCCATGAAGGGATAGGCGTAGACGCCGCCGTCGGCGACCATCTTGGGGATGATGTCGTTGCCGAAGTCGTGGCTGCTCCCGGCGCTGTCGGCGTCCGCACGCAGCTCCTGCACCAGGTCCCCACGGCTGAAGACGTAGACGCCCATGTTGACCAGGCACCAGTCCGGCCGGCCGGGGATGCACTTGGGATCGTCGGGCTTCTCCTCGAAACCGATCACCTGCCAGTCCTCGTCCACCTCCAGGATGCCGAACTCGCGGGCCTCCTCCCGGGGCACCACCACCGCGCCCAGGGTCAGGCGCGCCGAGCGCTGCTGGTGCAGCACCAGCAGCGTGGAGTAGTCCATGCGGTAGATATGGTCGCCGGACAGGATCAGCACGTAGTCGGGCTGCTCGCGGTCGATCAGGTAGATGTTCTGGTAGATGGCGTCGGCCGTGCCGCGGTACCACATCTCCCCCACGCGGTGCTGGGGCGGGATGCCGTAGAGGAACTCGCCCGCCTCGTGGTTGAAGATCTGCCAGCCCTTGAGCAGGTGCTTGTCCAGGGAGAAGGACTTGTACTGGGTCAAAATGAAGATGCGGCGCAGGCCGCTGTTCCACACGTTGCTCAGGGTGAAGTCGATGATGCGGTAGTTGGCGCCGAAGGGCACGCCGGGCTTGGAACGGTCCTGGGTGAGCGGCCGCAGCCGCTTGCCCTTGCCGCCGGCCATGATCATCGTCAGGGTGTTTCTCGGCAGATCCAGGATCTTCATGCCTCGGGCTCCTCCAGGGGTGTACTCAGTTCCGCATACAGGTCCTCGTAGGCGGCCGCCGGTCCGGACCAGCCGAAGTCCGCGGCCATGCCTCTGCGCACGAGCCTGCTCCAGGCCTCGCGATCCCGCCAGAGCGTCAGCGCCCGCTTGAGGGCCAGGCGCAGGGCGCCGGCGGCGGGCGCCTCGAAGACGAAGCCCAGCCCGTCGGACAGGGCCGCGTCGGGCACCGTGTCGGCCAGCCCGCCCGTGCGGCGGACCACCGGGACCGCGCCGTAGCGCAGGGCGTACATCTGGGCCAGGCCGCAGGGCTCGAAGCGCGAGGGCATGACGAAGGCGTCGCTGCCCGCGTAGATGCGGCGCGCGAGCGCCTCGTCGAAACGATCGTAGAAGGCGATCCGGCCGGGATGACGCTCCGCCGCGGCCTGCAGGGCCCCGGCCAGGTGCGCCTCGCCGGTGCCCAGCACGACCAGGCGCCAGCCGTCGGCGACCAGGTCGTCCGCGACCGCGGTCAGCAGGTCGTAGCCCTTCTGGTGCACCAGCCGGCCGACCGAGCCCAGCAGGGGGCCGCCGTCGTCCAGGCCGCACTCCTCGAGCAGGGCCTCGCGGCAGGCCTCCTTGCCGGCGGGGTCGTCGCGATGGAAGGGCTTCGGCAGGGCGGGATCGGTCGCCGGGTCCCAGTCGCTCCGGTCCATGCCGTTGAGGATGCCCCGGAAGCGGTCGCCCAGCCCGGCGAGCACGCCTTCCAGGCCGCAGCCGGCGGCGGGGTCGTTCATCACCTCGAGCGTGTAGGTGGGACTGACCGTGGTCACGCGGTCGGCGAAGAGCAGCCCCGCCTTCATGAAGTTCAGCCGGCCGTGGTACTCCATCTCGCCAGGATGCCAGGCCAGCCGCTGGGGCAGGTCGAGATCCGCGAAGGCCTCGCGGGGATGCACGGCCTGGTGGGCGAGGTTGTGGATGGTCAGCACCGCGCCGGCGCCGTCGAGGTTCGTGCCGGACACGTCCCAGCAGGCCAGGTAGACCAGGGCCAGGCAGGAGGCCGCGTCGTGGACGTGGACCGCGTGCGGCGACCAGCCCAGCAGCTGCGGCAGGGCCAGGGCGGCGACGGCGTGCAGGGCCTGGCGGCGCGCGGTGTCCTCGAACTCCCCGCCGGCCCCGTAGCCGTAGATGCCGGGCCGGCCGAAGAGGGTGTCGTTCTCCAGCAGGTAGACCTTCGGGCCGGCGGGATCGTGCCAGAGGTGCAGACCCACCTGGTGCAGCACGTTGCCCTGGCGCAACGGCAGCTCGGGCAGGTCCGCGATGGGATCGATGCCGTACTGGGCGCGATCCACGTCGCCGTAGAGGGGCATCACCACCCGCACGTCGTGTCCGCGGGCGGCCAGCGCGCCGGACAGGGACGCCGTCGCGTCGCCGAGGCCGCCGGCCTTGGCCAGAGGGGCGTATTCGGCACTGACCATCAACAAACGCATCAGTCCGCCTCCGCCAGGCCGTGTTCGATGCGGAACGCGGCCTCCAGGGTGTGCGTCTCGCCGGGTTGCAGGTCGAGATCCTGGACGAACCACAGGGCGTGCCCCTGGTAGGTCAGGTGATAGCCGTCCTCGCCCTGGGTGGCGGTGCGCACGGGCAGCGACCAGATCTCCGCCTCGTCGGACAGGCTCCAGCGCAGGGCCGCCCGGTGCAGGGGCACCCGGAGGCAGAGGTCGCGACGGGGCGAGAAGGCGGCGGCGTCCAGCAGCGGGGCCGCCTCCTCGCCGCTCCCGCAGGTCTGCACCTGGCCGTCGTAGAGGGCCAGGTTCCATTCGGGCGCGAAGCGGCAGCGCAGCGGGGCATCGCCCGTGTTGCGCACGGTCCAGGAGACGGTGAAGGCCGCGTCGCTCGGCGCCAGGACGACGCGCTTGGCCACCTCCACGGGGTGGCGGACGCCGTCGGCGTCGGTGTAGGCCCCCTCGAGTCCGCAGAGGAAGCTGTCGTCCTCCAGGGCGCCGGTCTCGCCGAAGCGGGGCGCCGCCAGGCGGGCCCGGGCGGCGGCCAGGTCGCCGCCCTCGGCGTCGGCCACGTCCTCGAGG
>CAZSNA010000122.1:0-7290 GCA_964607825.1 uncultured Fibrobacteraceae bacterium | reverse complement strand
GTTTTTCGCCGGGCCCCATGCGGAGAGCGGCCCCGCATCGCCTGCGGGGCCGCTCGCGCGTCCGTCGGTGCGACGGGATCACTTGACGAGCATCATCCTCCCGGTGCCGGTCTCGCCGCCCGCCTTCAGTCGATAGACGTACACGCCCGCCGGCACGGTTCGACCCGCGTCGTCGGCGCCGTCCCACGGCAGCGAACGGACGCCGGCCGACAGCTCGACGCCGCGCGCCAGCCTGCGCACCAGCCGCCCGGCCGCATCGTAGATCGTCAGGTCCACCCGCGCCGCCGCCGGCAGCTCGAAGCGGATCTCCGTCGACGGATTGAAGGGGTTGGGCACCGCGCCGAGCAGGCGGAAGGCCGTGGGCGTCGCGTCGGCGTGCGTGGCGGTGTCGTAGACGCCCGCCTCGCTCTCGTTGCCCGACGCGTCGGTGGCCGTCACCAACAGGTAGGCGTGGCCGGACGGATCGACCGTCAGGCTCGGATCGACCACCTGGCCGAGGATCGTGCCGTCTGCGGGCGTCGGTCCGCTCGCACCGTAGACGGTGAAGTAGGCGAAGTCGGCGTCGACCGGTTCGTCCCAGCTCAGGGTGCCGTCGGCCAGCAGCAGGCCCGTGGGCGCCGCGGGGAACAGGTTGTCCACGGAGTAGCCGCTGTCGGGCGGCGTGTCGAAGAAGGTGAACGGGTCGGCGGTGGTGGCCCGGATGAAGAACACGGACCAGCAGATGCCCGCGTCGGTGGAGTCGCAGACGGTGGGCGAGACGAAGTTGTAGACCTCGTCGCCGTGGGCCGAGATCCAGCCGATCGAGTCCCAGTCCTCGAGCTTCTCCCCGGCCGCGTCGATGCGGCGGAAGACGCCGTAGCCGGTGACGGTGTAGTGGGCGCCGGGCTCGTCGTAGACCGAGCGGGTCCAGCTCAGGCGCACGGCGCGGCCCTGGTCGCCGGGCACATCCGTGATGGCGGCGATGGTCAGGGGGGCGCAGCCTTCGTCGATCTCGTCGTCGCAGTTGTCGTCGATCTCGTTGCAGATCTCGTCGGCGCCGGGGTTGACCTCGTTGTTGAAGTCGTCGCAGTCGCCGCCGCCGAACATCGCTCCCGGGCCGTCCCAGCCGCCGGCATCGATCTCGCCGACGATGTAGGCGTCCCAGTCGATATCGGCTTCGTCGAGGTGCATGTAGCCGTCGCAGTCGTTGTCCTGGCCGTCCATCAGTTCGACTGCGCCGGGGTAGACGGTGTCGTCGGTGTCGTCGCAGTCGAGGTTGTCGAGGACCCAGCCCGATCCCGGGTAAGTGCAGAAGGGCGTCGCTGCGGCGCCAGCGTCTCCGAACCCGTCGAAATCGGCGTCCGGGTAGTAGTACTCGAGGCCGTCGTCGGGGACGCCGTTGCAGTCGTTGTCGAGACCGTCGCCGCAGACCTCGACCGCGCCGGGATATATCATGATGTTGCCGTCGTCGCAATCCTCCTCGCCGGGAATCGGCCCGGGGCCGTCCCAGCCGCCCGGATCCACGAATCCGGCGATGAAGCCGTCCCCGTCGTAGTCGGCCTCGTCGTCCGACAGCTGGCCGTCGCAGTCGTTGTCCTGGCCGTCGGTCAGTTCGTCCGCGCCGGGATGGACGGTGTCGTCCGCGTCGTCGCAGTCGTCGCCGTTGAGGACGCGGTCCGGGATCGGGGTGGTCGATTCGATGAAGTCGTACGGGTCGCCGAAGCCGTCCTGGTCCACGTCCGCGAACCAGCTGAGGGCCGAGAGCGGGAAGTCGCCGCCGAAGGCCGTGAGGCCCGGGGAGAAGTCCCCGATGCTGGCGGGGGCCGCCGTGTGCTGGATGTAGCCGGTGCCGGTGACCTCGGGATCGAGCACGAGGGACTGGTCGTTGCCCCCCTCGGCGCCGTAGGTGACGGTGAGCACGTCCGAGAAGCCGTCGTTCACGATGATCGAGTCGCCCGAGTTGTTCAGCGACAGGCCGCTCCCGCTCGACGCGGTCTGCACGATCGCGCCGCCGAACGAGCCCGCCGGCGTCCCGAACGGATCCGGCGTTCCGCCGCCGAACACGACCACGCATTCGCCCGGGGCCAGGATCGTGCCGCTCGGGAAGGCGTGTCTCATCCCGGATGAATCGAAGACCATCCAGCCGGCGATGTCGAGGTAAGCGCCGGTCTCGTTGACGAATTCCACGAACTCGTCCTCGACGCCGTCCCGGACGCCGTCGCCGTTGGCGTCGCCGGAGATGTCCAAGGGCGGATCGGCGAGGATCTCGTTGAGGACCAGGGCGTGGGCGGGCGCCCAGAACAGGGCGACGGTCGCCAGGACCGTCAGCAGGGGAATACGGGGACGGGGCATGGCTGCCTCCTGGCCGTCGAGCGGCGCCGAGAGGCTCCATCCTGCGCGGGCGACGACGCCGAGCATGGCGGCGGGATTGGGATACGTTACTTCATCCTGTTCGCACTATAGCACAAACACCCGGGGGCGTGCCGATCCTCAGTCATGCAGACCCGCGTCTCGGATGTCGCCGATGCGTTCGTGCGGGCCGACGGCCTCCCCGTCCGTCACGCGAGCGCGTCCACCGGCTATTCCACGGCCGCCCGGATCTCCGCCAGGATCTCCGCCTCCCCCGCCACCGGCACCCGCTCCATCACGCCGGCCCGCGTCTCCTCGTCCAGCGCGTCGAAGGCCTCGAGCGTGGCGGCGATGGTCTCGTCCAGCGGCCGGAAGGTCAGGCCCGCCTCGATCGCCCGCGCGTTGCTCCAGGTGTGGAAGCCCCTGTACTCGCCCTCGTAGGGCGCCCAGATGGGGAAGTAGGTCTCGGGGTGGGTCTCGGAGAAGCCGGTGCCCAGCCAGGTGAACTCGGCGTCGCTGTCGGTGACGGTCCTGGCGGTCTCCACCACGTCGCCCATGGTCAGCCGACGCGCCGGACCGCTGCCGTTGAACACGCCGGTGGTCCCCTCCTCGGCCAGGTGGATGATCCACTCGGTCAGGTCGCGCACGTCGATGATCTGGATCGGGTCGTCGGGCGCGCCCGGCACCGCGGTCTCGCCGCCCTGGCGCACGCGCAGGGGCCAGTAGGTGAACCGGTAGCTGTGGTCGCCGGGTCCGACGATGAAGCCGGGCCGCACCACGGCCACGCGCCCGGGCATGGCCGTCTCCGCGGCCTGTTCGCAGAGGGCCTTGAGCGGACCGTAGTTCACGTAGCCCTCGCCCATCTCCTCGACGGTGGGATCCTCCATCGTGGCCACGGCCGCGGTCTCGTCCTGGCCCTCGATGGACGGGTCCCCGTAGGCGGAGATCGACGAGATGTAGATGTAGCGCTTCACGTTCGGCCCGAGCAGTTCGGCCGAGGCCTTCACGTGGCGCGGATAGTAGCCGCTGTTGTCGATGACCACGTCGAAGCTGCGGCCCTCGAGGGCCGACAGGCCGGCGTCCTTGTCGGGATCGCGGTCGCCGACCAGGCGCTCCAGCTCGGGGAACATGTCCGGCTTGGACTTGCCGCGGTTGAAGAGGGTGACCTCGTGACCGCGGGCCAGCGCCGCCTCCACCTCCCAGGGTCCGATGAAGCCGGTGCCGCCGAGGATCAGGATCTTCAGGGGTTCGGGCGCCGCGTCGCCGGCGCCGCCGCAGCCGAGCAGGGGCAGGGCGGACAGCAGGGCGAGGGCGGTGAGCAGGCGGATCCGGTTCATGACGTCTCTCCCGGTTCGTGTGGCGCGGCCGACGAGGGCGATCTTCGCACAAGGGCCGCCCCCGGCACACGGGAAAACGGACGGGGCGCCGAGATGTTGCGGGCGGCAACCCGATCGTGTTTCCTGCGTAGGAAACGGGTTCCGGCGCCCCCCGCCGCGCCGTCGACCGATCCCCGCTTGTCCTCGACGAGCGAAACCTGATACAAATGCTCCTTCACCTTCCCCTGCTCAGCGAACGGAGATCCGACATGAAACACGCGTCCCTCGTCGCGCTGCTCGCGCTCGTCCTGGCCGCGTCCGCCCTCGCCGCGGACCAGACCCTGCTGCTGCGCCAGCCGGACCTCTCGGACGACCACCTCGTATTCGTCTACGCCGGTGACCTCTGGCTCGCCGATCGCGACGGCACGTCGCCGCGTCGCCTGACCACCAGTCCGGTGGACGAATCAGGCCCCCGGTTCTCGCCCGACGGCAAGCTGATCGCCTACAACGCGACCTACGAGAACAACCTGGACGTGTACGTCATCTCCGTCGAGGGCGGCCAGCCCACGCGCCTGACCTGGCACCCCGGCCCGGACTTCCTCTCCGGCTGGACGGCCGACGGCAAGGAGATCCTGCTGGCTTCCTTCCGCGAGACCGACCACGGCCGTTCCGGCCAGCTCTACCAGGTGTCCCTCGACGGCGGCCTGCCCGCGAAGCGGATGGAGGCCCGGTTCTTCCAGGGCGCCTACGACGCCGACGACGCGCGCCTGGCCTACATCGCCCACGGCCCCGCCTACAACGGCCTCTTCGGCGGCGCCACCGGCTGGAAGGGCTATCGCGGCGGCACCGCGCCCGAGATCCGCATCATGGACATGCGGGCGCAGACGGCCGTCACGATCCCGGGCGCCGGCGCCACCTGCTTCAATCCCGTCTGGCTCGACGGCGCGCTCTACTTCCTGTCGGACCGCGAGCGCGAGATCTACAACCTCTTCCGCTACGACCCGGCCGACGGCGCGCTGACGAAGGTCAGCGACGAGCGGACCTGGGACATCCGCGCCGCCAACGGCCACGACGGGACGATCGTCTACGAGTCGGGCGGCCGCCTGAAGACCCTCGACCCCGCCGGCGGCCGCGTGAGCGAGATCACCGTCGACATCGATCCCGACCTGCCGCAGCTGCGCACCCAGTGGAAGAACGCGGCCCGCGCCATCCAGAACTCGACCATCTCGCCGACGGGAAAGCGCGCCCTGATCACCGCCCGCGGCGACGTCTTCACCGTGCCCATCGACGACGGCTCCACGCGCAACGTCACCCTGACCGGAGATACGCGCGAGTACACGGCCCTGTGGTCCCCCGACGGCGGCCGCATCGCCTACATCGTCGACTCGAAGAAGGGCCAGAAGCTGGTCATCGTCGACCAGGACGGCGGCGGCGAGCGCGTCACGCACGACCTCGGCGACTACTTCTACTTCCTGCGCGCCTGGGGCGGCGGCGACGAGCCGCGCATCGTCTTCACGGACAACCACAACTCGCTCTACGTGATGACCGTCGACGGCGGCAAGATCGACAAGATCGCCACCGGCTCGCGGCGCGGCGGCCTGGGCGTCTCCATCTCGCCCGACGGCGGCTGGCTGGCCTACACCGTGGAGCGGCCCAACTTCCAGAGCGACCTCATGCTGGTCGACCTGGAGAACGACGAGACCTACCGCGTGAGCGACGGCATGGCCGACGCGGCCTCGCCCGCCTTCAGCCCCGACGGCAAGTACCTCTACTTCGCCGCGTCGACCAACTCCGGCCCCCTGCAGGTGGGCCTGAACATGACCAGCCAGGAGCGGCCCTACCGCGCCGGGCTGTACGCGGTCATCCTCGCGGGCGACGGCAAGTCGCCCATGCTCCCCGAGTCCGGCGACGAGGAGGTCGCGGAAGAGGAGGACGAGGAGGAGAAGGACGAGGACGCCGACAAGGAAGAGGATGAGGAGGACGAGGGCCCCGCCATCGACGTCGAGGGCCTGAGCGACCGCATCATCGCCCTGCCGGTGGCCGAGCGGAACTACCGCAACCTCGCCGTCGGCCACGACAACGCCCTCTACTACGTGCAGGCGGTCCAGCCCGGCGCCACCAACGAGCCCCCCGGCTCGCGCGCCGTCGCGCAGAACGCCCTCTACCGCTTCGACATGGAGGAGCAGGAGACCAAGTCGGTGCTGTCCGGCGTCAACGGCTTCACCATCAGCTCCGACGGCAAGAAAATGCTGATCGGCATGGTCGCCGGCACGCTGATGGTCGCGGACGCGGGCGCGTCGCTGGACGCCAAGCCCGTCGACCTCAGCGGCCTGCGCGTCAAGGTCGACCCGCGCGAGGAATGGGCCGTGATCTTCGACGAGGTCTGGCGCATGGAGAAGGAGTACTTCTACGACCCCGACATGCACGGCCTCGACTGGAACGGCGTCTACAAGCGCTACCGCCCGCTGGTCGACCACGTCGGCCGACGCGAGGATCTCAACGCCCTGCTGGTCGAGATGATCGGCGAGATGCAGGTGGGCCACAACTACCTCGGCGGCGGCGATACCCACAATGAATCGGGCGCCAACACCGGTCTGCTCGGCGCCAACCTGGTCGTGGAGAACGACCGCTACCGCCTGGCCCGCGTCTACGACGGCGAGGCCTGGAACCCGTTCTTCGACGCCCCCCTGGCGGTGCCGGGCAACGAGGCCCACGAGGGCGAGTACGTCCTGTCCGTGAACGGTCGCGAACTCACCGGCGACGACAACATCTGGGAGTTCCTGCAGGGCACCGCCGGCCAGCAGGTGACCCTCGAGATCGGGGCGGAGCCGAATGGCGACGAGTCCCGCGAGATCGTGGTGGAGCCCGTCCGCGGCGAGAACGGCCTGCGCCTGTGGCGCTGGATCGAGGACAACCGCAAGCGCGTGGACGAGGCCACCGGCGGCCGCGTCGGCTACATCTACCTGCCCAACACCGCGGGCGCCGGCTACACCTACTTCAACCGCATGTTCTTCGCCCAGCTCGACAAGGACGCGCTGATCATCGACGAGCGCGCCAACGGCGGCGGCCAGGCGGCCGACTACATCGTCCAGGTCCTCAGCCGCGAGCACCTGTCGGGCTGGAAGGACCGCGACGGCATGGTCTACAACACGCCCCAGGGCGCCATGCACGGCCCCAAGCTGATGATGATCGACCAGGACGCCGGCTCCGGCGGCGACTACCTCCCCTACGCCTTCCGCCACCTGGGCATCGGCACGCTGCTCGGCAAGCGGACCTGGGGCGGGTTGATCGGCATCATGCACAACCCGTCGCTGGTCGACGGCGGCTTCCTGTCCGTGCCCTTCTTCCGCTTCTACGACGCGAACCACGAGTACACCGTGGAGAACGAGGGCGTGGCCCCGGACATCGAGGTGGACCTGGATCCCGTCGCGACCAACCGCGGCGTGGACAGCCAGCTCGAAGCGGCGATCACGGAGATCCTCGCGCAGCTGGAGGGGTTCGTGAATCCGGTGCCGACCGAGGCGCCGGACTATCCGACCGAGCCCGGCGAATAGGGGCGTCGGTCGGGGTGTATGGGTTGTGGGCCGGTCACGTATCGGTCATGGGGACTGGTTGCGGGGACGCGAGCCGGCATATCCTGTTCCGG
>CAZSNA010000121.1:0-7603 GCA_964607825.1 uncultured Fibrobacteraceae bacterium | reverse complement strand
GTCTCCACGACGAGCTCGCTGCGGACGCGATCGACCGTGCGGCCGTCGGGGGCGACGAGACGGCCCGGACCGCCGAACGCGCCGTGGCGCAGCAGGCAGGTCCAGCCGTCCGGCGCGCGACCGGCCTCCGGATCGGCATCCAGGCCGGCCTCCAGCACCAGCCAGGCCCCTTCCAGCCGGACGCTCGCCTCGCCGGCGGCCTCGCCGGGCAGCGGGAAACGCCAGCTCGGCCAGCCTTCGGGCGTGATCGCCCGGGACGTCGGATCCGCCGCCAGCGCCTCCAGCACGGTGTCGCGCCAGGTCATCGTCCGCGTCTCAGTCATGTCCGTCCCCCTCGGCCTCGGGTTCGGTCTCGCCGTCGGCCCGGACGGTCCGGACCACGATCCGGCCGCCGCTGCGGCGCAACGGCCGCGTGTCCACGGGGAAGCGGTGCCGGTTGCGGCGCGCCCACGCGCAGGCCACGGGATCCCAGGCGTTCCGCTCGTCCATGTTCACGACGTTGCCGGTGATCACGTCGAAGCAGCGCTGCAGGATCACGTCGAGGGTCGTGCTCGGTTCGATGTCGCCGATGCACAGCTGGTGGCGCCGTCCCTCGATGTTCGGATGGAAGGCGTTCGACGGCGCGAGCAGCGTCACCACGAAGGGGCTCTTGGCGCGCAGGTAGTCCTCCGGGAACCAGATCCCGACATGCCATTCGTCGGCCTCGACCACCCGGCCGTCGGCGTCGCGCACCAGGCCGCGGCACGTGAACCGCGCGATGTACTTGTTGGGCGGGTCGCCCGGCAGCGCGTGCAGCGAGAGCAGATCGCTCTCCGACGCCAGGCGCTCGCCGCGCTCCCGCTGGGTCGTCAGGAAATTCGCCAGGACGGGATCGTTCATGACGCCGTCCCCCCTTCCTCGCATTCGCCGCCGGGACGCGCGCCCCGCGGCAGTTCGTAGTGGCGTACGCGACCGTCGCGGCCGCAGGTCAGGATGTCGCCGTGGGCCAGGCCGGTCTCCGACAGGCGCGTGCGGGCCCGGACCGGGTCCAGCGCGTCGAGGTCCAGCGAGTTCGTGCGGTCCAGCCCCGTGGGCTCGAACCCGGTTCCGCACCGGGGGCAGGGACGCGTTTCGCGCGCGAGCCGCCGCGCCAGCACGACGATCGGCTCGTCGAACCCGCACTCGGGACACGCCAGGCGGGTCACGAAGTCCTGGCCCTCCACCGCCAGAGCGACGCGACCGTCGCCGCCGTCGCCCAGGCGGCGGACGTCGGCCAGCGTCAGTCGCTCCGGCGGCTTCGGACACGGCGCCACGGCCCAGCGATCGTGGTCGCCGATCCGGCACTGCGGACGACGGGCCAGGGTCGAGGAAAGCGCCCGCGCCGCACCCGGCACGAGCAGCACGTCGCCCGTCGCGGCGAGGCCGTCGGTCTCGCCGGCGAGCACCCGTCGACAGGCCAGGGCCTGCCAGCCGGCGGCCAGGGCACCCAGGGCCGCGGGCGCCGCGGTGGCGTACTCCTCCGCGTCATCGCCGCAGGCGTAGACCTGCTCCAGGAGCGCGTAGTCCCCGTCGTCCCAGCCGCACTCCAGGCAGGGGGCGTCGGCGCCGGGCCGCAGCACGCTCACCCGCGCCAGCTCCTCGCCCCCGTCGACGCCCGCGTCGATCCAGGTCAGGCCCAGCCGCAGGGCGACGAGGTTCACGGTCTGGCGCGCCCGGCGCGTGTCGAGTCCGCTCAGGAGGACGTCGGCGCGGAGCCGTCCGCGGGGCACGTCCTCCACGGGTTCGGCGTACGTCCGCACCTCGAGTGCGGGATCCAGGGCCGCGAGTCGCTCCGCCAGCACGTCGACCTTCCTCCGGCCGACGTCCGCGACGGCGACGGCCTGCCCGGCGCGATCCTTCGCCTCGTACACGCCCGGATCCACCAGGGTCAGGCGTGCCACTCCGGGCAGGCGCGCCACCAGCGGCGTCAGGTGGGAGCCGATGTTGCCGCCGGCGCCGATCACCGCGACGTGAAGCGTGCGTTCGTTCATCACAGCCACTCCGGGACGTCGCGGAAGCCGGTCTCGAGATCGGTCGGCTGGGCGCAGGTGGAGCAGGTCGTGTGGTAGGTCCAGCACAGGACGTCCTTCGACGGCGGCTCGCCGTCGTCGCCCGCCGCGTCCGCCCTGGAGACCTGGTGGTGCCAGACCCCGCAGCCGGGGCAACGGACGGCCATCTGTCCCGACGCCACGGGCTGCAGGCAGCGGCCGCACACCGGCGGCTGGGGCTGCGCCGCCATCGCCACGCGCTCGGGGACGGCCTCGGTGGAGAAGACGTAGCGCCGGGCGTCGTCGAGGACGATCTCGTCCCCGTCGGCCAGCCGCTGCAGGCCCAACTCGAGCCGGACGCCGTTGACGGCGACCCGCGCCGCGGGACCGTGATGGAGGTACCACTGGAGATCGTCCGTCCCGTCGGCGGGCCGGCCGACGATCGTCACGACGGCCCCCGACGGGTCGTCCCCGTTGAGTCGCGCCGGACGCCGTCCGTCCAGCCGCAGCTCCGCGCCGCTCAGCGGCAACGCCGCCAGTCCTTCGTCGGGGTCCCTGAGCCAGAGATGAGCCATGGGCGATCCTCCTTCGCTGGGTTCGCCCGGATACCGCAAGGGGTGTTCCCGGGCGTGCGCATACGAAGGAACGCCCGCAACTCGTTGCGGGCGTTCAGGATCGCCATTCACCTGAAATGGGGGGCCGTCGAGATCACCAGGTGGGATCCGGGGTCGACTCCCGGCGGCGCGTCGAGATCCCGCGGCCTAGCCGCGTCTCCGGGGATCCTCCTCCAGCTCGATGGTGCCCGAGAACCCCTCCCCGTCGCGGTAGGCCTCGAAGCTCAGCTTCGTCCCCACCTTGGCCTCGTAGACCAGTCGGTTGAAGGTGTCCACGTCGTTCAGGTCCACGCCGTTGATGGACGTGATCACGTCGTAGGGCTGCAGGCCGGCCTTGTCGGCGGGAGAGCCGGTGATCACGTCGCGCACCACGAAGCCGTCGGTGCTGGGCAGTCCCAGCGACTGGGCGATGAGATCGTTGACCTCCACGATGCCGAAGCCCACGTAGGCCCGGCGGAAGTAGCCGAACTCGCGCACCTCGCGGACGATCCACTGGGCCCGTGCGATGGGCACCGCGAAGCCCAGCCCGATGCTGCCGCCGCTCTCGGTGAAGATGAAGGTGTTGATGCCGATCACCTCGCCGCGGCTGTTGATCAGCGGGCCGCCGCTGTTGCCGGGGTTGATGGCGGCGTCGGTCTGGATCATGCCCAGAAACGCCTGGCCGTCGGAGCCGGTGTTGCGGATGTCGCGGTTCAGGGCGCTGATCACGCCGACGGTGACGGTGGGCCGGGTGTCCGCCAGCAGGTAGCCGAAGGGCGAGCCGATGGCGATGGCCCACTCGCCGATGTGCAGGTCCGCCTCGCCGTCGGCCAGCGGCGCCACGGGCAGGTCCTCGGGCGGGTCGAGCAGCTTGATCAGGGCCAGGTCCCAGGTGGGCACCGCCTCCAGCACGATGGCGCCGTACTGCCGCCCGTCGTGCAGGGCCACCACCAGATCGTCGGCGTGTTCGACCACGTGCATGTTGGTCAGGACGAAGCCGTCGTCCGACACCACCACGCCCGAGCCCAGGTTGGCCACGTCCTGGCGGAAGGCCCGCCGCGGGAACATGCCGGGAAAGAAGCGCTCGAAGTACTCCCAGCCCCGCGGCGCCAGGGTGCGCGTGACCGTGCGGTGCTGGATGGCGTTGATGCTGACCACCGCGGGCGAGACCCGCTCGGTGGCCCGCACGATGGCGTTGCGGCGGCTCTCGCTGACGGACGCGTCGCCGCCGACCTCCACCACCTCGCGCACCACGACCGTGTCGCGGGCGCCGCCTTCGGCGGTCCCGCTCCGGGGCGCCGCGCGCGAGCCGATGATGTAGGCCGCGCCGAGCAGCAGTCCGAACAGGGCGCCGATGACCACGCCGGTCCAGACGGGAGCGATCCTCATGACGTCGTCCTCCTCGGAACGGGGACTCGGAATCCTGGACTCGAAACCGGGAGGCGGACCGCGCCACGCGGTCCGCCCCCTCTCAACGCTCAACCCTGGAGCTTGTTCCAGTCGGCGAGGAAGGCGTCCATGCCTCTGTCGGTGAGCGGATGGGCCAGGAGCTTCTTGATCACGCCGTGGGGGATGGTCGCCACGTCCGCGCCGAGCAGGGCCGACTGGCGCACGTGCTCGGGGTGGCGGATGCTGGCCACGATCACCTCGGTGGGGAACTCGTAGTTCTCGTAGATCTCCACGATGTCCTCGATCAGCTGCATGCCGTCCTGGCTGATGTCGTCCAGGCGCCCGACGAAGGGCGAGATGTAGGCCGCGCCGGCCTTGGCCATCAGCAGGGCCTGGCTGGCCGAGAAGCACAGCGTGGCGTTGACCGGGATGCCGTCCTCGCTCAACGCGCAGGTGGCCTTCAGCCCGTCGAGGGTGGTGGGGATCTTGACCACCATGTGCTCGCTGATGGCGGCCAGGCGCTTGCCCTCCTCCACCATGCCGGCGGCGTCGAGGGCCACCACCTCGCCGCTGACCGGCCCCTGCGCGATGTCGCAGATCTCCTTCAGCAGGGCGTCGGTGTCCTTGCGGCCGGCCTTGGCCATCAGGCTGGGGTTGGTGGTCACGCCGTCCAGGACGCCCATGGCGGCGGCGTCGCGGATCTCGTCCAGGTCGGCGGTGTCGATGAAGAACTTCATGGGGTCTCCTTCTCTCCCGGCGCGGCGTCCGGGACGATGTAGGTCGGGTCGTCGAGTTCGGAGTCGTAGCCCACCTCGGCCAGGTACAGGCCGTGGGCGGGGGCCATGGCGCCGGCGGCG
Organism: uncultured Fibrobacteraceae bacterium; assembly: GCA_964607825.1. Lineage (GTDB taxonomy): Bacteria > Krumholzibacteriota > Krumholzibacteriia > LZORAL124-64-63 > LZORAL124-64-63 > JAHIYU01. The sequence goes on along the minus strand of CAZSNA010000121.1, from coordinate 2,758 downwards.
CGGCGGTCGCGGGCGGCCAGGATCGCGTCGATGTCATCCGGGACGCGGCGTCCGCGTCCCACCTCCACCAGGGTGCCGACGGCGGTGCGCACCATGTGGTGCAGGAAGCGGTCGGCCCGGATCTCGAAGGTAGCCGAGAGGTCGTCCCAGGAGAAGCGGCAATGCGCCACGTCGCAGCGGTTGTTCTCGCGCAGGGACGCGGTCTTGCAGAAGCTGGCGAAGTCGTCCTCGCGGACCAGGCGGGCGGCGGCGGCGTCCATGGCGGCGCGGTTCAGTCCGGAATCGAGGCCGGACTCGAGCTGCCATTCCTGGGTGCGCCGGAAGAGGTCGGGCGCGAAGCCCAGACGATACACGTAGCGGCGCCAGCGTGCGGAGAAGCGGGCGTCGAAGGACGGCGACACCTCGCGCACGGCGCGGACCGCCATGTCCTCTGGCATCAGGCCGGGCAGGGCCCGCACCACGCGCTCGACCTCGTCGGCCGTCAGATCGGAGACGTGGGCCACCTGGCCGAGGGCGTGCACGCCGGTGTCGGTGCGGCCGGCGCCGGTGGGCTTGGCCGGGCGGGCGAGCAGGCGCTCCAACCGTCCGGCCAGCACGCCCTGGACAGTGCGCAGCCCGGGCTGGACCTGCCAGCCGTGGTAGCCCGCGCCGTCGTAGGCCAGGTCGATGCGGACGGTGCGGCTCATGCCCCCGCCGCCGCGAGACGGTCGGCGATCTGCACGGTGTTCAGGGCGGCGCCCTTGCGCAGGTTGTCGGCCACGACCCAGAGCAGCAGCACGTCGTCGCGGTCCTCCACGGTGCGCACGCGGCCGACGAAGCAGTCGTCCGCCCCGTCGGCATCGAGGGCGGTGGCGTAGGCGTGGGGCGAGTCGGCCACGCTCAGGCCCGGGAACGCCCGCATGGCCTCGAGGGCGCGGTCGCGCTCCACCGGCCGGGCGAACTCGGCGCGGATGGCCGTCGAGTGGGCGTTCCAGACCGGCACCCGGGTCGCCAGGCAGCTCACCGCCAGGCCGGGCGCGTCGAGGATCTTGCGCAGCTCGTTGACGACCTTGGCCTCCTCGGCGAAGGAGCCGTCCGGCTCCGGCGCGCCGATCTCGGGCAGGGCGTTGAAGGCGATCTGGCGCGCGAAGTCGCCGAGATCCGCGTCCGCGCCCAGGTCGGCCCCGTCGGGCCCGTGCAGACGCGGCAGGCCGAGGCGGAGCTGATCCTCCAGGGCGGTCTGCGCCCGTCCCCCCGCGCCCGAGACCGCCTGCAGGGTGGTGACGTGGCAGCCGACCAGCCCGAACTCGGCGTGCAGCGGCGCCAGGGCCATGGCCACCTGCATGGTCGAGCAGTTGGGGTTGGCGATCACCTGGGGCGCGTCCGGCAGGGCGTGCGCGTTGATCTCGGGGATCACCAGCGGCACCGCGGGATCCATGCGGAAGGCGGTGGAGTTGTCGACCACCCAGGCTCCGGCCTCGACGAAGCGCCCGGCCTGCTCGCGGCTGGCCGCGGCGCCGGCGCTGAACAGGGCCATCTCGACCCCGTCGAGCGGGGTCTCGGCCACGTCGCGGCAGGACAGCGCCTCGCCCCGGAAGGACAGGGGCTTGCCCGCCGACCGGTCGCTGGCCAGCAGCAGGGGCGGTTCCTCCACCCAGTCGCGCGTCTCCAGGAGTTCCAGCATGACCCGGCCCACGAGTCCCGTGGCGCCTAGGATCGCGGTTCGCATGGGCGGTCCTCGCTTTCATGGGGGCGAACGCGTCGACCGGAAGTCTAGCACGGGCCCCGGCGGGGTCAAAGCCTGCGCGTGGACAGCGTCCGGAGCCGGTGCTAGGCTCCCACCGCGTCCAACAAGGAGTGTCCCATGAGACGAATCGCCGTTCTGCGCGCCGTCGGCGCGATCCTGCTCACCGCCCTGGCGGCGACCCTCGCGGGTTGCCTGGTCCCCGAGGATCGAGACGCGGCCCTCGCGGCCCTGGCCCGCTGGGAGGACCGTCGCCTGGCCGACGTGGACTCCCTGGTGATCCTGCTCGCCGACGACGACGCCCACGTGCGCCGGGCCGCCCTGCGCGCCGCCGGCCTCATCGGCCGCACCGACGTGCTGCGCGAGGTGCTCGCGGGCCTGGACGATCCCAGCGACGCGGTGCGCGCCGCCGCGGCCGAGGCCCTCGGCTACCTCGGAGCTCCCGAGGCGGTCGCCCCCCTGGCCGAGATCCTGGGCACCGGCAAGACCCGTGTGCGCGAGGCCGCCCTCTTCGCCCTGGCGCGCCTGCCCCACGACGGGACCGTCTTCACCGAGACCACCCTGCACGGCCCGGCGCGCGAGGCGGCCCTGGCCTGGACCGGCCTGCGCGACCGCGCCGCCGAGGCCGACTCCGCGTTCCTGGTCGCGACCGTCCGCTCCGGCCTGGTGCGCCCCGAGCCCGAGGTCCTATGGCGCGTGCTGCGCTGCGCCGAACGCGCGCCCGGCCGCGACCTGGTGGTCGACGTGGTGCCCTTCGCCCGGGACGACGAGGCCCAGGTCCGCATCCACGCCTGCCGGGCCCTGGGACGCATGGGCGGCGAGACCGCCCTGGCGGCCGTGCTCGACTGCGGCGAACAACCCGCCCGCTGGTCGCGGCTGGACACCGACCGCGTGGCCGTCGCCGTGCACAACGCCCTCGGCGCCATCGGCGCGCAGGGCGAAGAGACCGCCGTCGACGACGAGGCCGAGCACGCCCGCCTGGTGGCCCTGCTGGCCGCCGGCGCCCGCGACGGGAACCCCCACGTGGCCCGCAGC
>CAZSNA010000120.1:0-7751 GCA_964607825.1 uncultured Fibrobacteraceae bacterium | reverse complement strand
CCGGCGAGGCGCCCGCCGCGCCGCCGCCGCGGCCCGCGCCGCCCGAGCCGGTGATCCGGCCCATCGCCAGTCCGGCGGTGCTCGTCGAGGAGACGCCGCAGGCGCGCGTGGAATGCACGGGCGTCGCCGTGGAGAGCCGCGGACCCGCCCTGCGCGCCGCCGTCACCCTCGCCGTGGGCGAGGCCACGGCCACCCGCGCCGAGGAGGGTCCCAACCATCCCGGCCTGGAGGCGCAGCTGCTGGGCCGCGCCACCCTGCGGGCCCTGCAGGATCTGCTCGACGAGCCGGTCACGCTGAGCCTGGCCGAGCTGAAGGACGCCGACGCGGCCGGCGAACGCCTGACCGTGGCGGTCGTGGACCTGGTCGAGGGCCGGCGCAGCGAGCGCTTCTTCGGCTGCTGCGCGCAGCGTCACAGCGCCCGCGAGGCCAGCGTGTACGCGGTGCTCGACGCCCTCAACCGGCGACTGTCCCTCTTCAACTTCAAGGAGACGTCGACGACGACCATTCTCTGACATTGCGGGGTCGGCGCCGCAGAGCGGAATACCGAGCGGAGCCGAACAGATCGGAAAAATTGAGCGGAGCGGGTCACTTGGAAGCCGCAACTTCGCACGTTCATCGGAACGGAGGTGACGCCAATGCTCGATTTCCTCATTGGTCTGCTCTTCAAGTGGGAGTGGTAACACCCCATGAATGAGCGAGCCGGCCCCGCATGACCGTTCAAGCCCAGGCCCCCGCCGGCCGATAACCAGGTATTGGAGAACCGGGTTTCGGCAGACCAGCGCACGACGGCCCCCACCCGTCCCGGCGCAGTGAACGAGGATCGAACGTGGCAGACCCCCGCCCAGGTACGAGCCGCAAGGCCTTCAACTTCTATTACGGCGCGGTCGTCGCGGCGGGCGCGGCCATGCTCGCGTTCCTCGGCTTCTTCCACCGTCCCGCGACGCCGGAATGGCTGGGCTGGGGCATCTACTTCCTGGTCATCCTCGCCACCGACATCAAGATGTCCGAGTCCCAGGTGCGCGGGGGCGGACGCATCCTCTCCTCGCGGACCCTGACCCTGTCGATGATCGTCCTCTTCGGCCCGCTGGTGGCCCTGGTCATGGACGCCTGCTCGACCCTGGTGCGGGGCGTCTTCTTCCGCACCGCGCCGCCCCGCAAGGTCCTGTTCAACATGTCCATGCTCGCCGTCGCCGCGGGCCTGGCCGGGCTGTCCTACCACGCGCTGCCCTTCAGCGCCCGTTTCGGAACGCCCCTGTTCCTGCTGCCCCTGGCGGCGGCCCTGCTGGTCTACGCCTTCGCCAACAGTCTCGTGGTGGCCGGCATCATGAGCCTCGATCGGAAGATGCCCCTGCGCGAGGTCTGGCATCGCGACGCCCGCTGGGGCGCCGTCGCCGGCCTGATGGAGCTGCCGTTCACGGCCATCGTCATCCTGCTCTACAAGCAGGCCGGTCCGTGGACCCTGATGATCTTCCTGCCCATCGTCTGGGTGGTCTTCGCCATCACGCGGGCGCACAAGCAGCAGAAGGAGGCCCACATGGCCTCGATCGCGGTGCTGGCGACCACCCTGGAGGCCGACGAGCCCTACACCCACGGCCACAGCTACCGCGTGTCCCAGTACGGCATCACCATCGGGCGGGCCATGGGCATGTCGCCGCGCGACCTGGAGCTGCTGGAGTACGGCGGCCTGCTGCACGACATCGGCAAGATCGCCATCACCAACGACATCATCTGCAAGCCGGGGCGCCTGACCGACGAGGAGTTCTCCACCCTGGCCGAGCACCCGGCCATCGGGTCGCGCATCGTCGAGCAGATCAAGTTCCTGCCCGAGACGGTGGACCTGGTCCGCCATCACCACGAGCGCCCCGACGGCAAGGGCTATCCCGACGGCCTGGCCGGCGCCGAGATCAGCCTGGGCGCCAACATCCTCAACGTCTGCGACGCCTTCGACGCCATGACCAGCGACCGGTCCTACCGCAAGGCACTTCCGGTTGACATGGCGCTCTCCGAGCTGCAGAAATACCGGGGGACCCAGTTCGACGCCAACGTCGTGGACACCGTCATGGAGCTCCACGCCCGCGGCGAGTTCATGGTGATCCCGGATTCCGACGTGGAGAAGGTGATCCGACAGATCCAGCAGGTGGCCCACACCCCGACCCGCGTCGAGCACGTCACCGAAACGGAAGTCCATGAAATACGAGGATAGCGGCGTCAACATCGACGCCGCCGAGAAGGCCCTCGCGGGAGCCAAGGCCGCCGTGCGCTCCACCTGGGACGAGCGCGTCCGTTCGGACCTGGGCGCCTTCGGCGGACTCTACCGCCCCGCCCCGGGCGAACCGCTCCTGGTGGCCAGCGTGGACGGCGTCGGCACCAAGGTGAAGGTCGCCGCCCTGGCCGGCCGCTACGACACCGTCGGCCAGGACCTGGTCAACCACTGCGTCGACGACATCCTGGTCCAGGGCGCCGAGCCCATGTTCTTCCTGGACTACTTCGCCACGGGCAAGCTGCTGGACGGCATGCTCGAGCCGATCCTGGAGGGCTTCGCCCAGGCCTGCCGGGAAAACGGCTGCGCCCTGCTCGGCGGCGAGACCGCGGAGATGCCCGGCGTCTACGGCGACGAGGACTTCGACCTGGCCGGCTGCATCGTGGGCCGCGTGGAGGAGGCGCATCTGATCGACGGCTCGGCCATCCGTGACGGCGACCGTCTCTGGGGCCTGCCCAGCACGGGCCTGCACACCAACGGCTACTCCCTGGCCCGCAAGGTCTTCTTCGAGCTGGCCGGCCACGGCGTGGACGACCGGCCCGCGGCTCTCGGCGGCCCTTCGGTGGGCGAGGCCCTGCTGGCCGTCCACCGCAGCTATCTGCCCGAGGTCCGCGCCATCTGGTCGGCCCAGGGCCGCGACGCCGTTCGCGGGATGGCCCACATCACCGGCGGCGGCTTCTACGACAACATTCCCCGCATCGTGCCCGACGGTCTCTGCGCCCGCGTGGACACCGGCGCCTGGGAGGTGCCCCCGGTCTTCAGCATGATGCAGGAGATCGGCGAGGTGTCGCCCGCCGAGATGTACCGCGTCTTCAACATGGGCGTGGGGATGGTGCTGGTCATGCCCGCCGAGGCCGACGCGGACCAGCTGGACGAGCTGGGCGCGATCCCCATCGGCGAGATCACGACGGGCGACGCCAAGGTGGAGGTCCGGCTGTAACCTCCCGCACGGGGCGTCCTCGTCCCGGCACAGCCCGCGAACACCCTGCGATCCGGCTCCATGGAGCCGGATCGCGTGCGTTCGGGGGCGGGGCGCGGCGGTCCACCGGGGGGGAGACCTGGGGCGATACGCGAGCCGGTCATCGCATACCCGCGCCGCATGGCCAGATACGATTTCCTGTGCATAACCCTGATCCCGGCGCTACTCCTGCTGCGGACTCCCGCGAGGAGGATGAGCATGGACGCAGCGGCATCGTTTTGGGAGCACGAACTGAGACGCTTTCCCCACGGCGGCGGCGGCAGCCGGATCTGGGTGGTGCGCACCGATGGCGCGGACCGGTCGCCCGGAACCCTGCGCCTGCTGCTGGATCACGCCTGGCGCGCCGGCCGGGAGGGGCCCGAACGCCCGCCCCTGGGCGCCCTGTGGCGCTGCGTGGGCGAGGGCCGGCGCGTGGACCGCGAGCTGGTGCTGGGGGGAGAGGCGCCGTGGCGTCTGGCGGTCGAGCCGGTGGCCGGCGACGAGGGACGTCGCGCCGGCGCGGTGGCCGTGGCCTGCGTGGACGAGGGGCCCTGGCCCCGGGCCGCCCTCCACTGGGCCCGCGACCTGGCCGGCCGCCTCGGTCCCCTGCTGGACCGCCTGCCCCCGGCGGCCGACGTCGAGGGGGCCGTGCTCGATCCCAGTCAGCCCTGCCTGTTCCCGGTCACGGCGTTCCGCCGCCCGGCGACCCGGACGGTCGAACGCGGGCCCGGCGCGCCGGTGGCCCTGCCGCCGCCGGTCTACGTGGCGGGGATGCCGGGCGTGGTGGGCGTGTCCCGCGAGATGGAGCGCTGCTGCCGGGAGGTGGCCTCGGTGGCGGCCAGCGGCGTGAACGTCCTGCTGCACGGGGAGAGCGGCACCGGCAAGGAGATCATGGCCCGGGCCATCCACCGCCTCGGGCCGCGGGCCGCACGCCGCTTCATCGGCGTCAACTGCGCCGCCCTGCCCGAGAGCCTCTTCGAGAGCGAACTCTTCGGCCACAAGGCCGGCGCCTTCACCGGCGCGGGCAAGGAGAAGATCGGCCTGCTGGAGGCCGCCGACGGCGGCACCTTCTTCCTGGACGAGATCGGCGACATGCCCCTGTCCCTGCAGATCAAGTTGTTGAGGGTCATGCAGGAGAAGCGGCTGCGCCGCATCGGCGAGCTGCGCAGCCGCCCGGTTGACGTGCGCTTCGTGGCCGCCAGCCACAAGAGCCTCGAGGACGAGATCGCCGCCGGCCGCTTCCGCCTGGACCTCTACTTCCGTCTGAAGGTGGTGGAGATCGCCCTGCCGTCCCTGCGCGCCCGTCCCGAGGACCTGATCCACCTGCTGGCCCACATGTTCCTGCGCCGCGACCGCGCCCCCGCCGAACTGGCCGTGGAGGAGGACGCCCTGGCCGCCCTGCAGGCCTATCGCTGGCCGGGCAACGTGCGCGAGCTGGAGAACGAGGTCCAGCGCTGGCTGGCCCTGCATCCGGAGGAGACGGTGTTGCGCCTGGATCAGCTGTCGGACGCGGTGCGCCGCGCCGCCGGACGTTCGGTGGATCCGGCCGACCTGGCCACGCTGCGCCCCATGGACGAGGCCACCGAGCTGCTGGAACGCTATCTCATCCGCAAGGCCATCGGGGCCAGCGACGGGCTGAAGTCGGTGGCGGCGAAGCGGCTGGGTCTGTCGCGGCAGGGGCTGTACAAGAAGATCAGGCGCTACGGGATGCGGGATCTGCTGAACGTGGCGGGTTGAGCGGGCCCGGGGGACGGGCCCCGCCCGTCGCGGACCGCCACCCGGGGGGGAAGGGAGGGAGTGGGCGGCGGTCCACGATCGGAACGAGTCGGATCAGCGGTAGAGCGTCTTGATGGTGCTCCAGCTCAGGTCGTCGTTGGCGACCGTGCCCTGGTCCAGGACCACGTTGTCGACGTGGGCCACGCAATTGGACTCGGTGTTGGCGCCCGTGACGGCCTCGATCTGGATGGTCAGGAAGTCCGTGTTCGCCGGCGCCTCGAAGGAGCCGCTGAAGTTCTGCCACACGCCCCACGGCCAGAAGGGACCCATCAGGCCCGTGCCGCCGATGACGCCGCCGTCGGCCTGCTCGGCGAAGATGTTGACGAAGAGCACGCCGCCGACGTCCGCCTGGTCCAGCTTCAGGTCGAAGGAGTAGAAGGTGGTGCCGGCGATGCCGCTGCCGGCCGGCGTCGACTGCTTGATGAACAGGGCGTGCGCCTCGGCCTGGTTGTCCAGGTAGGCGTTGTGGGTGCCGGGTGCGCTGGGACCGTTGTCCCCGGAGAGGACGACGGCGACGGCGTCGCCTGTCTCGCCGTAGACGAGCCAGTCGGTCAGGTCGCCGGTCTCGAAGTCGCCGTTGGAGATCAGGTTGTCGGCCAGGCAGATCCCGCTCAGGGGGAGGGCCAGGCAGCAGAGGGTGGCGAGGAGGGCTTTGACGTGGCGCATGTCTACTCCCGTCGGGTGGATGGAACCGAGTGAAACCGATGAATCAAGTAGAGTCTATACTATGTTCGGAAACCGTACAAATGTTTTCTGTATATATATCCATAAATGAAGATAGATATTTACCTGAGATATTCTTGTACGGTTATCGTACAAAGTGTATACTCCCAAGGTCCGGCTCATGTGGGGATCCGTGCCGCGATTGCGTCGGGATCCTCGATCTCGAGTCCACCCCCAACCGAACGGGGCCAATCGTGAAGACCTTCATCCTGCTCGGCGCGTTCCTGTTCGCCGCCCCCTGCGCCTGGGCCCAGGTCGGCGACCTCATCTGGTCGGACGAGTTCGAGACCCTCGACAACTGGCTCATCACCACCGGCAACGGTTCCTGGGGCTGGGGCAACGGCGAGCTGGAGTTCTACCACCAGGACAACGTGGACATCGCGGCGGTCCCCGGCGAGCCCGGCAACACGGCCCTGCGGCTGACCGCCCGGCAGCAGACCGGACCCGACATCGTCGACCAGTGGGGCAACCCGCTCCAGTACACGTCGGGCAAGGTGGTCAGCAAGTCCTTCGTGAGCGTCGAGTACGGCATGGTCGAGGCGCGGGTGCGCGTGCCGGACCTGGACCTGGGCGGCTGGCCCGCGGTGTGGCTGCTGGGGACGAGCAACTACGCCTGGCCACGCTGCGGCGAGATCGACATGATGGAGATGGGCGCCACCCAGGCCTTCCGCGACCTGCACGACACCCACAACGGCGGCAACGGACTCGACAACGCCACGGTCAACCAGGCCGTGGGCGCCAACGCCATCTTCTACTCGGACGACGCCGTCACGCCGGAGAATCCCACCGGCGCCGCGAGCCTGTCCTGGGATCCGGACGACCTCTACTGCCGGCCCTACTACGAGTACGACGACTCGCTCGTGGACCGCTTCCTGGTCTACCGCCTGTATTGGGACCACGCTACCCTGCGCTTGACCGTCGTCGACGACGGCGTCGAGAACGACCTGTACGAGACGCCGTTCACCATCGACGCGGAATCGGACGAGTTCCGGGCGCCCTTCTACCTGATCGCGAACCTCGCCATCGGCGGGGCCTTCACCGACGCCTACAACCTGGGCGATCCCGGCAGCGGCGCCCCGGTGAGCATGCCGTTCCCCGCCGAGATGTACGTGGACTACATCCGGGTCTACGAGTGGAACGGCCAGGGATCGGTCCATCTCGGCCCCCCGACTCCCGAGGGCGGCACCTTCGGCCTCTTCACCGAAACGACCCCCGTCGACGGAGGGCTGACGCCCGACGTGGACTCCCACATCTACGTGTGGGAAGGCACGCTGGTCGACGGCTCCATCCCGCCCTACGAGGGCGAGCACGTCCTGTCCTGGCAGACCGCCGGCTCCGGCTGGTTCGGCGCGGGCATCATGTCCGTCCAGCCGATCAACCTCTTCGGCTACGGCGACGGCCACCTCAATTTCAGGATCAAGATCCCCGCCCACGTCGCCTTCAAGATCGGGATCATCGACACCTGGGGGAACCAGTCCTACGTGGACTTCCCGGCCCACCAGACCACCTACGGGCTGGTGCGGGACGGCGAATGGGGCCAGGCCTCCATCCCGGTCGCGGACATCCGGGGGCTGTACATCGACCTGCGCATGCTGACCTACGAGTTCGTCGTCCTGGAGGTGAACGGCGCGTCCTGCGAGTTCGCCCTGGACGACATCTACTGGGACGGCGGCGAGGAGACCGCCGTGCGGCACGACGTCGTTCCGGCGGGTCCCGACCTGCGCGCCAACGTGCCCAACCCCTTCAACGCGCGCACGGAGATCAGCTTCGAGATGCCGGTGGGGGGCTCATACGAGCTGACCATCTTCGACATCGTCGGCCGCCGGGTCCGGACCTTCGCCGGCACGGGCGACACGGGCCTCAACGCCGTGTTCTGGGACGGGCGCGACGATACGGGGTTGTACGTGGCCTCGGGCGTCTACCAGTACCGCCTGCGCACCGCCGAGGGCGTGACCGCGCGCAAGATGATGCTGGTGAAATGATATGGAACGGCTAGTCAAGTAACGACAGACCGCTCCCTGGACCCCGGCCGCA
>CAZSNA010000119.1:0-7991 GCA_964607825.1 uncultured Fibrobacteraceae bacterium | reverse complement strand
GGGGCAGATGCCGTTTTCATTTGCGTCGGTACCCCGACCGAACACGGTGGCGGCCTGGCACGGTCCGGAGGTCGTGGGCATCTACACGGTGGCGGTCATGGTGGGGGAGCTGCTCTGGCTGTTGCCGGGCGCCCTGCAGCCCCTGCTGGTCTACGCCTCGGCCGACGCCGACGATACCGATCGGGACGTCGTGGCCGCCCGCGCCGTGCGCGTGGGCCTGGCGGCCGCCGCGGTCGCGGCCCTGGTCCTGGCCCTGGTCTCCCGCCCGCTGCTGTCGGCGCTCTTCGGCGCCGAGTATCTCGCCTCCACCGCCCCCCTGCGCGCCCTGCTGCCCGGGATCGTGATCTTCGCGGCCGGCTCGGTGCTCGCCGGCGACTTCATCGGCCGCGGCCGCCCCGCCTGGAACGCCCAGGCCAGCGGCGTCACCGTGGCCGTCAACGTGCTGGCGGGGCTGCTGCTCATCCCCTCCGGGGGAGCGACGGGGGCCGCCTGGGCCTCGACCATCGCCTACGCCGCCGGCGCCCTGGTCATGCTGACGCGCTTCCGCGCCGCGACGGGCCTGGGCTGGAGGGCCATCCTGGGGCCTCGAAGCGACGATTTTTCATTGAATCGCTGATTATTTGACCCTGCCGACACTCTCGGGCCGGACGATCCGCTAACGGATTGTCCGGCTTATTGTTGTGCGTATTTCGAAAAAAGTGAAGACACCCCCTTGACAGCTGTATGGTGATAGAATAAAGTCCATCGGCAGGAATTGGTTAAAAGTGGTGACCGCCAAGAACGCTCTCTCGATCTTCCATCCCAGGACGCGACATGACCGAATCCACGCACGACACGACTCAGCGACCCGGCAGCTTCAGCGGGTCCTACGAGCGCGCCGTCGACGGAAGCGGTCGTTTCAATCTCCCGTTCCGCTTCCGCAGCGACGAGGACGGTCCCGACACGTGGGCCGTGACCCTCGGTGTGGACGGCAGCCTGTCGGTCTATCCGGCGGAGACCTGGGACGAGGTGTTCCGGCGGGCCTGGGAGAAGGCGAGGACCGCCCAGCTCCAGGCCCAGCTCCGGGAAGTCAGCGCCAACACCTACAAGATCACGCCCGACGGACAGGGGCGGGTCATGGCGCCCAAGGAGCTGCTGGAGGCGTACGGCATCGGCAAGCGCGTGCTGGTCGTGGGCATGGGAGATCATCTCGAACTGTGGCACCCGGAGACCTACACGGCTCACCAGGAGGAGAAGGGGCGCGTGGACCAGGAGTTCCTGCGCAAGTTCTTCTCCTGACAGGAGGGTCGCCGACGGAACGGCGGCCGGGAGGATGGATGGATCCAGTTGGCCCGTCAGGAGGACGGGCCGGGACAGGGAAGGAACCCGAATGCCGGCAGAGACGACCCGACAGCTTCCGCATCTGCAGCTTCTTGAGGGTGGCCTCGATTTCGAGATCCGCGAACACGACGAAGTTGTTCGGGTCGCTCTCTCCGGTACCCTGGATCACGATCAGCTCTCCCGCCTGAAGGCCCGCCTCACCGCGCGTCTGCCCCGACGCGGCCGCCGCATCGTCCTGGACGGCGGAGCCCTGGATCACCTGGACTACCGCGCCGTCGACGCGCTGATCGCCTGGGCGCGCGACCTGCGCACCTTCGGACACCGTCTGAGCATCGTGAACTGGAGCCCCTATCTGCGCGCCATCCTGGCCCTGGGCGGACGTCCGGCCGGGCACGCGGCGCCGGTCGCCGGACCGCTCGCGGCCCGCCGCGGGGCGTCGCGGCCATGAGCGCCCCCGCCCACGTACCCGTTCTCCGCGACACCTCCATCACCTACCTCGCGCCCGCCCCGGGCAAGCGTTTCGTCGACGGGACCTTCGGCCGCGGCGGCCACGCGTCGGCCCTGCTCGACGCCGGGGCCGAGGTGCTGGGCCTGGACCTGGATCCGGACGCGATCGCCGTCTGCCGGGAGCTGGCCGACCGGCGGCCGGGCCTGCGTTGCCGCGCCCTCTCGTTCCGGCGGCTGGGCGAGGCCCTCGCGCGCGAGGGCTGGCCCGCGGCCGACGGCGTGCTGCTGGATCTGGGCGTGAGTTCTCCCCAGATCGACCGTCCCGAGAAGGGCTTCGCGCATCGCGCCGACGGGCCCCTGGACCTGCGCTTCGATCCCACGTCCGGGGAGACCGCCGCCGAGCTCGTCGCCCGTCTGGAGCCCGAAGCGCTGGCCGACCTGCTCTGGTCCTACGGCGAGGAAAGGCGGTCCCGGCGCATCGCGCGGGCCGTCGCCGCGGCCGCCCTGGAAGCACCCGTGGACACGACGACCCGTCTGCGCGACGCGGTCGCCGCCGCCGTGGGCCGCGGCCCCAAGCTCAACGCGACCCTGAGCCGCGTCTTCCAGGCCCTGCGCATCGCCGTCAACGACGAGCTGGGCGCCCTGGAGGAGGTCCTCGCGGCCCTGCCGGCCTGTCTGGCGCCCGGCGGACGCTGCGTGGTCATCGCCTATCACTCCCTGGAGGACCGCCTGGTGAAGCGCTGGCTGGCCAAGGCCGCCCGCGACTGTCTGTGCCCCCCCGAACTGCCGACCTGCGTCTGCGACCACAGCCGGAGCATGAAGGTGCTCACGCGCCGCGCCGTACGACCCGACGAGGACGAGACCGCCGCCAACCCCCGCGCCCGCAGCGCCCGCCTGCGCGCCGGAGAGAGGGTGCCCGCATGAGACTGCTCCGAGAGCTCTTCGCCTGCCGCGCGGCGCGGCGTTGCACCATGGCGCGTTCGCGCTCCCTGCGCGATCGGGCGCCGGCCCTGATGGGCGGCGTCTGTCTCGGTGCCGTGGTGCTGTTCAGCCTGCTGGTCACGCTGTCCAACGCCGTGGTCAAGGAGCGCCGCCGCCTGCGGGACCTGCGCGCGGACAAGGTCTATCTGGAGACGAAGATCGGACGCCTGGAGGAGGCGTGGTACGCGGCCACCTCCAAGGACAGCATCGTCGCTCGGGCCGAGACGGAGCTCGGCCTGGTCACCCCCGACGGCCCCGGACTGGTGGTCGTGCTGGCCTCGTCGGCGACGGAACGCCGCGAGTCGGGCTGGCGCCGCGTCCTCGCGGCCGTCGGGGGTGGGGGCGGCGGAGCCCGGGCGGCCCGGGCCGAAGGGCGGACCCCGTGACGCGCGGCGTGAACCGCACCCGCATCCGCTGGCTGCAGCGCCTGGCGCTGCTGCCCTTTCTTCTGCTCGCCGTCCGCCTGGTGGCGGTGCAGGTCTTCGCCCACGACCGCTACGCCGATCTGGCCGACTCGCAATGGAAGCACCGGGAGGTGCTGCCCGCCGAGCGCGGCAACCTCTACGACCGGCACGGGCGCGCCCTGGCCCTGTCCATGTCCAACTGGCGCATCGGCGTGGCCACCGTCAACGTGGCGGATTCCGACAGCGCGGCGGCCCACCTGGACCGCTACCTGGACGTGGAGCCCGGGCGGCTGGCCTCGCGCATCCGGCGCGAGTCGCCGGGCCACTTCGTGGTGGAGCGGGGCGCCGTGCTGCACGACTCCACCCTGACCCGCCTGCGGAGCCACAAGGCCGTCACCAGCGAGGAGCTCCGCACCCGCGCCTATCCGCTGGGCGGCGTCGGCGCCTCGCTGCTGGGCTTCTGCCGCGAGCCGGCCGGAGGCGAGCGGCTGGCCACCGGCCTCGAACGCGCTTTCGACGACGTCCTGTCCGGCACGCCGGGGGAGGGCTTCGTCTACGCCAAGGTGAGCGGCGGCAGCGACGGCCTGCAGGAACTCGTGCGTCCCCTGGACGGCGACGACGTGGTGCTGACCCTGGACGCGGACCTGCAGGCCATCGCCGAGGCCCACCTCGCCGCGCAGGTGCGCGAGTGCAACGCCGTCGGCGGCGCGGTGGTGATCGTCGAGCCGCACACCGGGGAGATCCTCGCCGCCGCCGACACGCCGGTGCAGGGGCGGCGCGGCGACGCCGACGGCTTCGAGGTCTGGGACAACGCCTGCTTCACCCTGGCCTACGAGCCTGGCTCGATCATGAAGGTCTTCACCGCCGCCTCGCTGCTCGGCCGCACGGTGATAGACACCACCACCGCCTACGACTGCGACGACATCCAGTTCGACGGCTACCGCATCCGCAACTCCGAAGGGCACGACTACGGCGTGATGGCCTTCACGGGAGCCTTCGCCCATTCCAGCAACGTCTACTTCGCGCGCGCGGTGCTGAACCTGACGCGCAGCGAGTTCTACCGCGACATGGTGGAGTACGGCTTCGGCGCGCCCTACGCCGTCGACTATCCCGGCAAGACGCGGGGACGGATCGCGGCGCCCGAGGACTGGTCGGGCCGCTCCCAGTCGACCATCGCCATCGGCCAGGAGATCATGTGCACGCCCGTGCAGCTCGCGGTGGCGGCGGCGGCGGTGGCCAACGGCGGCGTGATGATGACGCCGCGCCTGGTCCGCGAGATCCGCGCCAAGGACGGCTCGCACGTGGAGCGCTTCGAGCCCCTGCCCATGCGCAAGGTGATGTCGCCCGCCCTGGCGAAGCTGCTGCGCGAGGCCATGGCCGGCGCGGTCCGCGAGGGGACCGGCCGGAGCGCCGCGGTGGCCTGGACCGAGGTCGCGGGCAAGACGGGCACCGCCCAGAAGGCCCGGCCCGGCGAGGGCTACGTGCCGGGGCTGTACATGTCCAGCTTCCTGGGCATGGCGCCGGCCTCGGCGCCGCGCCTGGTCATCCTGACCATGATCGACGAGCCCGACTACGCGCATCACTACGCCTCCTCGAGTGCGGCGCCCCTGTTCGCGCAGATCGTCGAGGAGATCGGCCGCACCACCGACTGGTTCGCCGGCGTGGACGCCCGCAGCGGCGCGTCGACCGCCTACGCGCGGCCCGAGAACGCCCGTCCGGCCCCCGATCTGCTCTACCTCTCGAGCGCCGCCGCCCGCGCCGAGGCCGAGCGCCTCGACCTGAAGCTGAGCGGCGATCTGGGCGAGGGCCTCGTGGTGGCCCAGTCGCCCTCGCCGGGCACGCCCTGGCCCGCCGGCGGCGAGATCCGGATCACCCTGGCGCCCACCGGCGAGGCCGGTACGGCCGTGGGGTCCGCCTGTCCGGACCTGCGCGGCCTCTCCAACCGGCAGGTGCGACGCATGGCCGCCCGCCTGGGCCTGGCCCTCGAGGTCGAGGGCGCGGGCTACGTGGTCTCCCAGTCGCCGCCGCCCGGGAAGACGCTTGACGACGCGGGCGTGCGCGTCAGGATGGCGGCGCGATGGTGACCCTCTCCACGTTGACCGCCGCCTTCGCCGACCTGCGGGTCGACGGCGGCGATCCGTACGTGGCCCGTGTGAGCGTCGACTCGCGGTCCTGCGGTCCCGACACCCTCTTCGTGGCCGTGGCCGGCGCCGCCGCCGACGGCCATCGCTTCGTGCCCGACGCCCTGGCCGCGGGATGTCCGGCGGTGATGGTCTCCGACGCGGAGGTCGCCGCCCACGCCGCCGACGCCGGGGCCGCGGTCCTGCGCGTGGCCGACACCCGTCCCTGGCCCGCCCGCCTGGCGCGCGAGCTCCACGGCCGGCCCGACGAGGCCCTGCGCCTGGTCGGCGTCACGGGCACGAACGGGAAGACGACCACGGCCTTCCTGCTGCGCGCCCTGCTGGCGTCCGTCGACGGCGGCTGCGGCCTGCTCGGCACCATACGCTACGAGACGGGCGCCCGCGTCGAGGCGGCGCCCCTGACCACGCCCGACGGTCCCGCCCTCTACGCCCTGCTGGCGGAGATGCGCGACCACGGCCTGGCCGCGGCGGCCATGGAGATCTCCTCCCACGCCCTGGACCAGTCCCGCGTCGCCGACCTGGCCCTGGACGCGGCGGTGATGACCAATCTCGGCCGCGACCACCTCGACTACCACCCGTCCCTGGCCGCCTACCTGGCCGCCAAGGCCCTCATCCTCGGCCGGCTCGGCGGCGCGCGCCGCGACAAGGCGCCGGGGGTGGCGGTCATCAACGGCGACGACGAGGCCTTCGACGACCTGCCCGTCGATCCGGCCGTGCGCTGCGTGCGCTACGGGCGCGGCGAGCGGGGCACGGTCGACCTGAAGCTGCTCGACGCCGACCTGCGCCCAGACGGCACCGCCCTGCGTCTCGACTGGCGGGGGCGGCCCCTCGCGCTGGCGAGCCGCCTGGTGGGGCGCTTCAACGTGGAGAACCTGGTCGCGGCCCTCGCCACGGGGCTCGCCCTGGACCTGGACCCCGAGGCCTGCGTGACGGCCCTGGCCGACGCCCCGCAGGTCCCCGGACGCATCGAACGATTCGCGCTGCCCAACGGGGCCTCGGCGGTGGTCGACTACGCCCACACGCCGGACGCCCTGGCGGCGGTGCTGCTGTCCTGCCGGGAATTCGCCTCCGGTCGCCTGGTCGTGGTCTTCGGCTGCGGCGGCGATCGGGACACGGGCAAGCGGGCGGACATGGGTGCGGTCGCGGCGCGTCACGCCGACGACACGTGGATCACCTCCGACAATCCGCGCAGCGAGGATCCCGAGTCGATCTGCGACATGATCTACTACGGGTTCCGCGCGGAGACCGACGTGCGCTCCGGCGCCTGTCGCGTGGAAGTCGACCGCACCCGCGCCGTCCGCGGCGCCCTGGCCGCCGCCGAACCGGGCGACCTGGTGGTCATCGCCGGCAAGGGCCACGAGGACTACCAGCTCGTCGGCGACCGCCGCCTGCACCTGGACGATCGCGAACTGGTGCGCGGCTGGATCGGGGAGGCCGCCCATGGCTGAGCCCGGCGCCTACCGCCTGATCACGGCCCTGGCCGACCTCGACGCCGCCGGCCTGCTCGCCGGCGCGCATCTCTTTCGCGACGGACGCTGGCGCGCGGCCCTGGGCCCCGACGACGACTGGCCCGGCCTGGCCTTCCACGGCGCCGGCCTCGATTCGCGCGCCCTCGCCGCGGGCGAGCTCTACGTGGGGCTGCCCGGCGAACGCGCCGACGGACGCGATTACGTGGGCGCCGCCCTGCGCGCGGGCGCGACGGTCGCCCTGACCCGTCCCTGGGACGTCGACGGCGCGGATCCCCTGCTCTCGGGCGACCCCGGCCACGACGCGGCCGTCCTGCTCAGCCCCGACCCGGAGGCCGCCCTGCACGAACTGGCCCGCCGCTGGCGCGCCCGCCGGGACGTGCGCGTCGTCGCCGTCACCGGTTCGAACGGAAAGACCACCACCAAGGACCTGCTGGCCGCTCTCTGCGCCCACGCGGCGCCGACCCACGCCACGGCCGGCAACCTGAACAACGATCTCGGCCTGCCGCTCACCCTGCTCGGACTCCGGCACGACCACGATCTGGCAGTCGTGGAACTGGGCGCCTCCCGCGCCGGGGACATCGACAGGCTCGCGGCCCTGGCGGCCCCCCACGCCGGGGTGATCACCAACGCTGCGGAAGCTCATCTCGCCGGATTCGGATCACTGGCCGGGATCGTCCAGACCAAGGGGGAACTCCTCGACCACCTGCCGCCCGACGGCGCCGCCGTCCTCAACGCCGACAGCCCCGGCTACGACGAGTGGCGCGAGCGGGCGCGATGCCGCGTGATCTCCGTCGGCCACCAGACGGGCGAGCACCGCTGGGACTGGCGGCCCGACGCCGCCGGCGGCGTGCTGACCCTGGACGGCCGGGAGCACCCGGTGCCCTTGCCGGGCCGCCACAACGGCGCCAACCTGGCCGCGGCCCTGCTGGCCGCGGAGTTCCTGCTCGGACGAGACCTGGACGCCGCGGCCGCCCTGTCGCACTATACCGGCTCGCCCCAGCGCAGCCGCGTCCTGGAGGCCGGCGGCCTGCGGTTGCTGGACGACACGTACAACGCCAATCCGACCAGCCTGCGCACGGCGGCCCGCGCCACCGTCGAGCTGCCGGGGGAGGGCCGCGTGATCGCGGTCGTGGGCCGCATGGCCGAGCTGGGCCCCCGCAGCGAGGCGCTGCACGAGGAGACCGGTCGCGCCCTGCACGGGCTCGGCGTGGATCTGCTGCTGGCCGTGG
>CAZSNA010000118.1:0-8014 GCA_964607825.1 uncultured Fibrobacteraceae bacterium | reverse complement strand
CCTGGCGCGACCCGGTCTGGACCGGCCCGCGCGAGCTCTGCGTGGTGGCCGACGGGGGCGGCGCCGACAACCTGGCCCTGCTGAGCCTCGACGCGGCGCTGGCCGTCGTGGACTCGTCGCGCACGCTGACCAACGTGGCCGGCGCCGTGGCCCGGCCCAGCTACGCGCCGGGCGCGGACCGGCTGGTCTTCGCCGCCTTCCACCAGGGCGGCTGGGACGTCTACGCCGCCGACGACTTCGCCGCCTGGAGCCGACGCGAGCCCCGGGGCACGCCCCCGGGACCGGTCGCCCTCTCGCCCCCGACCCTCTCCACCCGCCGCGGCCACGTGCCGCCGCCGCCCGACCCGGAGGGCGTGGGCGAGGTACGCGACTACAGCCCGCGCTTCTCCGTCGACATGAGCGGCGCCCTGCAGGGGGGCTCGGTCTTCTTCTCGCCCCAGGCGGGGCTGGCCATGGCCAACGTGATCAATCTCAGCGACCTGCTGGGCGATCACCGCATGTCGTTCCTGCTGAACGTCTACGGCTCGCTGGGGGACAGCGACCTGGCCGCGTCCTACGCCTATCTCAAGCGGCGCGTGGACCTGGGCGTGGGGCTCTTCCACTACAAGAACTACTACAACTCGGTGCTGACCAGCGTGGGGGAGGTGCTGCCCCACGACACCTTCTTCAGCGAGCGCAACTACGGGGCCTACGTCTCGGTCGCCTACCCCCTCAGCAGCTTCCGGCGGATCAGCCTGGAACTGCAGGCCCTGGCCTCGGAGCAGACCAACTACGCGCCCGATCCCAGCGGCCTGTACCTGGCCGAGGCGGAGACCCGCACCTACCACCTGCTCCAGCCCATGCTGAGCCTCGTGCACGACAGCGCCTACTACGGCTACTACGGCCCGGTCACCGGCAGCCGCGCCATGCTGCAGTTCACGCCCTCGCTGGCCGTCGGCGACCACGCGCTCTCGCGGAACACGGCGGTGTTCGACTACCGTCGCTACTGGCTGCCCTGGCGGCGCAACAGCTTCGCGGCGCGCCTGCTGGCCGCCGGCAGCTTCGGCCGCGACGCCCGCGCCTTCGTGCTCGGCGGCCCCTTCACCCTGCGCGGCTACGACTTCTACGACTACCAGACGACCACGCACCTGGCCGGCCCCAAGTTCGTCCTGATGAACCTGGAGTACCGTCTGCCCCTGCTGGACGCGCTGATCTTCGGCTGGCCAGGGCGCTGGGGCTTCGGTCCCATCGGCGCCACGCTCTTCTTCGACGCCGGCGGGGCCTGGACCGACGTCTTCCGGCCCTTCGGACACGACGCCGCGGGCGACTGGGGACTCCAGGACTTGCGCGCGGCCTACGGACTTGGTATAAGGACCCGCCTCGGCTTCATCCCCCTCAAGTTCGACTGGGGACGCCGCACGGACCTGCGCGGCGCGGGCCGGACCGAATTCCATTTCAGCATCGGGCCGGAGTTCTAGCCCGAAG
This sequence comes from uncultured Fibrobacteraceae bacterium, assembly GCA_964607825.1. Classification (GTDB taxonomy): domain Bacteria; phylum Krumholzibacteriota; class Krumholzibacteriia; order LZORAL124-64-63; family LZORAL124-64-63; genus JAHIYU01. The sequence goes on along the minus strand of CAZSNA010000118.1, from coordinate 6,550 downwards.
AGACGCACCTCCCGATCGGATGCATCCCGGATGGACCTGAACGCCCTCAACCAGCCCCAGAACGACGCCGTGACCGCCGCCGACGGTCCGGTCCTGGTGGTCGCCGGCGCCGGCAGCGGCAAGACCCGCGTGCTGACCACCCGCATCGCCTGGCTCCTGGAGACCGGCCGCTGCGATCCCTGGGAGATCCTGGCCTTCACCTTTACCAACAAGGCCGCCCGCGAGATGCGCGAGCGCGTGGACGGCCTGGTGGGCGCCGGCCGCGCGCCCCACTGGGTGGGCACCTTCCACGCCACCGGCGTGAAGATCCTGCGCCGCGAGGCCGCGGCCGCGGGGCTGGATCCGTCCTTCTCCATCTACGATGTGGACGACCAGACCAGGCTGATCAAGAAGGTCGCCGGCGACCTGGGCGTGGACCTGAAGCAGTACGCGCCGGCGCAGCTGCGCTCGACCATCAGCCGCTGGAAGAACGAGGACGTCTCACCCGAGCGCGCCGCCCGCGAGGCCGACGAGTTCCGGGAGGAGAAGATCGCCGCGGTCTACGCCGCCTACGAGAAGGGCCTGCGCGACTGCAACGCCTGCGACTTCGACGACCTGATCCTGCGCACGGTCCACCTGCTCGAGGAGAACGACGCGGTGCGCGAGAAGTACGCCGCCCAGTTCCGCCACGTGCTCGTGGACGAGTTCCAGGACACCAACGAGCTGCAGCTGATCCTGGTCAAGGCCCTGTCCTCGGTGCACGGCAACGTCTTCGCGGTGGGGGACGACGACCAGTCCATCTACTCGTGGCGCGGCGCCCGGGTGGAGAACATGCTCGACTTCGAGAGCTACTTCCCCGGCACCACGCTGGTGCGCCTCGAGCAGAACTACCGCAGCACCGGCAACATCCTGGACGCCGCCAACGCGGTCATCGCCCACAACGCGCGGCGCAAGGGCAAGACCCTCTGGACCGAGGACCCGCCCGGCGACCCGCTGGTCATGGAGCTCGTGGGCGACGAGGAGGACGAGGCCGCGCGCCTGGCCGAGATCGTCCGCGAGGAGATCGGCCGGGGGCTGCGCCGCGGCGACGTCACCGTGCTCTACCGCACCAACGCCCAGAGCCGCGTCCTGGAGGACGCGCTGCGACGGGCCGACCTGCCCTACCAGGTGGTCGGCGCCACGGCCTTCTACGAGCGGCGCGAGGTGCGGGACGTGCTGGCCTACCTCAAGCTGATCAACAACCCCCGCGACGTGCTCTCGGCCCTGCGCGTGCTCAACGTGCCCCGTCGCCGCATCGGCGACACCACGGCGGCGCGTCTGGTCGCGCTGGCCGAGCGCGAGGACTGCAGCCTCGGCGAGGCGGCGTCCCGGCCCGGCCTGCTGGAGGAGGAGATCAACCGGCCGGCGTGCCAGCGCATCCGGGAGTTCTTCGACCGGGCCGCGGGCTGGCGCGCGGCGGCCGTCGAGCGCACCGTGCCGGAGATCATCGAGGCGGTGCTGGAGGACGTGGACTACGCGCGTCACCTGGAGCGGGACGACCCCCTGTCGGCCGCGGCGCGCAACGAGAACGTGGCCGAGCTGATCAACGGCGCCTACGCCTTCCACGAGGCCAGCGACGGCGGCACCCTGGCCCAGTTCCTGGAGCAGACCGCCCTGGTGGCCGACGCCGACACCATTCCCGACGACGAGGGCCTGGTGCGCCTGATGACCGTCCACGCGGCCAAGGGGCTCGAGTTCCCCGTGGTGGTGGTGACGGGGGCCGAGGAGAACCTCATGCCCCACGTCTCGAACCTGGACGACCCCGTCGCCCTGGAGGAGGAGCGCCGCCTGTTCTACGTGGCCCTGACCCGGGCGCGCCGACGCGTCCATCTGCTGCACGTCCGCATGCGCCGGCGCTTCGGCCAGCGCGAACTCTGCCTGCCCTCGCGCTTCCTCGGCGAGATTCCCGAGGCCCTGGTCGAGAGCCGCGGCGAGGCGCCCGCCGCGCCCGGCCGTCTGACCGACCTCTTCGGCGACACGCCCCGGCGCGCCGCCGCCAACTCATCCCCGCGGAAACCCGCCCGCGCGCCCGCCGTCCGCAACCGCCCGCCCGTCTCCCGACCGACGGCCGTGGACTGGAATCGTGAGGCCTCCCAGGAGGAGGTCGTGTTCCACCCCGGCCAGGCGGTGCTCCATCCCGCCCTGGGCGCCGGCGTGGTGCACCGGGTCGAGGGCAGCGGCGAGAACCTGAAGCTGGCCATCGATTTCCCTGACGGGGAACGAAGGCATTTCCTGGCCCGCTTCGCCAAGATCCGGCCCCTGGACTGACACGTATTCCACATTGTTCATTTTCCGCACATAGGGAGATTTCCCACTAAAGTCAGGAATACCCTGAGCCGATACCCCCCATACATCGGGCGAGGATGAACTGCCATGCCGGGGGGCATAAGAAGATGAAACGGTTTCGAGAGGGCGTTTTCGAGAACTTGCAGGTCTGGTTGATCGGTTCGGGCGGGCTGGCGGGCCTGCTGGCCGCGCTGGTGCTGTCATCGGGGGGCACCCTACTCGGCCGCCCGTTCCACTGGATCGACTTCCTGGTCCTGCCGACCGTCGGAGCCGGCCTGGGTTGGGCGGGCAGCCGCCTGGCCGAGAAGATCGTCCGCACCCCCCTGCGCGATCAGGTGCTGCGCATGCGCGAAGTGGTCGAGACCATGCGCGAGGCCAGCATCGTCAAGGACTGGAACGCCCTGCGCGTAGAACAGCTGCTGCTGCCGTCGGTGACGGACGACGAGCTGGGGCAGGCCGCCGAGACCTTCAACGAGCTCGTGACCGACCTGGCGCGCGTCTACAAGCTGGAAGACGCTTCGACCGAGCAGACCGAGACCCTCTCCAGCCTGCTCGATCTCGGGAGTCTCAGCGGCGCGGCCCTGGAGCTGCTGCTGCGCCAGACGGAAGCCGACGCGGGCTGCCTGCTGGTGATGCAGGACGGCGAACTCGTCACACCCGCCAACTTCGGCCTGAGCGACGTCGACGGTCTCGCCGACAGCGACCGCGTCCAGCTGGCCATGGAGACCGGCCGGATGCAGTCGGTCCGCGTGCCCCGGGACATCTCCATGGACGGCGTGATCTGCGACTTCCGGCCCCGTCAGGTGCTGCTGCTGCCCATCACCTACGAGGGGTATTCCCTGGGCGTGGTGGTCCTGGCCGCCGAGACCATGTTCGGCCGCGACTCCATGTGGATCCTGGATCTCTTCACCAAGGGCATGGGCCTGGCCCTGAACAACGCCCTGACCCACGACCGGCTGCAGAAGATCGCCTCGCTGGACCCGCTGACCGGCGTGTACAACCGCCGTCTGGGCATGATTCGCCTGCACGAGGAGTTCCAGCGCGCCGAGCGCGAATCCGCCGACCTGGGCCTGGCCATGTTCGACATCGACCACTTCAAGCGCATCAACGACACGTACGGCCATCTGGTCGGCGACAAGGTGCTGGCCGCGGTGGCCCGCGCCACCGCCGACGTGCTGCGCGAGACCGACGTGCTGGTCCGCTACGGCGGCGAGGAGTTCCTGGTGGTCCTGCCGGGCGTCAGCCCCGGCGAGATCGAGGAGATGGGCGAGCGCATCCGCACGACCGTCGAGGCCTGCGTGCTCGAATCGGATCAGGGTGCGGTGCAGGCCACGGTCAGCGTGGGACTCACCAACTACAGTACCGGATCGGAAATCTTAGAGGAAGAACTGCTGAAAGAGGCGGACGACGCCCTGTACGCGGCGAAGGAGAGCGGCCGCAACCGTGTGGTTCGGTTCTCCAACTGCAGCGACGACACGCGGGCCGATTCCCCCCCCGAGGCCTCGCGGCCCGTCGCCTGCTCCATGCCGTGACAGCCGTCTCGAGCAACTTCCTCGATCGGACGGGGACCCAGCGCACCGGGTCCCCGTCGTCTTTTTCCCTCAGTGCAGCAGAGTGACCCGCCGACTCGCCCGCCGTCCGTCGGCGTGCACGGCCAGCCAGTAGGCGCCGGCGGGCAGGGGCCGGCCGGCGCCGTCCTCGCCCAGCCAGCGCCAGGCGTGGGGGAGGCCGGCCGGATGGTCGCCCAGATCCCAGCGACCCAGCTCGCGTCCGCGCAGATCGTGCACGGTGATGCTCACCGGCCCCGCCCGGGCCAGCTCGAAGCTGAGCTCGACGCCGTCGGCGCCGGCGGGGTTGGGTCGCGGCGGTCCCAGGGCCACCGCGGGCGGCGGCAGGGGCTCGTCGGCGAACAGGACCCAGCCCTCGGGATCGAGCTGCAGGTCGAGCAGGGGGGTGTCCAGATCCCAGTATGCGACGGTCTCGCGCGCGCTCACCCGGACGCGCTCGTCGCGCGTGCTTCCGTCCAGGACCAGACGCACCGGCAGCGACAGCTCGAAGAGGGTGTCCTGGGTCTGGACGATGCGCAGCGTGTGACGACGGCGGCCGTTGGAGAGCGGCGCGTCCGACACCGACCACTGCAGCTGCGGCGCCGACGCGGTCTCCAGCCAGGGGCGCAGCAGGGGCGCGACGTCCCGGCCGGCGGCGGCCGAGGCGGCGGCGATCACGTCCGCGGTGGCCACGTGCCCGAAGGTCCGCCCGGGATCGGTGGCGTAGTCGTGCAGGAACTCGAAGAAGGCCGCGTCGCCCACCGCCCCCCGCAGCATGTGCAGCAGCCAGGCGCCCTTGTGGTAGACCAGCAGGTTGGGCAGGATCGGGTCGGGATCGACCAGGATACCGTCGCCGGTGAAGAGGTCGGGATGCTGCTCGGGGCCGATGCGCCGCATGCGCTGAAAGTAGGCGTCGGCGCCCTGCGTCTCCTCCAGCCACAGGGCCTCGCAGTAGGTGGCGAAGCCCTCGTTCAGCCAGATGTCCGCCCACGCGGCCGGCGTGAACAGGTCGCCGAACCACTGGTGGGCCAGCTCGTGCAGGATGAGCGTCTCGAAGCGGCCGTCGCCGGTGAAGGCGAAGGTGCCGACGCTGGTGCAGGTCTGATGCTCCATGGCGCCGCCCCACTTGATGCCCACCTGGCCGTAGCGCTCCTCGGCGAAGGGGTAGGGGCCGGCCAGACCCGCCATGAAGTCGACCATGTCGCAGGTCGGCTCGAATTCGACGCGCGCGTGGGCCTCCTGCTCCGGCGGCACGTGGAAGGTCAGCGGCAGCAGGCCCGCGTCGGTCCAGCACGAATCGGCCCATTCCGTGTAGAGCGAGACGTTCACGCAGACCAGGTACGTGGACAGGGGATAACCCGTCTCCCAGACGAAGCGGCGCCAGCCCGGCTCCGCGGCCGTCTCCTCCTTCAGCAGCCCGTTGGCCACCACGCGCAGGGTGTCCGGCGCGGTGACGGCGATGTCGACGACGGCCTTGTCCAGGGGGTGGTCCTTGCAGGGCCACCAGCTGTGGGCCGACCAGGGCTCGCTGACGGTGAAGACGATGGGATCGCCGATCTCGTGGGGCGAGTCGCCCGTGTGCCGGAAGAGCATGCCGGCGCGGTATTCGCCGTGGGGCTGGGGGGCGCCGTGATAGCGGACCGTGAGCTCCAGGGGGCCGGTGGTGCCCGGGGGAACGGGGATGCGGATCTCCCCGTCCACGTGCTGGTGGGGGATCGCCGCGCCGCCGGTCTCCACGGCGTCGACCTCGAGGTCGTCGACCAGGTCGAGCACGAGGGTGTCGGGCGGCGTGACGTCGAGGAAGTCGAGGAGGATGCGGACCGAGCCGTCCACCGTGGCGGCGCCGGGATCGACGCGCAGGTCCAGGGCGTAGCGCAGGACGTCGTAGCCCCGGTCTTCGGCGCGGGGGGGCGGGTCGTCGTCGCGGAGGTCGACGGGGATTCGCGGACGCTCGTACAGGGCCGCGTCCACCGGCGGCGCGACCTCGGCCGCGGCGACGCCGGCCCAGGACAACAGCAACGCGAGAAGAGGCCACGGACGCACGGAGTCGTTCCTTCCCAGGGGCGCGCGGATGGGATACCTTCGCTCATGATACCCCGAAACACGCCCGTCCCCAAGGCCGGCCGCGCCGCGGGACCGCCGCGAGCCGCACCGGAGGATCGCCCGTGGAACTGGACGACGCCCTCATCCGCCGCCTCGAGACCCTCGCCGGCCTGAGCTGCGACCCGGCCGAGCGCGAGGCCCTGCGCCGGGACCTGCACCTGATCACGGAATTCGTGGACCGGCTCGAACCGCTGGCCGCCGCGGCGCCGCCCCCGGCGGAACCGGACGGGGTTCCGACGCTGCGCGAGGACACGCCGGCGGCGTTCCGGCCCCCGGACGCGGCTCCGGCGCCCGCGGACGGGGCCTTCCTCTGCCCGCCGCCGCGGGAGGAGGGGTAGGCCGTGGCGCGGCGGCCCGAGACCCTGCTGGCGGCCGCAGAGGCCCTGCGCGCCGGGACGTCCGCCGCCGAGCTGCACGCGGCCCAGGTCGCCGCGGGGGATGCCCGCGCGGACGAGCTGGCCTGCTTCACGTGGCGCGACCGCGAACCGCGCATCCCCGACGACGCGCCGCCTCCGTCGGACCAGGCTCCCCTGTGGGGGCTGGGGGGCGTGGTGAAGGCCAACCTCTGCGTCGCGGGCCGACCCACCGACTGCGGC
>CAZSNA010000117.1:0-8022 GCA_964607825.1 uncultured Fibrobacteraceae bacterium | reverse complement strand
CTGGGTGTCGGCGCGCTTCTAGCCGGCGAGCGGTAAAGAACGAGGCCTTCGACTCGTCGTCGAAGGCCTCGCTGCGTCTATCGGCCGTGCGCTCAGATCTGGAACTGCGACACCAGCTCGTCCATGCCCTCGGCCAGCTCGGACAGGCGGCCGGAATCTTCCCGGGTGCCCTTCACGCCGGCGTCGGTGGTCACGGCGGCCTCGCGGACGCCCTGGATCGAGCGCGAGATCTCGCGGGTGCCGGAGGCCCCTTCCTTGACCTGGCGCGAGATCTCCTTGGCGGCCGAGTTGGCCACGCCGCCGGACTTGGCGATCTCGTTCAGGGCCGCGGACTGCTGCTGGACCGTGGCGGCGATGGTCGTGGAGATGTCGTTCACCTCGCCGATGACCTCGTCGATGCGGGTGATCGCGTCCACCGCGGTCTGGGTGCTCCGCTGCATCTCCTCGATCTCGCGGTTGATCTCCTCGGTGGCCTGGGACGTCTGGCGCGCCAGTTCCTTGACCTCGTAGGCCACCACGGCGAAGCCCTTGCCGGACTCGCCGGCGCTCGCGGCCTCGATGGTGGCGTTGAGGGCCAGCAGGTTGGTCTGGTCGGCGATGTCCGTGATCACCTCGATCACCCGGCCGATCTTGGCCGAGGTGGTCTTGAACTGCTCCATGATCTCGACCGTCGAACGCGAGAGCTGGTTCGCCTGCTCGGCGATGTCGGAGCCGCGCTCGGAATTGGTGGCCACTTCCTGGATCGACGCGCTCATCTCCTCGATGGACGAGGCCACCGTGCCCAGCATCTGGGACATGTCGTCGGCCGAACCGGCGATACCCTGGATGCTGGTCGAGAGCTCCTCGCTGGCCGAGGAGACGGTGCTGGAGATGGCGGTCATGTTCTCGGAATCGTCGGCCAGCTGCGACGAGCGGCCGGTCAGGCTGTCCGCGGTGTTCTTCAGCGTCGAGCTGCTGAGCTGCAGCTTCTGCAGCGTGTCGCGCCAGACGTGGATCAGGGTGTTGAAGGCGCGGCCGAGCTCGCCGATCTCGTCCTTGCGATCGGCGAAGGCGGCGTCGTTCGACAGGTCGCCGTTCGCCATGTCGGTGGCCAGGGTCACCGTGTCGCGCAGCGGCCCGACGATGATCCGGGTCATCAGCAGCCAGACCAGGCCGTTGAGCAGCAGGATGGTCGCCAGGCCCAGACCGACCGTCCAGGCCACCGAGCGCGTCGCGGCCGCGGCCTGCTGGGCCTCGTTCTTCTCCTCCAGCTGGGCGAGGTGCTCCTTCATGGCCGCCGTGGCTTCCTGAACGCTGGCCGTGGAGACGCCGACGGTCATGGTGCCGACGGGGAGTCCGTCGAAATCGACTTCGTGGGTGAAGAGGAGGTCGTCGCCGCCCCTCTCCATGGGGGCGGTCAGGGGGTTGCCCTCGGTGTCGTGGAATTCGACGAAGGAGATATCGCGATCCTGCACGGCGATATCGACGAGCCCCTGCAGTGAGTCGAAGTCGTAGCCCACGATGTAGGTCGAGCCGATGTTCGACAGCATGGAGGCGAGGGCCACCTCTTTCTGCTCGAGGGCTCCGCGCATCTGTTCGATCTGGCCCGCCTCCACCTGCGCGAAGGACTCGTTCCGCAGGGCGGCCTGGGCCTCGTTGCTCTGTCGGTTCTGGATCACCGTGACCAGACCGCCGACGGACTGGACCACCAGGATCGCGAGCGCGACGGTCAGGATGAACTTCACGGTCAGACTGTGCTTGTCGAACATGGGCGAGCTCCTCACTCGACGAACGCGGGTCATCGCCTATACGGATCTTCCGTTGCAGCACCGTTTTCCGGGCGCTGCGCGGCCTGCCTGTGGCCCCGGCCATGCGATGACGGGGTTGATTCAGTCTTTTCTATCGTCGCGTCGGGCTGAAGCTTGAGCAGGGATTCGGGGGATGGAGGCCGGAAATCAGGGGCCCGCGTAGCGGAAATGCCCGGTGATCGGGAACAGCAGGAGCGCATCCTCGGCCACGGGGCCCCGACCGATGTTGTGGATGATCAGCGGCCGTCGCCCGTCCGCCGTGCGCCGGTCCGAGACGATCCCGATGTGCGGCAGGTTGCCCGGCAGCATCCAGGTGACCAGGTCGCCGGGGCGGTAGGCGGCCGGATCGTCGCTCGTCGGCAGTTCGGCGCCACGTCGCCGCAGGAACGCCTGCAGGTTGGGGACCCGACGATGGTCGATGTTCGGATCGGGCCGCGTCAGGCCCCACAGGTCGGGGTAGGCCCGGAAATCGGCCCGCATGTCCTCGTGGACGAGCCGCTGCAGGTCGATCCCCACGGCGCGGTAGGCCCGGATCACCACGTCGGTGCAGACGCCGAGCGAGTCGGGGACGTCGCCGTTCGGATAGGGGATGGCGCGGTAGGCGCCGTCGTAGGTCACGCGGCGGGCGGTGCGGGCGTGGGCGGCGGCGACGAGGCGGGTGGGGAGGTCGTCGTCCAGCTTGTCGTGGCGGCGGAACCAGTCGAGCAGGGCGGGCGACATGCGGGGGTCCGGCTCCTCCAGTCCGGAATTGAACTCCAGGCGCAGGGCTCCGTCCGGGAACAGCATCTGCGTGTCGTAGAGGGTCAGGCCGCGGTGGGCGACCGAGGAGACCATGGACGTGAGGCGGCCCCGGGCGACGACCTCGTCGTCGACGAGCAGTTCGAAGGGGGCGCCGGTCATGCCGCTGGGCCGGGGGAGGTCGCGGCCGTCGTCGCTGCGGAAGCGGAACAGGCGGGCCCACCGGTGCTGGCCGAGTTCGGTCAGGTGCAGCCGGCGGGTGGACAGGTCGTAGCGGGCGATGTCCCCGCCGGAGAGGAGGGTGTCGCCGCTGGCGACGAGGTGTAGGGTGTCCGCGCCCACGGCCCGATGCGACGCGCCGACCGTGATGACGAGCATGACGGCGATCAGATGAAGGAACTCGATACGTCGATTCAAGATCCGGCTCCTCCCGGGGCATGACGGGGAGTGGCCGTGGCGTAAAGACGGAATACCGGGATCAGTTCCCGTTCCAGGGGGCTTCCAGGTTCCAGTTCCTCAGCTTGGCCTCGAACTCCCGCCGCTCCCGATGGGGCTTGAATCCGTTCTTGCCGGGCGTCAGCCATCCGGCCGCGGTCGCGAGTTCCGTCGCCCGGGCCGCATCGCCGGCCCCGATGGCGCCCAGGAGCTCCGACTCGATCCGCGACAGCCCCGTGGCGTGGAAGCGGTAGTCCAGGAACGCCTCCCAGGTCAGCGGCACCCACTTGGCCACGATCCGTTCGCCGATCACAGTGGCGTAGTCGCGGATCTCCTTCTGGGCGTGGGCGTCCATGCGCAGCGCGAGGAAGTGCAGCAGGTTGTGCAGGTCGATCTTCCAGTAGGCCTCGGTGTAGGTGCAGAGGGGGAGGTCCTTGCGGGCCTGTTCGCGGGCGACGCCCCGGTCGATCCGCTCCTGGTAGGTCGCACGGGCCTCGGCGTGCAGGGTCGCCTCGCGTTCGCAGAGCGCCGCGCCGTCGGCGGGGTCGAGCGGCTGTCCGCTGCCCTGCTTGTTCTGCTGGGCCTGGGTGCGCCACTGGTCGGGCCCGGTGGTCTGCATGGCGTCGATGGCGACGGAATACCGGGTCGAATACTCGTTCACCGAGGCCGTCCTGTGCCGTATCCACTGCCGCCAGGCGTCCATGGGCACCCGCACGTGCAGCTTCAGCTCGCACATCTCGAAAGGCGTGGTGTGGCGGTGGCGCAGCAGGTAGCGGAGCAGGCCGCGGTCCTCGCTGACCTTCTTGGTGCCGGCGCCGTAGGAGACGCGGGCGGCCTGGACCACCGAGGCGTCGTCGCCCATGTAGTCGACCACGCGGACGAAGCCGTCGTCCAGGACGGGGAAGGTCTCGCCCAGGATCGCGTCGAGGGCGGGGACGGCGGCGCGGGAGATGCGTTCGGCCTCTGGCTTCATGTCGCTCCTAGTTGCGGAAGGCCCGTGCGATGGCGTCGGCCACCAGCGCGTCCTCGGCGTGTTCGGGCAGCGTCACGGTCAGGCCCGCGTCGCGCTTCATGGCCTCGCGCGCCGCGAACTCCGCCCCGCCGTTGCGGGCCCAGGCCCGCCGCGCGATGCCGTTGTTCACGTCCCAGTTGAGCATCATGTTCAGGCGGCGGTCGGCGTCGTCGCTGCCGTCGAGCACCATGCCGAAACCGCCGTTGATCACCTCGCCCCAGCCCACGCCGCCGCCGTTGTGCAGGCTCACCCAGGTGGCGCCGCGGAAGCCGTCGCCGATCACGTTTTGGACGGCCATGTCGGCGCAGAACATCGATCCGTCGTAGATGTTGGCGGTCTCGCGGAAGGGGGAGTCGGTGCCGGAGACGTCGTGGTGGTCGCGGCCCAGCACCACCGGGGCCGAGATCCCGCCGTCGGCGATGGCCTTGTTGAAGGCCGCCGCGATGGCGCGCCGCCCCTGCTCGTCGCTGTACAGGATGCGGGCCTGGCTGCCCACGACCATGCGGTTCTCCCCGGCGGCGCGGATCCAGCGCAGGTTGTCCAGGTACTGCTCGCGGGTCTCGGACGGGGCCGCGTCGGCCAGGGCCTCGATGACCTCGCCGGCCAGGCGGTCGGTGGTCGCCAGGTCCTCGGGGTCGCCGCTGGTGCAGACCCAGCGGAACGGCCCGAAGCCGTAGTCGAAGCACAGCGGGCCCATGATGTTCTCGACGTAGCTGGGGTAGATGAAGCGCCCGTCGCCCTTGGCGATGTCGGCGCCGGCGCGCGAGCATTCCAGCAGGAAGGCGTTGCCGTAGTCCCAGAAGTTCGTGCCCTTGTCGACGCAGCGGTTCACCGCGTCGATGTGCCGCAGCAGCGAGGCCTTCACCGCGGCCTTGAAGGCCTCGGGATCGGCGGCCATCAGGGCGTTGCTCTCCTCGTAGCTCATCCCCGCCGGGTAGTAGCCGCCGGTGTAGGGGATGTGCAGGCTGGTCTGGTCGCTGCCCAGCTCCACCTCGATGTCGCTGTCGGCCAGGGCCTCCCACAGGTCGACCACGTTGCCCTGGTAGGCCAGGGCCACCGCCTCCTTGCCGGCCTTGGCCTTGCGGATGCGGTCCAGCAGGGCGGGCAGGTCCGCGTGGACCTCGTCCACCCAGCCCTGTTCGTGCCGCTTGGTCGTGGCGTCCGGGTTGATCTCGGCGATGACGCCCACGCAGCCGGCGATCACCGACGCCTTGCCCTGAGCGCCGCTCATGCCGCCCAGGCCGCTGGTCACGTAGACCTTGCCGGCCAGGGGGTTCTCGTCGCCCGCGCCGCCCAGGTAGATCCGTCCCGCCCCCAGGATCGTGATCGTCGTCCCGTGCACGATGCCCTGGGGTCCGATGTACATGTAGCTGCCCGCGGTCATCTGCCCGTAGCTGGTCACGCCCAGCGCGGCCATGCGCGTGTAGTCGTCTCCGGAGCTGTAGTTGGGGACCACCATGCCGTTGGTCACCACGACCCGGGGCGCGTCCGGATGGCTGGGGAACAGGCCCAGCGGATGCCCGGAGTACATGACCAGGGTCTGCGCCTCGGTCATCTCCGAGAGGTAGCGCATGGTCAGCAGATACTGGGCCCAGTTCTGGAAGACGGTGCCGTTGCCCCCGTAGGTCACCAGCTCGTAGGGATGCTGCGCCACCGCCGGATCCAGATTGTTCTGGATCATGTGCATGATCGCCGCGGCCTGCTTGCAGCGCGCCGGATACTGCTCGATGGGCCGCGCGTGCATCTCATAGTGCGGCCGGAACCGGTACATGTAGATCCGCCCCCGCTCCGCCAGCTCCGCCGCGAACTCGGGCGCCAGCTCCCCATGCAGCTCCGCCGGGAAATACCGCAGTGCATTCCGCAACGCGAGCGCCTTCTCGTCCTCGTTCAGCAGCATCGGCCGCACCGGCGCCCGGGAAACGGCTGAATCTATAGCCGGCGCTTCTGGCAACTCGGTGGGCAATCCAGCGCGGATCTGCGCCTGGAACTCGTTCAGAGCGGTCGAATCCATCATGTTCCTCCGAGGGGAAATGGTCGGGAACCGCAACGATAGCACCTGTAGAGGACTCGTTCCACCGACAATGGCAAACGCCTGTGGGATGGGTCTCGACGGTCGTATCGCATCGTGGAGGTGGGGCGTCGTCGCCGGGGTGTGCGGAGGTCCGCGCAGCCAGGAGGGCGGAGCGGACCGCAGCCCAAGCGAGCCCGCACAGGAGGTGCGGGCGAGCGCCCCCGGCGACGACGCCCCACCTCCACGATGCGATGCCCCTGACCGTCGCAGACCTATCCCCACAGCCGGTTCGCCGTTGCGGGTGGAATGCCGGATCCTTGACCATTGGTGCATCGACTGCCACAATCCCCGGTAGCTTTTCATCGGAGGATCGCCATGAACCAGCTTCTCGACCGCATGAAGCGGGCCGCCAAACTCGACTCCCTGCTCTACGAGGAGGTCGAGCACGATCCCAGCGCCACCGGGCAGGCCATGGCCGTGGTGCTGATCGCTTCGGTGTGCATCGGGTTGGGCTTTCCGCTGGGCGGCGGACTGGTCCAGGCGGCCGTCTCCGGCTTGATGGCGCTGGTCTTCTGGCTGATCTGGTCGGGGGTCATCTACCTGGTCGGCACGAAGCTGTTTCCGGAGCCGCAGACCGAGGCCGACTACGGGCAACTGCTGCGGACGATCGGTTTCGCCGCCGCACCGGGCGCGCTCGGCCTGCTGGCCTTCGTCCCGGTGCTGGGCTGGCTGCTCAGCCTGGTCTTGCCGGTGTGGATCCTGGCGGCCACCATCGTGGCCGTGCGACAAGCTCTCGATTTCCGCAGTTTGGGCCGCGCCATCCTGGTGACCGTGGTCGGTTGGTTCCTGATGATGGCGATCTCGCTCGTTCTTGGCCCGTTGTCCCTGTTCTGAAGGAGTTGATCGGTATGCGCCCCTTCCTGTCGACGCTGTTCGTCCTCGCCCTCCTGCTCGCGGTCGGCGCCGCGGTCGCGGACGACGACCCCGTCTATCGCGCCCAGAACGAGTACCCGATCCTCGACGAGATCGTGGCCCGGCGCGACTCCCTGGCCGCCGTGACCGGCGACCTGGCGGCCGAGGCCGACGCCCGTCATGAGGAGGCCGAGGAGGCCGCCGACGAGGCCGACCTGTCCCTGCGTGTCGACTGGTCGGACATCGAGCGCCCCGCGAGCCCCGAGGCCTTCAAGACGCGGCTGCCCCACCTGCCGCCGACGCCCCAGTACTACACCGGCTCCTGCTGGGCCTTCGCGGCCACGTCCCTGATGGAGTCGGAGGTGATCCGGCAGACCGGCGACGAGATCAAGCTCTCGGAGATGTGGCTGGTCTACTGGGAGTACGTGGAGAAGGTGCGGCGCTGGGTGCGGGAATACGGCCACAGCGCCGTGGAGCAGGGCTCGCAGAGCGACGCCATCCTGGGCATCTACGCGGCCTACGGCGCGGTTCCCCGGGACGCCTACGCGGGCGTGCCCTTCGCCGACGGCCGCCACGACCACACACCCATGATGAAGGAGCTGAAGAGCTTCATGGCCTGGGTCGAGAAGAACGCCGTCTGGGACGAGACGCGCGTGCTCGCCGGCGCCCGGGACATCCTCGACGCCCACCTGGGGCGCCCGCCCGAGACCTTCCAGTGGCGCGGCCGCAACTGGTCGCCCCGCGCGTTCCTGCTGGAGGCCCTGCGCCTGGACATGGACGCCTACGTGGGCTGCGTCTCGTACATGGAGCGGCCGGGCTACGTCTTCGGCGAGACCTGCCTGCTGGACGTGCGCGACAACTGGCGCCGCAAGGACGACTACCTGAACCTGCCGCTGACGGATTTCATGCGCGTGGTGCGCGAGTCGGTGCGCCGCGGCTACAGCCTGGTGATCGGCGGCGACAACTCGGAGCCCGGCGTGGACGGGTATTTCGACTCGGCGGTGATCCCCTCCTGGGACATCCCCAACGACCGCATCGACCAGGGCAGCCGCGAGCACCGCATCCGCAACGGCGAGACCGGCGACGACCACGGCATCCACGTGGTCGGCCACACGCGCGAGGGGGGG
>CAZSNA010000116.1:0-8572 GCA_964607825.1 uncultured Fibrobacteraceae bacterium | reverse complement strand
CTCGCCGGGCGCCTCGTCGGCGTCATGGTCCAGCACCTGGACCACGCTGATCTTCTTGTAAGAGAATTCAAGACCGAGACGGGCCTTCAGCAGCCCCTCCACGTCCCGCACGACCTTGCGCGGTTCGCGCTCGGGCGTGGAGACCACGTGGACGTTGGCGATGGCGCCGTCCGGCTCCAGGTCGATCTTGCACTGACGCACGTCCTGGATCTGGCAGATCCAGCGTTCGGCGTCGCTCACCCAGTCGTGATCGTCGTGATGTTCCTGCAAGGTGTGCCCCCGATCTCCTCCGTGAGGTCCGAGAAGTGAGCGGTCCATCGGGGGGATATTAGCAAAGGAAAAGCGGGGAGTCCAATCAATCATCGGACCTGAGTGCAAGAAAGCAAACAGGACGGGATCAGGGGGTCATCATGGCCAGCAGACGGGCCAACCGCGCCTCGAAATCCGCGTCCGAGAGACGCCGCAGCCCCTCGACGCTGAAGGATTCCGGGCAGCAGCTGCCCAGGACCGTCCCCCGGAGCATGGCCTGGCGGAAGACGGCGTCGTCGCTGTCGCGATCGGCCTCGACCGCGGCCAGGTGGCCCACGAACCCGCCCGCGAAGGAATCGCCGGCGCCCGTGGGATCGATCACCTCGGGCAGCGGCAGGCCCGGCACCGCCAGCACCGAGTCGCGGCCGAAGAAGAGCGCGCCGTGCTCGCCCTTCTTGATGACCACGCGCTCGGGTCCCATGGCGTGGATGTCGGCGGCGGCCTCGGCGAGCCCGCTCCGGCCGGTGAGCAGCCGGGCCTCGCCGTCGTTGAGCAGCAGCACGTCGACGCCGCCCAGGACCGAGACCAGCTCGTCGCGGGTGGTGTCGATCCACAGGTTCATGGTGTCGAGCACGACCAGCCGCGGCGACTCGACCGCGGCCAGCACCTGCGCCTGCAGGGCGGGATGGATGTTGGCGAGGAAGAGATAGGGCGTGCGCTCCCAGCCCGCCGGCAGCTCGGGCCGGAAGGTCTCGAAGACGCCGAGCTCGGTGGCCAGGGTGTCGCGCTCGATCATGTCCTCGTGGTAGCGGCCCGACCAGTGGAAGGTGGCGCCGGGCACGCGCGCGACGCCGGCGATGTCCACGCCGGCGTCGGCCAGCAGGTCGAGGTCCTCCTGGCGGAAGTCGTCGCCCACCACGCCCACCGCGCGCACGGGCGCGAAGCGCACCGCGGCCAGGGAGAAGAAGCTGGCGCTGCCGCCGAGCTGGCGCTCGCGGCGCTCCCGCGGCGTCTCCACCGTGTCGTAGGCCACCGAGCCGATCACCAGGATGGACATGTCACTCCTTCTCGCCCATGTGCTCGGGCGCCTCGATGCCGATCAGGTCGAGCACCTGCCGCAGGACCCGGCGCGTGATCAGGCAGAGATGCAGCCGGGCCTCGGTCGTGTCCTTGTCCTCCCCCAGGATCACGCACTGGTGATAGAACTGGTGGAAGAGCCCCGACACGTCCTGGGCGTAGCCGGTCAGCCGGTGGGGTTCGCGGGCGCGGGCGGCGCCGGCGATCACCTCGGGCAGGCGGATCAGCTCGCGCATCAGGCCGTGCTCGGCCTCCTGCTCCAGACGGGCCAGGGAATCGGCCGTCGGCTCCTGGACCGTCCAGCCGGCCGCCTCGGCCCTGCGCAGCACCGAGCAGATGCGCGCATGGGCGTACTTCACGTAGTAGACGGGGTTCTCGTTGGACTGCTCGCGGGCCAGGTCCAGGTCGAAATCCAGGTGCGAATTGGGTTTGCGCGTGAGGAAGATGTACTTGGCCACGTCGGCGCCCACGTCGTCGCAGAGCGCGTCCATGGTGACGAACTGCCCCTCGCGCTTGGACATGTCCACCGGCCGGCCCTGCTCCACGAAGTTCACCTGCTGGAGGATCTGCACCTCCAGCCAGTCGGCCGGGACGCCCAGGGCGATCATGGCGCCGCGCATGCGCGGGATGTGGCCGTGGTGGTCGGGACCCAGGAAGTCGATGGCGCGCTCGAAGCCGCGCTGGAACTTGTGGTAGTGGTAGGCGATGTCGGCCAGGAAGTAGGTGGGCGTGCCGTCGGAGCGGACGATCACCCGATCCTTCTCGTCGCCGTGCTCGGTGGAGCGGAACCAGATCGCGCCGTCCTGCTCGTGGACGGCGTCGGCCTTCTCCAGCCGCTCGCGCGCCCGCGCCACCCGGTCGGTCTGATGCAGCTCCGACTCGAAGTACCAGGTGTCGAAGTGCAGGCCGAAGCGGCGGCAGGTCTGGCGCTGCCAGGTGAGGATCTTCATCAGGGCGTACTTGGCGAAGCTGCGGACCGAGTCCTCCTCCGGCAGGCCGATCCAGGCGTCGGCGTTGCCCTCGGGCGCGCTCAGGCGCTGGAAGCTCACGTCGTTGAAGACCTGGGCCTGCTCCTGGATGGCCTGGCTGCTCAGGTCCACCAGCTCCTCGGCCATCAGGCGGATGTAGCGGCCCTTGTAGCCGTCCTCGGGAAACTCGGCCGGCCGGCCCAGCATCTCCATCGTGCGCGCGCGCAGTGAGCGGCCGAGCAGCATGACCTGCCGCCCGGCGTCGTTCACGTAGTACTCGGCGTGGGCGTCGTAGCCCACGGCGTCGAGCAGCCGCACCAGGGTGGCCCCGAAGGCGCCGGCGCGGGCCGACACGACGTTCAGCGGTCCGGTGGGATTGGCGCTGATGAACTCCACGTTGATGCGGCGGCCGCGGCCGGTGCGGATGTCCTGCAGGGCCCCCTCCCCGGCCCACAGGTCGAGCAGCAGGTCGATCTGGTAGGCGGGCGCCAGACGGAAGTTGATGAAGCCCGGCCCGGCGATCTCCACCGAGGCGATCACGTCTGGATCGAACTCCAGCTTGGCGGCGAGTTCGCCGGCCAGCTCGCGCGGCTTGCGGTCGACGCGCTTGGCCGTGACCATGGCGATGTTGGTGCTCAGGTCGCCGTGGGACGGATCCCGCGGCTTCTCCAGCGCCACGGCCACGTCGCCGTCGAAGAGACCGTAGCTCTCGAGGCGCCGCATGATCTCGGCGCGGATGATCTCATGGATGGTCATGATTCCTCTTCCGGCCGCGCGGCGGCCGCCGCGGCGCGGCGGACCAGGGGCAGCTCCGGATGGCGCGCGGCCACTTCGGGCCGGCTGAAATAGGCCTCGTCGACGGGGCAGACGTCGGCGTCGCTCCAGAGACGTTCGAGGCGGTAGTAGTCGCGGGCGCTCGGCTGCATGATGTGGACGACCACGTCCACGAAGTCGATCAGGACCCACTTGTTCGCCGTGGTGCCCTCCACGTGGGCGGGCTTCTGGCCGGCCTCGAACAGCTCGTCGCGGACGCCGCGGCCGAGGGCCTCGACCTGCACGTCGGCGGCGCCCGTCGCGATCACGAAGAAGTCCGCCACGTCGCTGCGCCCCCGCAGGTCGAGCACGACGATGTCCTCGGCCTTGCGGCCCAGCAGGGCGTGGGCGGCCAGCTCCGCCAGACGGAAACCGTCCGCATCTTCGTGGACATACCAGGACTGTGTCGGCTCGGTCATATCGTCACCGTCGTCGGGGTGCGGATCCCGGTATCGGGATCAGTTGAGGCGTTTCAGGACGTACTCCACCGACACCGCCAGCAGATCCTTCTGCACGCCCTTGGCCACCGGCGTGATGGCGGCCTTGGCCTGGTCGCCGTAGGTGCGGGCCGTCTCGCGGGCCGTCTCCACGCCGCCGTGCCGGGACACGAAATCCTTGATCTCCGGCCAGTAGGCCTGGCGCTCGTCCGTCGCCAGCGCGGCGGCGTCGGCCAGCAGGGCCTCGCGCTCGGCGGCGGGGGCCGCCTCCAGGGCCGCGATCAGGGGCAGGGTGATGCGCCCCTCCTCCCAGTCCTGGCCGGTGGGCTTGCCCAGACGGCGCTCGTCGCCGAGATAGTCGAAGACGTCGTCGGTGATCTGGAAGACGAAGCCGATCTTGGCGCCGAACTCGCCGAAGTCCTCGGCCTTGTCGGCCAGGGTCGGATTGAGGCCGGCGCCGATGGCGCAGGTGGACTCGATCAGCGAGGCGGTCTTGCGGTAGATGATCTTCAGGTACTTCTCCATGTCGACGCCCAGATCGTACTTGGTCTCGATCTGCATCATCTCGGCCTGGCTCATGCGCACCGTGGTGCGGGCCAGGCGCTTCAGGGCGTCGGTCAGGCCCGCCCGCACCAGGCAGTCCAGGGCCTTGCTGTAGAGGTAGTCCCCCATGACCAGGGCCGTCGAGGGGCCCCACTGGTGGGTGACCGAGGGCAGGCCGCGCCGGGTCAGGGCCTCGTCGATGAAGTCGTCGTGCAGCAGCGTGGCCGTGTGGATCATCTCCACGCAGGCCGCCGCGGTGACGGCCGACTCGTCCATGCCGCCCTCGTGCTTGGCGCTCAGCAGCAGCAGCGTGGGCCGGAAGCGCTTGGACTTGCCCTTCTTGACGTGGTCGCAGACCGCCTCGATCAGGGGCGTGTCGCCACGGACCAGGTCGTCGTAGACCTGGTCGAAGCGTTCCAGCTCCGGTCCGATGATCTTCTGGAGAGCCCAGAGCTTGATACGTTCCTTATCCGCGAGCGACATGCATACCTTTCCGGACCTGGCGTTCGGGGCGACGGCCTCAAATTTCCTGGGCGAACCACTCTAAGTCAATCGCGATCTCGCTGCAACTCCCGGCGAACGCGCCGCCGCTCGGCGATCAGGGCCACGCCGACCGAGCCCAGGTAGAGCAGCATCACCGGGCCGGCCATCACCACCTGGGAGAAGACGTCCGGTGGCGTCAGCATGGCCGAACCCGTCACGATGATCACCAGCGCGTAGCGCCAGCCCTTCCACAGCGTCTTCGGCGAGACCAGCCCCAGGCTGGTCAGCAGCAGGATCACCAGCGGCAACTCGAAGACCAGCCCGAAGGCCAGGCAGAGCTTGGCCACGAAGGCGAAATAGGGCCCGATGCCGATCAGCGGCTGCATGTAGGCGGTGGCGTAGTTGAGCATGAAGACCATCACCTGCGGGATCAGCACCACGTAGGCGAAGGCCACGCCCAGATAGAACAGCAGCACCGAGGCCGCCAGCAACGGCGTGACCACCTTGCGCTCCCGCCGGTAGAGCCCGGGCAGCACGAAGCGGTAGACCCGCAGCAGCACCAGGGGCAGCACCAGGAAGACCCCGCAGACCAGGGCCAGCTTCATGCGGGTCAGGAAGGCCTCGGCCGGCTGGTTGAAGTAGACCAGGTTGTCCGAGGCGGTCAGGGGCTGGACCAGCAGGTCCAGCAGCGGGCGCGAGAAGAACCAGCAGCCGATCGTCGCCAGGACCACCGCCACCAGGGTGTGGATCAGGACCGAGCGCAGCTCCTCGAGATGGTCCAGCAGGGTCATCTCCCCGCTCGGCGCCTCGGGCGCCGGCTCCGGGGGCGGTCCCGGATCGGGTTCCGGGATCGGCGGGCGGGGCGGCTCGGCCGGCGGCGGCGCGTCGAAGGGCAGCTCGGGGCGGTCGGGAGGCGACGCGTCATTCGTCATGACCGGTCTCCTTCCCGTCCAGGATCTGCCGCAGCTCCGCCATGAACTCGTCCACGTCCTTGAAGGAGCGGTAGACCGAGGCGAAGCGCACGTAGGCCACCTCGTCCACGCTCCGCAGGCGCTTCATGACCAGCTCGCCGATGTCGCCCGAGGAGATCTCCAGGGAGGGACCGGCGGCCAGGTCGCGTTCCACGGCGTCGGCCACGGCCTCCATCTGCTCCAGGGTCACCGGCCGCTTCTCGCAGGCGCGGGCGATGCCGCCGATGACCTTGGTCCGGTCGAACTCAACACGGTGCCCGTCGCGCTTGATCACCCGGAACTGCTTGGCCTCGATGTACTCGTAGGTGGTGAAACGCTCGCCGCAGGCGGCGCACTCGCGGCGACGGCGCACGGCCAGGCCCTCGCGGGCGGAGCGGCTGTCCACCACCCTGTCGTCGTCGGTGCCGCAGCGGGGGCACTTCACATCGGGCTCCTGGGCTACAGGTCCGGGTAGAGGGGGAAGGCCCGGCACAGCTCCAGGGTCTCCCCGCGCAGCTTCACCAGGGCGTCCTCGTCCTCGCGCGCGGTCACGGCCCGATCCATCACGTCGGCGATGGCGCGCATCTGCTCGGGGCCCATGCCCCGGGTGGTCAGGGCCGGCGTGCCCAGGCGGGTGCCGCTGGTCACGAAGGGGCTCTCCTGGTCGAAGGGCACGGTGTTCTTGTTGGCGGTGATGCCCACGCGCTCGAGCAGTTCCTCCATGTCCTTGCCAGTCAGGCCCTTGTTCGACACGTTGACCAGCAGCAGGTGGTTGTCGGTGCCGCCGCTGACCAGGTGGAAGCCGCGCTCCAGGAGGGCCTCGCCCAGCACCGCGGCGTTCTCGACCATCCTCCGCGCGTAGTCCTTGAACCCGTCCTGCATGCACTCGTGGAAGCAGACCGCCTTGGCCGCGATCACGTGCATCAGCGGGCCGCCCTGGATGCCCGGGAAATTCATCTTCTGGACGTTCTTGAAGAAGTCCTTTTTCGACAGGACGATGCCGCCGCGGGGGCCGCGGAGGGTCTTGTGCGTGGTCGAGGTCACGATGTCGCAGTGGGGCACCGGATTGGGGTGCACGCCGCCGGCGATCAGCCCGGCCACGTGGGCCATGTCGAAGAGGAACACGGCCCCGATCTCGTCGGCGATCGAGCGCATGACCTCGAAGTCCCAGAAACGCGGGTAGGCGCTGGCGCCGCCCACGATCATCTTGGGCCGCTCGGCCAGGGCCTGTTCGCGCAGACGGTCGTAGTCGATGGTCTCGGTCTCGGGACTCACTTCGTAGTGGATGGCCTCGAAGAGCAGTCCCGAGAAGTTCACCGGGTGCCCGTGCGTCAGGTGGCCGCCGTGCGAGAGGGACAGGCCCAGGATCTTGTCGCCCGGCTCCAGGACCGAAAGATAGGCGGTCATGTTGGCCGTCGAACCCGAGTGGGGCTGCACGTTGGCGCGCTCGGCGCCGAAGAGGGTCGTGGCCCGCTTCTTGGCCAGCTTCTCCACCTCGTCCACGTGGACGCAGCCGCCGTAGTAGCGCTTGCCCGGATAGCCCTCGGCGTACTTGTTGGTCAGCACGCTGCCCATGGTCTCCATGACGGCCCGGCTGGTGAAGTTCTCGCTGGCGATCATCTCGAGCTGCTCGCGCTGGCGGGCGAGTTCGTGGTCGACGATGGTCCCGACGTCGGGATCGATACGGTGCAGGTTTTCGTTCATCTCATCCCTCGGTTCCCGGCGCCTCGCCGGCTTCTCGCGTCTCGATGTCGACGATCTTGTCGACGCGCCGCCCGTGGCGGCCGCCCTCGAATCCGGAATCGAGCCAGAGCTCCAGCCGGCGGCGCGCGTCCTCGACCGAGGTGTGGTCGCCGCTGAAGCAGATCACGTTGGAGTCGTTGTGGCGACGGGTGGTGGCCGCCATGTCGTCGTTGCAGACCAGCGCCGCGCGCACGCCGCGCACCTTGTTGGCCGCGATGCTCACGCCGATGCCCGAGCCGCAGATCAGCACGCCCAGGTCGGCCTCGCCGCCGGCCACGTCCCGGGCCACGGCGTCGGCGTGGTCGGGGTAGTCGGCCGAGTCGACGTCGCCGCAGCCCCGGTCCAGGACCTCGTCGCCGCGGGCCTCGAGCCACTCGGCGAGGGCGCGCTTGTGGTCGTAGCCGCGGTGGTCGTTGCCGATGGCGATCCTCATGTGGCGTCCTCCTCCAGGTGGGGCGTCCAGGCCCCGATCAGGCGCTCGACCTGCTCGCCCATGGCCTCGTAGGCGGTGACGGTGCCCCGGCGGTACGGATCGTCCACCTGCTCGCCGGCGAAGGGGTCGCCGCCACGGGCCAGGTCGACGCCGGGCAGGCCCAGCAGGCCCACCGCGCCGCGGTAGTCGGGCCGCGCCGCGCGGAAGCGGCGCACGTGCTCGACGGTCATGCCGATCACCCAGTCCACGCCGTCGAGAGCGAGCCCGTCGACCGGCCGGGAGCGGTGGCGATCCAGGTCCAGGCCGCGCTCGGCGGCCTGGTCGCAGGACTCGGCGGTGGCGGGCCAGCCCGGGGCGGCGTCGAGTCCCGCCGAGGCGCAGACCACGCCGGTCCCCGACCAGCGCGTCGCGCCGAGGACCTCGGCCAGCGGACTGCGGCAGGTGTTGCCTGAGCAGATGAAGATCACCGTCCGCGCGGCCATGCGCCCCCCTTCCTCCGAAACGATTCACCGTATCAAAGCTAGCTGGCGTCCGGGCAGGCGTCAAGGATGGCGCAGTCCCGTATCGCCTTTCCTCTCAAGGGCTAACGTCCGGCGCTTGCCAATCCGGCGGAGCCTGGGCGCCGGGCCTCAGCACCACGGGCGGCCAGACGGTCAGATCGAGCAGGGTCGACGCCCCGGCGTCCGGGGAGCCGGCGTCCCAGTCCAGGTCGGCCACCACGTCCACCGCCTCGCCGCAGAGGGCGGCGGCCGCGTCGAGGTCGGTCTCCGGCGGCCGGCCCGCGAGGTTGGCGCTGGTGGACACGAGGGCGCCCCCCGCCTCGGCGATCAGCTCGCGCAGCCCGGCGGGCGCGGGCACGCGCACGGCCACGGTGTC
>CAZSNA010000115.1:0-8823 GCA_964607825.1 uncultured Fibrobacteraceae bacterium | reverse complement strand
GTGTGGAGGGCCGCGGAGCCAGGAGGGCGGAGCGGCCCGGAACTCGAGCGAAGCGCCGACAGGAGGTCGGCGCGCAGCGCCCCCGCCACGCCCCTCCACCCACACGGGCCCGGCCAGATACCCCTATTCCCGCTCTACAGCTTCCCGTCGAGCGCCAGATTCGCGTACCGATCCGCCAGCGTGTTCTTCTCCCGCTTCACATGCCGGATGTCCACCCTGTCCATGGCCCGCATGAGGCTGATGATCTGGCGGTAGAAGGGCATCAGGTCCTGGCTCTTGACGCGGTACTGGCCGGTGAGCTGGCGGGCGACGAGTTCGCTGTCCAGGCGGACCACCACGTGCGGGACGTCCCAGGCGCGGGCGAGGCGCAGGGCGCCGAGGACGGCCTGGTACTCGGCCACGTTGTTGGTGGCCTTGCCGATGGTCTCGCCGTGGGCGCAGAGCAGTTCGCCGCCGCGCTGGCCGAAGACCATGCCGATGGCGGCGGGACCGGGGTTGCCGCGGCTGGCGCCGTCGGTCCAGATCTCCAGGACCTGGTCGCCGCGGGCGGGCAGGGGGCTCTCCTTCAGGTCCGCGGCGGAGACGAGCTCGGGCGTGTCCGTCGCCGCGGCGCGACGCGTGCGGGCCCGGGCGGGTGCGGCGTCGGTCTCGGTCTCCAGCTCGCGGCGCCACAGTCGCAACCGCTTCTTGAGGTCGCGGGGCGTGAAGCCGCATTCGCGTGCGAGCTGGCGCAGGTTGTCGCTCTTCTCCAGGGTCTTGAGCAACTCGCCGAGGGTATCGGGGGACTTGGAATCGGGCATGTCAGGCGACCTTCCGGGCGACGGGGCGCGTAGTGGTCCAGCAAGGGCGGGGCCCAACAAAAAAGGGTGCGCATGCACCCCGTATCGGTCGGCGACTGGAATCGGCGGAAGATGGTGGGCGATACTGGACTTGAACCAGTGACCTCTCGCGTGTGAGGCGAGCGCTCTAGCCAGCTGAGCTAATCGCCCATCTTCCCTGCCGAGTCCGTGTAGTGGTGGGCCCACCAGGACTTGAACCTGGGACCGACCACTTATGAGGCGGCTGCTCTAACCGACTGAGCTATGGGCCCTCCGAACTCGGCGCCAAACGATAAGGGTTCCCTCTCTCCGGGTCAAATCAAAACCGGATCAGACGATCTCCGTGTAGCCTTTCAGCTTCCGGCACCGGCTCGGATGACGGAGCTTGCGCAGGGCCTTGGCCTCGATCTGCCGCACGCGCTCGCGGGTCACCTTGAAGATGGTGCCGACCTCCTCCAGGGTGCGCGGGGTGCCGTCGCCCAGGCCGAAGCGCAGGCGGATGACCTTCTCCTCCCGGCGCGACAGCGTGCTCAGCACGCGGTGCAGCTGGTCCTTGAGCATGGCGTGGGCCGCCACGTGCGACGGGGACAGGGCGGCCTCGTCCTCGATGAAGTCGCCGAGGCTGCTGTCCTCGTCCTCGCCGATGGGCCGGTTCAGGGACACCGGTTCCATGCTGGCCTTCAGGACGCCGCTGACCTTCTCCAGGGGCATGTCCAGGCTGCGGGCGATCTCCTCGGGCGAGGGATCGCGGCCGAACTCCTGCACGAGCTGCCGCTGGGCGCGGTTGACCTTGTTGATGGCCTCGATCATGTGCACCGGTACGCGGATCGTGCGGGCCTGGTCCGCGATGGCGCGGGTGATGGCCTGCCGGATCCACCAGGTGGCGTAGGTCGAGAATTTGTAGCCCTTGCGGTAGTCGAATTTCTCCACCGCGCGCATCAGGCCCGAGTTGCCCTCCTGGATCAGGTCCAGGAATTCCAGGCCGCGGTTGGTGTAGCGCTTGGCGATGCTGATCACCAGGCGCACGTTGGCCTCGATCATCTCGCGCTGGGCGGTGTCGACCTCCAGGCGGCCGTGCTCGATCTCGGACGCGAGCCCGGCGAGATCCTCGCAGGACAGGCCCACCTCGCGCTCCACCTCGCCGATCTGCTTCTTGAAGCCGCGGGTGGAGGTCGAGGGGCTGTCCTTGGCCGTCTCGGCCTCGATACGCGACTGCAGGTCGCGCACCTTGTTGTCGACCAGCAGGATGCGGTTGGACAGGTGGTCGATCTGCTGGGGCGCGAGATGCAGGCCGACGAAGGTGTCGGAGATCTTGCGCTCGCGGGACTGGATCATGCGCGTGAGCGTGGCGGCGCGGGTGCCGTTCTTGCACTTGGCCAGCTCCGAGCGCTGGCTCTTGAGCTCGGACTGCCACTTCTCGATGCGGTCGATGGAGCGGGCGATCCGCTGCCCCTCCTTCTTCGGCGAGTAGTGGACGTTCCAGGTGCTGCTGTCGTGCTGGACGACCTCGTCCACCATGATGTGCTCCTGCGACAGCTGCTCCGCCACGTGCCGCAGCTCGCGCAGCGTCAGCTTGGAGCGGACGGTGGCCCGCAGGACCGAGAGCAGCCCCTCCTCCATGCGCTTGGCCAGGTCCACCTCGCCCTGGCGCGTCAGCAGGGGCACGCGGCCCATCTCGCGCAGGTACATGCGCACCGGGTCGTCGTACTTCATGTTGCTGCGCTGGGCCTTGCGCTGGGCGGCCGACTTGCGCTTCAGGCGCTCGGTCTCCTTGCGGCGCTTCCGCTTGGCCTCCGACTCGGACTCGTAGACGTCGATCTTGACCTCGGTCAGCTTCTCGAGCACGTGCTCGTAGAGATCGACGATGCTGTCCTCCTCGCCGATCATCTCGTTGACCTGGTCCAGCAGGATGTACCCGCCGTTCTCGCTCGCCTGCTTGCGGATGCTTTCGACGATGGTGTCGAGTTTATCTGTGGCCATGTGTGCTCTAGTCCCCCTCGCCGCCGGTGCGCGTTCGCAGGGCCTCGCTCAGGCGTCGGCGCTGCCGGTCGGATTCAAGACGCTCGTGGCATTGCTTCACGTTCAGCAGATGATCGGCTTCGGCATTCCCCTCCAGTCCGGTGATCAGGTCGGTCACGAAGCGGCGGTAGTCGTCGTCCTGGTCGTGCCAGCGCGACTGGATCCAGTCGGCGGGCGGGCCGGGATCGCCCTCGTCCCGCCAGGCGGCCAGTTCCCGCCTCAGCGCCTCCCCCGTCGGCGTCGACGCGACGTCGTCCGCGAACAGGGCGAGCAGCTCACGGGCCGCGTGGCCGCTGGAGTCGGCCAGGGCGTGCCCCAGCATCTGGGTCTCGATGGCCGCGACGTCCACGTCGAGCCGTCCCCGCGGGGCGGGGGGCGGCGCGGGGGCCGCGGCCTTGTCCGGTTCGGGCTCCGGTCCGGGCGCCGGTCGGGGCGCGCGCCGGGCCGCGCGGTCCATTTCCGCCCGCAGGATGCCCTCGTCAAGATGGAACAGCTCCGAGGCTTCCGCCACCAGATAGGCCTGGCGGATCGGATCCTCCACCTGGATCAGGGTCTGCAGGGCCGCCTTGACGGCCCGTTCCATGCCCTCGCGGCCGCGACCGCTGGCGGCGGCCAGGTCGTGCAGCAGGGGCAGATAGCCCGTGGCGGCCTCCAGCAGGCGCGAGAGCTCCTCGGGGGGCCGCGTCTGCAGGAAATCGGCCGGATCCTCCCCGTCGGGCAGACGCGCCACGCGCGCCTCGAGCCCCGCGGCCACCGCCACGCCCGCCGCCTTCACGGCCGCCTTCAGCCCCGCCGGATCACCGTCGAAGAGCACGTAGGCGGTGCGGCAGCCCCGGCGCAGCGCCCGGGCCTGCTGGGGCGTGAACGCCGTGCCGCAGGTGGCGACGCAGTTGCCGAACCCGGCCTGGGCCAGGGCGAGCTGGTCGAGGTAACCCTCCACCAGGACGGCGGTCTTGCTGCGGGCGATCGGGATCCTCGACTGCGCGAAGCCGTAGAGCAGTTCCCGCTTGTTGAAGTAGGTGCTCTCGGCCGAGTTGAGGTACTTGGGCTCCCCGTCGCCCAGGATGCGGCCCCCGAAGCCGGCGATGCGCTGGGCGATGGTCCTGATGGGGAAGATAACCCGGCTGCGGAAATAGGCAAAAAGCTCGTTGTTGCGCCCGATGCGCATCAGGTCCGCCCGTTTGGCCAGTTCGGCGTCGACGCCCTTGCGGGCGAGCCCGTCGCGGAGCCAGTCGCTGCCCGCCGGCGCGTAGCCCACGTCGAAGCGGCGCAGGATCTCCTCGCCGAACCCGCGCTCGAGCAGGTACGTGCGGGCCGACGCGCCCGCGTCCTCCCAGAGGGCGTCGCGCCACAGCTCGGCGGCGGCCTCCTGGGCCCGGAAGAAGGCCTGACGCTCGCCCTCCGCCACGTCGTTGTCCACCAGGTAGCGCGCCAGGTCGATGTTCAGGGGCCGGGCCATCACCTCCAGGGCCTCCGGGAACGAAAGTCCCTGCAGCTTCATCAGGAAGGAGATGGCGTCGCCGCCCTCGCCGCAACCGAAGCACTTGTACATCTGACGCTGGGGATTGACGTGGAAGCTGGGCGTCTTCTCGCGGTGGAAGGGGCAGAGTCCCTTGAAGGCGGTGCCGGCGGGCTTGAGGCTCACGTACTCGCGGACCAGACCGACGATGTCCGTCTCCTCCTTGATGCGCGACACCACGTCCTTCGGCAAGACAGGGGACATCGGTGCGGCACCCTTCGACAGGGAAGACGGGATTCCGGCAGACCATCGGGACCCTATATCGTAATCATGGAGACTCGAAATGTCCACCTGGCAACCAGATAGGACTTGATCGCCTTCAGGCCAGCCGGACGACGGTCCGCCCCTCCCCGCCCCGGTCGGCGGGCGAGACGTCGTAGGCGGCGACGCGGGGGTCGTCGCGCAGGCGGGCGTGGAGATGCTCGCGCAGGCGGCCGGTGCCGACGCCGTGGATCACGCTCAATTCGCCCACGCCGGCGGGAATGGCCCGGTCGATGAGGCGGTCGAGGGCCTCCCAGCCCTCATCGGCGCGCCAGCCGCGCAGGTCGATCTCGAAACCGGCGGGGGCGTCGTCGGCGCTCCAGGTCCAGGCGCCGGCGCCGGCGGGGGCGTCGTCGTCCGCGGCCCCGTCG
Organism: uncultured Fibrobacteraceae bacterium; assembly: GCA_964607825.1. Taxonomy (GTDB): domain Bacteria; phylum Krumholzibacteriota; class Krumholzibacteriia; order LZORAL124-64-63; family LZORAL124-64-63; genus JAHIYU01. Next base: position 3,835 of record CAZSNA010000115.1, on the reverse strand, counting down.
CCGTCGGGCAGCACCTCCACGTCGCCGGCCTTCAGGTTCAGACGCAGGCCGCCGGCGGTGACCGTCAGCTTGTCCCCGCGCGCCTCGACCACCGTGCCGCTGAGATTCAGGTGGGGCACGCGCACGCGGTCTCCCGCGGCGGGCGCGGGACCGTCGGCGGGCGCGGGGGGTTCGCCGGCGTCGGGGAGTCGGGCGTCCAGGTCGGCCAGGGCGTCCTTGCCGTAGCGGATGGCCCGTCCGTCGGCGCCGCCCGACCGCAGTTCGCGCACCACGCGCTCCAGGGTGCGGCGGGCCTCGGCCAGGAAGCGCTCCCCCTCGCCGCGGGCTGCGGCGAGGCTCCGCCGGCGCTCGCCGTCGATGTCGTCGAGCCGCGCCTCGAGATCCCGTCGTTCGCGGGCGGCGGCCTCGGCGTCGGCGCGGGCGGTGTCGCGGGCCTCGGCCAGTTCGCGGGCACGGGCGCCCAGTTCCACCAGCAGACGCTCCACCCGGAAGCGCTCCTCCCCCACGCGGGCGCGGGCCCGCGCGAGCAGGTCGGCGGGGAAGTCCATGCGGCCGGCGATGTCGAAGGCGTGGCTCGCGCCGGGCACGCCCACGCGCAGGGTGAACAGGGGCGCGAGGCTCTCCTCGTCGAAGTCCATGGCCGCGTTGATCATGTGCGGGTGGTCGTCCACGGCCGCCTTGAGCAGGCTGAAGTGGGTCGAGGCCAGCACCCGCGCGCCGCGCTCGGCCAGGCCCTCCAGCACGGAGAAGGCCAGGGCGGTCCCCTCCTCGGGGTCGGTGCCGCTGCCGATCTCGTCGCAGAGCACCAGGGTGTCCGCGTCCGCCTCGGCCAGGAAGCCGGCCAGGTGGCCCAGGTGGGCCGAGAAGCTGCTCAACGAGCGGGCGATGGACTGGTCGTCGCCCAGGTCCACGCAGATCCGGCGCACCAGGGGCAGACGGCTGTCCTCGCGGGCGGGCAGGTCCCAGCCGCACTGGGCCAGCAGCGTCATCAGGCCGACGCACTTGAGCGAGACCGACTTGCCGCCGGCGTTGGGGCCGCTGACCACCAGCACGCGGGCGTCGTCGGGCAGGGGCAGGTCCAGGGGAACGCAGTCGCCCTCGCCGCCGCCGGCGGGAAAGAGCAGCAGGGGGTGGCGGGCGCCGCGCAGGTCCAGGGGCGCGTCGGCGTCGGGGATCACCGCGGCGCCGCCGACGTCGCGGCTCCAGTCCAGGGCGGCGCAGGTCTCGTCCACGCGCAGGGCGAACTCGCAGGCCTCCAGCAGCGCGGCGGACTCGCCCTCCACGCGGCCGTTGAGCTCCAGGAGGATGCGCTCGACCTCCGTCGCGGCGGCCAGGCGCCGCTCGGTCAGCTCGTTCTGCAGGTGCACCACGGCGGCGGGCTCGATGTAGAGGGTGCCGCCGCTGGCCGAGCGGTCGTGGACGATGCCGTCCACCTTGCGCTTGGCGCCGGCGCGCACGGGCAGGCAGAAGCGTTCGCCGCGCAGGGTGGGTTCGGCGGCGGTCAGCCAGTCGCGTCCGCGGGCCTCGGTCATGGCCCGCGACACCTCGCTGCGCACGCCGCGCTCCCCATCGCGGATGCCGCGGCGCAGCTTGGCCAGGGCCGGGGTGGCGTCGTCGCGGACGTGGCCGTCGCGGTCGAGACGCCGCTCCACCGCGGCGCGCAGGCCCTCGAAGCCCGACAGGCGGCGGGCCGCGTCGCACCAGCGGGGGGCGGCCGCCTCGCGGGCCAGCAGGTGGACGCGCAGGACATCCAGCTCCGCGGCCACGCCGGCGAGGTGGACCAGGTCGGCCCCCTCCAGGCGCAGCGGGCGTTCGCGAAGCAGCAGGCTCACCGTCTCCGACACGTCGCACAGGGGCGGCCGCACGCCGCGCTCGGACTCGGGACGCAGCTCGTCGGCCAGGTCGTGGCGCAGGCGGATGGCGTCGGGATCGACGAAGGGGCGCCGGCGCGCCACCCGCGTGGCGGCGAGCCGACTGCGGCAGCGGTTGGCCACCAGGCGGGCGACGCGCGGCCACTGCAGCAGGCGCAGGGCGCGGTCGTGGGCGGGCGTGTCGGCCAGGACGCCCTCGCGTTCGGCCGCGGCCAGTTCGGCGAGCAGGGGGTTCACGGCTCAGTCCCCGTCGAGCTGTTCGCGGACGGCGTCCTTGACGGCGTCGGCGGCCGCGTCCGATTCGCGCAGACCGTCCTTGGCGCGCTGCCAGAGACGCTCGATGTCGTCCTTGCCGTCGCGCACCACGAGGCCGTAGAGGGCGGGCGCCGCGCCGTGCACGATCCGGGTCAGCGGCTCGCTCTCGATCCGCTCGGCCAGGTCGCCGTCGACGGGCAGCTTCGTCGCCAGCATCAACAGGACGCTGGCCACCAGGGCGCCGATCAACAGGCCCAGCAGGGCGCCGCCGCTCTTGTCGAGCCAGCCCAGCACCGACACGCGCAGGGCCTTCGACAGGGCCCAGGCGGCCAGGCGGGTGAGCACCAGCAGGGCCGCGAAGAGCAGCAGCCAGCCCAGCGGTCCGGCGAGGCGATCCGCCAGCCCCGTGCTCTCCTCGAGCTGGGAGGCCACCAGATGCCCGTAGTGCGAGGCCAGCAGCACCGCGGCCACCAGGCCCACGAACTCCAGGACCCGGCGGATCAGTCCGGCGCGCCAGCCGGCGACGGCGAAGACCAGCAGCAGCGCGAGGGTCAGCAGGCTCAGCCAGGACATGGGCACTCCTTCCTCACCCCGCGAGCAGGGTCTTCACGACGGGGCTCACGCGGCTCCCGTCGACGCGGCCGGCGGCCTTGGCCAGCACGGCCTTCATCACCCGGCCCATGTCCTTCATGGACTCGGCGCCGGTCTCGGCGATCACCTCGCGGACCAGCGCTTCCAGGGCGGCGTCGTCCAGCTCGGCGGGCAGGTAGGACTCGACCACGACCAGCTCGGCCTCGGCCTGGGCCACCAGCTCGTCGCGGCCGCTCTCGCGTGCGCCGGCCAGGCTGTCGCGCACCTTCTTGCGGTAGGACTGCAGCACCTTGACGACGGCGTCGTCGTCCAGCTCGGCGCGGGTGTCCACCTCCACCTGCTTGACGGCCGCCTGCAGCATGCGCAGCACGCCGAGGCGCGCCTTGTCCTTGGCCTTCATGGCGGCGATGACGTCCTGCTGGAGCCGGGCCGCGAGTTCGGATGCGGGCATGGGATCTCCTCCTCGGGGACGGAACGGGAACGGAACCAGTATGGGGCGCGGACGGCTACGCGTCGACGATCATCTCGCGCCGGGCCGCCAGCAGGGCCAGGCCCGCGGCCACGGCGGTCTCGGTGCGCAGGCGGTGCGGCCCCAGGCGCACGGGCGTGCCGTCCTCGGCCAGGGCCGCCAGTTCGGCGTCGCTCCAGCCCCCCTCGGGACCGACGACCCAGGCCAGATCCCCGGCGGGCGCGGCCGGCGCCGCGAGCACCTCGTACGGCGACAGCACGTCGCGACCGTTCACGCGCCGCTCGTCGCCGCGGGCGCGGGCCACGCCGTAGAACAGCCCGTCGCCGCTCCCGGACGAACGACGGGTCGCGAGCCAGTCCGCCAGCGGCACGGGGTCGGCCAGGTCCGGCCGCCACGCCCGGCCCGACTGCTTGGTGGCCGACGCCAGTACGGCGGTCCAGCGCGCGCGCTTGCCCTCGCGGGGATCGACCTCGCCGTGGTCGGTGAGCAGGGGCTGCACAGCGTGGGCGCCCAGCTCGGCGGCCTTCTCCAGCAGCCACTCGAATCGCCGGCCCTTGACCACGCCGCAGGCCAGCACCAGTCGCGGCGCGGCCAGCTCGTCGGCGTCGGGCGCGGCGCCCAGCACGCGCAGTCGGGCGGCGCGCGCATC
>CAZSNA010000114.1:0-8905 GCA_964607825.1 uncultured Fibrobacteraceae bacterium | reverse complement strand
TGTCCACTAATTTAGGGCTTGAAACTGTCCCACTTCAGCTGGCAGGGCACACCCGGCCGGAGCCCCTATCTCGACACGCTCGCCTTCGACGACGCCCTGATCCGGCTGTCCGAGCTGGACGACCGCATGGCCCGCGTGGTGGAGCTCCGCGTGTTTGCCGGCATGACGGCCCTGGAAGTCGCCGAGGCGCTGGGCGTCTCCAAACGGACCGTGGACGGCGACTGGATGGTCGCGCGCCGCTGGCTGGCCGACGAGCTCCCCGCCTGAAACGAGGTGACATGGATCCCCAGCGCTTCGCCCGCCTGAAGGAGATCCTGCTCACCTGCGCCGCGCGGCCCGACGAGGACCGCGACGCCTACCTGGCCGAGGCCTGCGGCGGCGACGTCGAGCTGCGGGCCCGGGCGGAGGCGTTGCTGGACCGGGACCTCGACGTGCCCGACATGCTCCGGACCGGCGGCGCGGCCGACCTGCTGGACACCGAGCTCGCCGACGAGCTCGGCGCGGCGCCTCCCCCTCCCCTGCCCGAACGGATCGGCCCGTACCGGATCCTCGGCGTGCTCGGCGAGGGCGGCATGGGGATCGTCTACCGGGTCGAGCAGACCGAACCGGTGCGGCGGGAGCTCGCCCTGAAGCTGCTCAAGACGGGATCGGACCGCGGCCGGCTGGCGTCGCGCTTCGCGTCGGAACGCCAGACGCTGGCCCTGATGGACCACCCCCACATCGCCACCATGCTCGACAGCGGCGCCGACGAGGACGGCCGTCCGTACTTCGTCATGGAGCTCGTGCGCGGCGTGCCCATCACCGACTACTGCGAGACGGAGGATCTCGACCTGCGCGAGCGGGTCCGCCTGTTCCTGACCGTGTGCCGGGCGGTGCGGCACGCCCATCAGAAGGGCGTCATCCATCGCGACCTGAAACCGTCGAACGTGCTGGTGACGCTGCACGACGGAAAACCGTTCCCCGTGGTCATCGACTTCGGCGTGGCCAAGGCCGTGGCGGCGTCCGAGGACGAGCGGCCCGACCTGACGGTGGCCGGCCAGGTCGTCGGCACGCCGGACTACATGAGCCCCGAGCAGGTGGCGGGCGACCCCGGCGGCTTCGACCTGCGCGCGGACGTGTACTCGCTGGGCGTGATCCTCTACCGGCTCCTGTCGGGGCGGCTGCCCTACGACGTGCGGAGGTCCTCCATCGTCGAGGCCGCGCGGGTGATCCGGGAGACGTCGCCGCGTCCCCTCGACACCCGCGACGGGACCTCGCCCCGCATCGACGCCGACCTGGTCACCATCACCCACAAGGCCCTCGACAAGGATCCCGATCGCCGCTACCACAGCGCGGCGGCGCTGGCCGAGGACCTGGAACGCTACCTCGCCGCCGAGCCGATCCTGGCCCATCCCCCCAGCGCCATCTACCAGCTCCGCAAGATGGTGGCCCGTCACCGGCTGCCGGTCGCGTTCGCCGCCACGGTGTTCGTGCTGCTGCTGGGTTTCGGACTGACCATGTCGGTGCTGTATCAGGGGCAGAGCCGGGCGCGGGAGCGGGCGGAGGTGCAGACGCGGAAGGCGGAGCGGATCAACGAGTTCCTGCAGTCCATGCTGGCCGACGAGAATCCGCGCGACCTGGGGCGGGACGTCACGGTGCCGGAGCTGCTCGACGCGGCGGCGGCCAAGATCGACGTCGATCTGTCGGACGAACCGGAGGTCGAGGCGGCCGTCCGTCGGACGCTCGGCCGCTCCTACGTCGCGCTCGACCGCTTCGACGAGGCGGCCGCGCAGTTTCGATCCGCCCGGGACGTCCTCGGCCGGACCCTGGGCGAAGGCCACCCGGAGGTCGCGGGCGCGATCCTGGACGAGGCCGACATCTTCGAGCGACGGGGCGAGTATGCGCAGGCGGAGTCCCTCGCCGTCATCGCACACGCCATCCACGCGGCGGACGGTTCGGACCCGGAGGGCGAACTCGCCTGCCGGGAGGCCCTGGGCTCCCTGCTGGTCAGCCAGTCGCGGCACGACGAGGCGGAGCCGGTCCTGCGCCGCGCGGCCGAGGATCGGAGGCGGCTTTCCGGCCTCTACCACCGCAGCACGGCTTCGGCTTATCGGAATCTGGCGAATCTCTACTACGTCGGGAACCGCTATGCGGAGTCGGAGTCGCTGGTGGCGATCTGCCGGGACATCTACGAGCGCGTCGGGCCCCGGGACAACCTGGCGCGGAACACGGAGGACCTGGGCGTGCTGGCCCAGATCCTGGGGAAGTACGAGACGTCGGAGCGGCTGCTCCGGGAATCCATCGACATCTACGTCGACCTGTTCGGCGAGGACCATTCGCGGACGTCCGCCGCCAAGACCAACCTCGCCGTGACGTTGCAGACGCGGGGGGATTTCGCGGCCGCCGAAACGCTCTTCCGCGAGACCCTGGCCTTCCGGACCGGACTCCACGGCGAGGGAAGCCTGCCCGTCCACTGGTCCCGGATGTCACTGGCGAACAACCTGATGGGTCAGGGCCGTTTCGGGGAGGCGGAAGTCCTGCTCGATCGCCAATACGCCTTCGCACTCGAGACGTTCGGGGAACGGAATCACAGATTCGGACGCTGGTTCCAGGTCAAGGCCGCGATCCTCGCGGCGCGCGGCGACGGCACCGCGGCGGACTCGTGCTACAGCCGCGCCCAGGAGATCTATACGGCGGTCTTCGGCGACGAGCACTGGCGAATCGCCGGCATCCTGAGGGGCCGCGGCAACCTCGCGGCCGACGGCGGCGACCTGGAGAGCGCCGAGCACCACCTCCGGGCCTGCCTGGCCATGCTGAACAACATCTACGACGCGCGGAACCGCCAGGTCCTGTCGGCGAGGCGCGCCCTGGCGACCCTGCGCCTCGACCGGGGACATCCCGCCGAGGCCGAACCCGAGCTGCGCGCCTGCCTGGCCGACATGCGCGACGCCCTCGGCGACGCCCATTGGGAGATCGCCATGGCGGGGTTCACGCTGGGACGGTGTCTCGAGGCGTTGGATCGGCGGGAGGAAGCCGTGCGGCTCGTCGAGACGCATCTGCCGATCCTGGTCGATTCGACGACCACGCCCGTGCGGGCGCGGCGGAGCGCCCTCATGAATGCCGTAGAGCTGTACGAAGCCTGGGACAGACCGGACCGGGCGGAAGAGTACCGGCGGGCCACCGCGGAACTGGTGCACGGCGGATAGGCCCGAAGCGACCCGGCGTCAGGACGCCGCCTCGACCTCCCGATACACAACCCCCCGCTCCCCCAGCTCCCCCAGCAGCCGCTTCACGCAAGCCTCCTCCCGCCCCAGATACTCCGGCGGCGAGATCCCCGGCTGCTTGTAGGTCCCGTCCAGCACCATCCGCGCCACCACCGTCGCGGTGTAGCCGGTGGTGCGGGCCATGCTCAGCACGCCCCCCTTGGCGTCCCAGCGGTCCTCGAGTTCCCAGCGGACCGTCCGCGGCGCGTCGTCCTTCACGCCCTCGACGGTGATGCGCAGCAGGGTCACGTCGCCCTGGCCGTCGGGCATCTCCCACTGGTTGGACAGCAGGCTCAGGGCCATGTCGCGGGGCTGGATCACGGCGCCGCCGGCGGACACCAGCTCGTCGTCGAACAGGCCGATGTCGCGCAGCAGCTTCATCTGGGCGGCGGTGCCGGGGATGCGCAGGGTCTTCTCGCGGATGTTGGGGCAGCGGATGGTGTCGATCAGGGTGCGCAGGCCGTCGGTGCTGAAGGCCTCGAGGTCGCCGTAGCTCTCGAAGCGCACGGGCTCCACGTCCGACAGGGCGGGGCGGACCACGATCTCGCCGTTCTCCAGGTGGCGGGCGGGGCGCACGTACTCCTCGATCACGTCGGCCGGCGAGAAGACGGCGCGGTAATACAGCGGCGGCGCGGGGTTTTCGGGCAGGCCGCCCACGAGGATGTCGATGCGGTCGGTGCGGTCGAGTCGACGCGTGACGGCGTCCATGACCAGGGCGCTGCCCATGCCCGGGAAGAGGCCGCAGTCGACCACCGCGGTCACGTCGCGGGCGCGGGCGAAGTCGTCGAGCTCCAGCGGGTTCTCCGGGAAGAAGGAGATCGACACCACGTTCACCCCGCTGTCGATCACCGTGCGCAGGGTGCGGTAGCCCAGCCAGCCGGGCATGGCCTCGATCACCAGGTCGGCGTCCTCGACCAGTTCGGCGACCACCTGGGGGTCGGACAGGTCGCGCACCGCCGTGAAGACGGGGGCGCGGGTGGAGAGGCGTGACAGGGCCTTCTGGTCGCGGTCGGCCACGGTCACGCGGAAGCGCGGTTCGAGGGCCAGGTCGAAGGCCATGGGGCCGCCGACGAGGCCGGCGCCGAGGACGGTGATCTTCTTGCTCATGGAGGTCAGCTCCTGGAGTTGGGTCCGACCCCCATTCTGCTACCGTCGGGGAGGTTTGACAATCCCCCTTCCGGCGAATCGTCAGTGGAGGCGGAGGCGGCCTCGGCAGCCTGCCTTGCCACTCGCCATTGAAAAAGACGCCCCCTCCCCCGTGAAGGGAAGGGGGCTGCAGACGCGATCCGTCGCGTCCCGGATCAGAGCGCGTCCGGATCCGCCAGCACGATCTCGCCCAGGTTCAGGCCGCGCAGGTCGTCCTCGATGGCGGCCCAGTCGCCGATGATCACGATCTGGTACGCCTCGGGGTCGATGTGCTCGCGGGCCATGCGCAGGACCAGGTCCTGGTCGGCGGCTCGCACGCGGTCGACGTAGGTCTTCCACTCGTCCAGCGGCTGGTCGTAGAGCACCAGGTTCGCGAGCTGGCCGGCGATGCCGCCGACCGACTGGAACTGCTGGGGGAAGCTCTTGATCATCTGGCTCTTGCCGTCGGCGAGTTCGACGTCGCTGACGGGGCGCGTTCCGCGCACGTCGTCCAGTTCCTTCATGAACTCCACCACCGACTCGGCGGTGTACTCAGTGTGCACCTGGGAGAACGCCAGGAAGATGCCGCTCTGGCCGAAGTTGAGGGTCATGGTGCGGGCGCCGTAGGTGTAGCCCTTGTCCTCGCGCAGGTTCATGTTCACGCGCGACATGAACTGGCCGCCCAGGGGCAGGTTCATCACCTGCAGCGGCAGGCAGTCGTCATGGCTCTGGGGCAACCCCTCGTGGCCGATCACGATGACGCTCTGCTGGGCGCCGGGCTTGTCGACCACGCAGATGCGGCCGTCCGACGAGGGTCGCGCCTGCGAGGCGGCGACCGCGGGCACGTCGCCCCGCTCCCACTTCGCGAAGGCGGCCTCCACGCGGGACACCGCCTCGTCCAGGCTCAGGTCGCCGGCGATCACCACGGCCGCGTTGTCGGGCTTGTAGAGGGTCGCGTGCTGGCGAACCAGATCGTCGCGCGTCAGCTTCCGTACCGACTCGGCCGTGCCGGTGCCGGTGAAGGGCTGCGCGTAGGGATGCCCCTCCCCGTACAGCCGCTTCTGGAACAGCTTGTAGGCCACCGCCACCGGCTGCATGCTCTGCTGCTGGATGCGGCCCAGGTACTCGTCGCGCAGGCGCTCGAGCTCGGCCTCGGGGAAGACCGGGTTCAGCACCACGTCGCTCATCAGTTCCAGGCCGTCGTCCAGGTTGGTCTTCAGCACGTTGAGGTTGACGAAGGTGCCGTCGAAGCCGCTGAAGGTGCCGAGGTTCGCGCCCAGCTCGGTGGCGCGCTCTGAGATCGCCAGGGCGTCGCGCCTGCGGGTGCCCTCGTCGAGCATGTCGGCGGTCAGGGCCGTGGCGCCGGGCTTGTCGACCGGATCGGCGGACCAGCCGCTCTTGAGCACCAGGTTCACCTGCACCAGCGGCAGCTCGTGCTTCTCCACCAGGTACAGGTCCATGCCGTTGGAGAGCTCCGCCGAGAGGATCTCGGGCGGCGAGAACGAGGGCTCGCGACCGGCACCGGGCATCTGCGTGCGGTCGACCTCGACCTCGGCGGCCGCCAGGTCGCCCAGGGGCACCACGTGCAGCACGGCGCGGCGGTCCAGGTCCATGAACTCGCGGGCGACGGCCATCACGTCCTTGGCCGAGGCGTCGCGGTAGCGGGCCAGGTCGGCGCGCATGTAGCCGGGGTCGCCGGTGCGCACGTTGTAGGCGTTGAGCTGGTCGGCCTTGCCGCCGAAGCCGCCCACGGTCTCCAGGCGCCGGATGAAGCCCGACTCCCAGCTCGTCCGGGCGCGGGCCAGCTCGTCCTTGCGGATGCCCTTGTCCAGCAGGCGGTCCAGCTCGCGGTCGATGGCCGCCTCGAGTTCCTCGAGCGACACGCCGGGCTTGGCCGTGGCCTGGACGTTGAACACGCCGCTGAGTTCGCGCGAGGTCTGGTAGGCCGCCACGTCCTGGGCGATCTGCTGCTCGTAGACCAGGGCCTTGTAGAGACGCGAGGTCTTGCCGTCGGACAGGATCGAGGCCAGCAGGTCGAGCTCGGCGTCGCCGGGCAGGTAGATGCCGGGCGTGTGCCAGGCCATGTAGACCCGGGGCAGCTCCACGTCGTCCTGGGCCACGGCGCGGCGCTCGCTGGGCAGCTCGGGCACCCAGGCCTCGAGCCGCTGCACCGGCCGTCCCGGGGGCAGCGTGCCGAAGTACTTCGCGATCATCGCCTTGGTCTCCGCGACGTCGATGTCGCCGGCCACGCACAGCGAGGCGTTGTTGGGCGCGTAGTAGAGCTCGAAGAACTCGGTGACGTCCTCCATGCTCGCGGCGGTCAGATCCTCCATCAATCCGATCACCGTATGGCGGTAGGGATGTCCCTCGGGATAGAGCAGCTCCTGCCGCAGCTGACGGGCCACGGCGTAGGGCTGGTTCTCCCCCTGGCGCTTCTCGTTGCGGACCACGTCCTTCTGGTTGTCGAGACGGTCCTGGGTCATGGCCGGGATGAGGTAGCCCATGCGGTCGGACTCCAGCCACAGGGCCAGTTCGAGCTGGTCGCTGGGCACGTTCTCCCAGTAGTTGGTGCGGTCCTCCGTGGTCGAGCCGTTGACGGCGGCGCCGATCCGCTGCAGCGGCGCGAAGTAGTCCTGGTCGTGGTGCTTCGATCCCTGGAACATCATGTGCTCGAAGAGGTGCGCGAAGCCGGTGCGGCCGGACTTCTCGTTCTTCGAACCCACGTGGTACCAGACGTTGACCGAGACCATCGGCACGCTGTGGTCCTCGTGGAGGATCACCTGCAGGCCGTTGTCCAGGACGTACTTCTCGAATTCGAGCCCGGGCAGTTCCTGGGCGAAGGACGCGAGGGGCAGCATCGACGCGGCGCACAGGATGAGGATGACTCGGATCACGGTGATTCCTCCCGGTGGGTGAGATGTGGGGAACCCGTGGAATACGGTCTGTTGCGAGAGGAGTTTCATCGGCGGCGTACGGCCGGATCGGAGGCGGGAGACGTCGCGGGCGCCGTTTACCGGGCGTGCCGCCGGTAGCGGTTGCGGCCCTCGTCCTTGGCGCGGTACATGGCGCGGTCGGCCCGGCGGAACAGCTCGTCCGGGCCGACCTCGTCCCCGTCGTGCAGGACGTAGCCGATGCTGGCGGTCATGCGGATGGGCTCGTCGCCGATGCGGAAGGGCTCCCGCAGGGCCGCGACGATCTTGGCCGCCACCGGTTCCACGTCCTCCCCCGACGCGACCTCCGGCAGCAGCACCACGAACTCGTCGCCCCCCTGGCGCGCGAAGACGTCGCCCTTGCGCAGCTGCGCGCCGACGCGCTCGACGAACAGGCGCAGCAGGTCGTCGCCCGCCTCGTGGCCCCAGGTGTCGTTGATCTCCTTGAAGCGGTCGAGGTCGATGGCCATCAGGGCGAAGCGATGGCCGTAGCGGCACGCGTTGGCCACGGCCTCCTCGAGACGCTCGCGGAAGAAGCGGCGGTTGGGCAGGCCGGTCAGGGGATCGTGGAAGGCCAGGTGGCGCAGGGCCAGCTCGGCCTCCTTGCGTTCGGAGACGTCGCGCACCATGCCGATCACGCCGGCGATGCGGCCGTCGGCGTCGCGATGGGCGGCGAAGACGGCCGAGAGCCAGCCCGTCCGCCCGGTGCGCCGGTTGCAGTAGTGGACGTCCACCGCGGGATCGGTCTCCCCCCACAGGGCGCGCTGCACGGCGTTCTCCAGATCCCGGTCGGCCAGCGTGGGCAGCAGCTCGCGGGCGTCGCGGCCCAGGGCGAAGGGCGCGGCCACGCCGGTCTGCCGTTCCATGGCGCTGTTCCAGATGCGCACCTTGCCGGCCTCGTCCATGACCACGATGCCCTCGCCGGCGCTGCCGATCACCTGCGAGGCGAAGGTGTTGGCCTCGCGCAGATCGCGCTCGAGACGGCGGTGGTCGATGCCGTCGCGCAGACGGCTGGCGATGTGCGGCGCGGTCATCAGGCCGGGGAAGAGCAGGCCGCAGCTGCAGACGTCCGACAGGGCGCGGACGAGCTCGGCGCGGGCGGAGTCGACCAGCAGGTAGAGGAGCAGGTCGGGGTGGACGCGGGTCAGTTCGAGCACCACGCCGGCGAAGTCGCTGAGGGGACAGGGGTCGGGAGCCTGGATGACCACCGCGTCGTAGTCCGTGGAGCCCACCAGGGTGCGGGCGGGCGGCCAGGCGCCGGCCTCGGGGCGGCAGGGCGCCTCGACGACGGTCCAGTCGAAGCCGGTCTCATGGCGGAGTTCGTCCACCAGGGGGGCCCGGGTCGAATCGGGGCAAATGTAAAGAATGCTGTAAGTTGCCATGGCGCGGCGCCTTCCGGGGGCCACCTGGACGGGGCCCCTCGCTCATGGCAAGATATGCAGGAATGGGGCCGGAACGCCTCGTCAGGACGACCAGGAGGTCATTTAAGAAGAGTCGCCGAGCCGTCTCGGACGGCCTATACGCCTTCGCGGCGGTACAACTCCAGACGTCGCGGACTCCTGCAGATGTAGCCGCACCCGTAACGGAGCAGGTAGCGACAGTCGAGGC